>NZ_JBXUGK010000003.1:0-544864 GCF_057180485.1 Chryseobacterium sp. HNCC26DJ240
CCTTTTTCTGATTTGTTTAAACTCAATAATCATCCACAATATTTGGAGAGTTTAATTAATATCAACGCAGACATGCTTACATATGTTTCCACAAAAGGAAAATCTGAAGGCGCCGACGAAGCAGCAAAATTTTATCATAGAAATCTGGTTATGTTTTCTAATTTAAATCAAATTCCGGTAACAAAAGATGACAGAATTTTTATTTTAATGGGAGGTACACACACCGCATTTTTTAATGATTTTTTAAATCGCAGTCCAAAATACAAGGTCGAAAATGTTTTCAAATATCTACAGTAATCTCTGTAACAATTCCCAAAAAACTGCGTCTAACAAAGTATTAGAAAACAATCCATGAAAAAAACGCTTATTACCCTCTCATTTTTAGGAAGTATTTTTGCATTCGCACAGGAAAAACCTGATGAAACTCCAAAAGAAAAAGAGAAGCAGATTGAAGGTGTCACGATTACAAAAACCAAAAAAGCAATCGAGCAGAAAGCCGACCGTACGATTTTTGACTTTTCCGAACAGGCACATCTCAACAACGGATCAGTAATGGAAGGTGTGAAAAAACTTCCCGGTCTTGTCGCTTCCGAAATGGTGGGAATGATGTATCAGGGAAAACCTCTTGAAGTGTATATGGATGGCAGACCTCTGAATATTTCAAGCAACGAATTGACTGCTTTTCTTGAAGGAATGCCCGCAAACTCCGTAGACAGAATCGAGGTGATTACGCAACCTGGAGCAGAATTTCCGGCAACTTCTGGGGGCGCAATTATGAATATTATCACCAGCAAATCTGCAAAAAACTACCTTACTGCAGTCTACAACGGTGGATATCGTTTTTCTAATTACGACAGATACAGAAGCAGATTTAACAATTCAATTGCGTTAAATTCAAGAAATAAATGGTTTGGATGGCAGGTAAATCTGGGTCAGTATTACCGTGAAAGTCTTTCTGATTCTCAGTTTGATGTTTTAACGAAAAATCATTCAAACTCTGTGGGAAGAACGTATTATATAAATTCTGCTTTTACATTTGAGCTTGGAAAGGACAGATTATTGGTCAATTATGACGTGAGCCACAACAATAATAATTCTGACATCACCACAGATGTATTCCTTAATGGAACAACTACTACTGATTATTTAAGCGATTCTGAAGGTTTAAGACAGGAAGTTTCGGCAACCTATCAGAAAAAATTTGATGATAAAAACAAAAAATTAGACTTCAAATTTACTTACAACAACAGCGATTCTGAATTCAACCAAAGAAATGCAAACAATCTGCAGTTTTTTGATCTTGAAAACTCTTCGAAATTTAACCTATACAATTTTAAAGTAGATTATTCGCAACCGCTTAAAATTCTTGACGAAGGAAAAGTAAGCTTTGGTGGACTTTATGACCAGCAGGATTTTCAGGCTTTAAACAGAAGCACGGTAAATCTTGATTATACAAGACAGACTTTTGCAGGATATCTGGAATTTCAGGCAACCTTAAAAAAGTTTGATTTCATAGCTGGAGCAAGAGCTGAAAATTACGACATTACGGGAATTACGAGAGCCACTGACAACACTGGAGCATTAGTACAGAAAGATTTAATTCCATTTAAAAAGTTTAAGGTTTTCCCGAATGCAAGCATTCAGTATAATTTGATGAAGCAGCTTTTTGCAAATCTTAATTACAACAAAAAAATTACGTTACCGAGTATTTCTGTCTTAAACCCAAACAACACCACTTTGGGAACAAGCGTTGTAACATCTACAGGTAACCCGAATCTTCAGCCAACGATTTATGATAATGCAGAATTTAAGATCAGTGCTTTCGATTATGCATTTATCAGCTACAACACGAGTTGGGTGAAAGATCAGATTGTGCAGAGAATTACCCGAAACAATAACTTGATCAGCAATGAGCAGGTACAGGTCAACAGTTTGAGAACGCACAGTTTCAACTTCGGGATGCCAATTCCTTTTATGTTGTTTACAAAACCGTTCAGCGAGCTGATGAAATTTGATGTTAATCCTGATAAAATGAATCTTCTTTATCTATATGCAGGATATCAAATTCAGGAAATACCCGATATCAAGACCAAAGGTTTTTGGGTGTACAGTGTGATGGGACAGTTTATTTTACCTAAGGACATCAGACTTCAGGCAAACTATAACATTCTTACGCCGAGAGGAAATTTCTATTATTTTGAAATCGACAAACCGCTGAATAACGCATTCGATCTCACAGTTTCAAAGAAATTTATGAGTGACAGACTTAATCTTTCTCTTTATGCACGGGATATTTTTAACCAAAATAAAAGTGTCATTCTTGCCCGTTCTGTAGGAGGCACTGTTTTCACTTCCAATAAATTTGACAGCCGCAGTTTTGGGATTTCAGTAAATTATAAAATACCTACCAAAAACAAGCTGGCAAAAGAAGATCCGAATATGATCAAATCTACCAACCAAGGCGAAAGCAATGGTGGAATTTTGCAGCAGGGGCAGTAACTTGATTAAATATTTAAACTAAAAAAAGACCGAAGTGATGCTTCGGTCTTTTGGTTGATATCAATTCAAAATTATTTTTTGATTATCTTGTGTGTCGTTCTCGTTTTATCTTTATGATCTAAAACAAGAATATACATTCCTTCTTTTAAATCTGATAAATTAAGAGATGAAGATACTTCCTTAAATGTTTTCAGGGTTCTTCCTGAAACATCAATCACCGAAGCTGATTTTACATCTGTCACCTTATCAATAGTAACAACATCACTGAACGGATTTGGATAAATTTTCAATCCTTTTTTCGCTGCCACTTCAGAAGTTGATAAGATTTGCAATTCATAGGAAAGATTATCAATCGACAAACTGTTTGCCGGAGTTCCCGGATTTTTTAATGCTAACTGGGTAACTCCCGCAGGTAGCGCAGGAATATCAAATGAAAAAGGATAAACCGTTCCTGCCGTTGGCACACTGAATGTTGTAAGCTGAACAAATGCGTTCGCAGTATCTAAGTATCCAATTTGTAGAATTCCGTTTGCTGTAACCGAAGCTTTGGCATCAAATTTAAGTTTGTAATTTCCTGATTGCAAAGTGCTCATTGCAGGAAGCGCCACGTATGCTACATATGTAGTTCCTGATGTCCACAGATACAAGCCTTTAGTTCCTGAGACAACAGAAGAAGCACTACTGGAAACATGACCACCTTGAGCAGTGCCAAGATTATTCCAGCATAATGGCAATACACCGCCCGAAGCACCATTTGTTACACCAGGGTAGCTTTCAAAATCTTCAAAATAAGATCCAGGAAGTGGGTTGCATTGTGTTGCAAAATTAGTAACCGCTGTCCAGCTACTTTTATCTGCAGACCCACAAGAAGATCGTACCCAAACATAATAATTTGTAGAAGGCTGCAAAGGTCCTATTGATGTTGTAAGAGCTGTAATCCCAGTTTGATCTGGCGTTGTTGCAGAGGTAGGAGCTGTATTTGAAGTAGAATAGTAAACATCATAGCTTCCTGGTGCGATTGCAGGGGCAGTCCAGTTGACAGTAGCTGAGCTTGTGGTAATTCCGTTTACGGTTACTGTTAAAGGTGTCCAACAAGTCGGTGGCGTCCAAACATATGTTAATCCTGAAGCAGGCATTCCCGGAACAGCATTTACGGTGCTATAAGATTGGGTGCTGCTGTTGGCAGTTCCGGTTGTAGAACTTCCGAAATTTAATGTTGAAGCATTCAATCTGTTATTAAAATCTGCAACACTTGTTCCTCTTAAGCCTATTTGTGCAGTTGAAGAAGAAGAAGTTGTTCCTACGACATCTGAACCTGCAGAATAAACTACCGAAATTTTATTAGTCGTTTCCTGTAGCCTGATCTGGAAAGAAAAAGTATAAACCGCAGTTGTAGAAGTTGAGCTTGCTGGTCTGAAATCTTTCCATTGAATCACAATTTCACTATTAGGTGTTGTGCCAACGACTTCCCAACTGATATTTCCAGTTACACCATTTGCATCATATACACTGCTAATATCTCTACCGAATGCAGAAACTGCTCCATCATAAGCTGTTGTGCTGCTTATAGGAGAAGTTACAGTTGTACCAGGAGCTGTCGCTCCAAAAGTGATAAATCCGTTTGAAGAAATATTTACTGAGTTGTAAGAAACACCATTAAAAATAAAATTGTAAGGCAGGGAAAGAGCATACACATTGCTGTTTAAATTTGTAGCACTCGTATTTCCTGTTGCTGCGCCCAAAATAGCACCTGTAATCGGCGTGTATGTTCCTGAAGACTGTGTAAAACTATAAGCATTTACCTGTGCCGAAATCTTTAAGCCCGACAACAGAATAAAGGCCGAAAACAAAGGGGTAAGAATAAGAAGTCTCTTACTTAACAAAAGATATAGATTTTTCATAAATAGTGGTTTTTAGATTGTCACTAATATAATAAAAAATCTTAATAAAACATCATGATTTCAAACATCAAATTGTTTTATTGAATAAAAAACAATAAAAAGAACTTCCGGAAATAAATATTACATTTCTTCACAAGCCCGCCAAATTGCGTCATTCTGCGGAACTGGAGCAACAATTTCTACATCTTCTTTGGTAACAGGATGGATAAAATTTAATTTTCTTGCATGAAGATTTATTCCTCCATCGGGATTGGAACGTGGCGCTCCGTATTTTAAATCCCCTTTGATGGGAACTCCGGTTTTGGATAATTGTGCACGAATTTGATGATGTCTTCCTGTTTCCAAATCAATTTCCAGAAGAAGATAGTTATCTAGAGTTTTAATAATATTGTAAGTCAAAATTGCTTCTTTAGCTCCATCTGTAGCTTTAGGATAAACGATGGCTTTATTACTTTTCTCGTTTTTCTGTAAATAATGCACCAATCTTTGGCTTTTCGGAATCATCTCTTTCGCTACAACTGCCCAATAGGTCTTTTTTACCTCGCGGTTTTTAACCATCTGAGTCAATCTTGACAAAGCTTTTGAAGTTTTGGCATAAATGACCAAACCTGAAGTTGGTCTGTCAATACGATGCACCAAACCCAGAAAAACATTTCCGGGTTTGTTATCTCTTTTTTTTATAAAATCTTTTATGAGTTCCAATAAAGACAAATCACCTGTTCTATCGCCTTGAACAAGCTGTCCCACTTTTTTATTGATAACTAAAAGATGGTTGTCTTCATAAACAATTTGCTCTTCCATAAAAACTATCTTCCCTGATATGACCTGTTTGAAAAACTAATGACAATTCCTGCCAGCAAACCTATTGTTTTGATATAATTGAAAGACGAGTCATAAGGCAAAAACGCACCAACAATACATAAGCCTGCCGCCGCATACATTGGATAAACAAAATTTCTGTTGCCCACAGAAGGTGCCTGTAGAATAAAACTGATCCCTACCAAAACGTAGAAAAGTCTTTTGGAAAGAAAAAGATTGATATTTTCAGGGAAAATATGAAACCAGCCTACTACAAGGCAAAGTAAAGCGACAATAGACAAAACTCCCTGAGCCGTCTGAAGATTATTACCTCTCATTAATAACTTTCATTTTGATTAGGAAAATCAGCCGACTTCACATCTTTTACGTATTGTGAAACTGCGCCGGTAATTTCAGTATATAAATCTAAATATCTTCTCAAAAATTTAGGAGAAAAACCTTTATTCATACCAACCATATCATGGTAGACCAAAACCTGTCCGTCGCAATGAGGACCAGCCCCAATTCCGATAGTTGGAATTGAAATACTTTCCGTCACTTTTTTTGCCAAATCTGCAGGGATTTTTTCTAAAACCACCCCAAAACAGCCTAATTCTTCCAATAATTTAGCATCATTAATTAATTTTTCAGCCTCAGCTTCTTCTTTCGCTCTTACTTTATAAGTTCCGAATTGATAAATCGACTGTGGCGTCAATCCTAAATGTCCCATAATAGGAATTCCGGCATTGATAATCTTTTTTATAGATTTTGAAATTTCTTTTCCGCCTTCTATTTTTATGGCATGAGCACCACCCTCTTTCATCATTCTTACGGCAGATTCCAAAGCAAGATCAGGATTACTCTGATAAGTTCCGAAAGGTAGATCTGCTATAACCAAAGCTCTTTCCACCCCTCTCACCACACTTTGAGTATGATAAATCATGTGATCTAAAGTAATAGGAAGCGTAGTTTCAAAACCCGCCATCACATTTGCTGCCGAGTCGCCAATAAGGATGGTATCTACTCCTCCGGCATCTACCATTTTCGCAGTGGTAAAATCGTAGGCAGTAAGCATGGTAATTTTCTCCTTATCGAATTTCATTTTTCGCAAGGTTTCCGTTGTAACTCTTTTGATTTCAGAATGAACAGACATAATTGGTGTGATTATTTAAAGTTAAAAAGTCGGCTAAAGCCGACTTGTATTAGGTATTTTCTATAAAACTACGTGACCGAGTTTCATGAGTTTATCATGGTTGAGAATCTTGATGTTTCTGCCATCTACTTCTATCAGTTGATCTCCTTTAAATTCAGAAATCAATCTGATGGCACTTTCTGTTGCAGTACCGATGATGTTGGCAATTTCTTCTCTCGTTAAAGATATTTTAATAAAACCTTCAGGATCTGTGCCCAATTTTTGTTCAAGCAAAATTAAAATCTCCGCAAGTCTTTCTCTCACCGTTTTTTGAGCAAGAAAAGTAATGGTATTGGAAGACTCTCCCAATTCGTAAGAAATTTTTTGCAGCATTACAAAAGACAGCTGAGAATCTACCTCCAAAAGATGCATAAAAACATCAGACGGCAAAAAAGTACATTCAATATCAGTCATTGCTTCTGCTTTTGCCTGAAAATTTTCCCCGCAAAGCAAAGCACGGTAGCCAATAAGGTCACCTTCTTTTATAAATCTTAAAATCTGATCTTTCCCAAAAGCTCCGGATTTTGATAATTTTGCTGCACCACTTTCAATCACGAAGATACCTTTCGGGATTTCTCCATCTTCAAAAATGATATCGTGTTTCTGAAAAGTTACTTTCTTTTTAGCGTTAAAATATCTTTCGTAATCCTGTGATGAAAGCCTTTCTTTAAAAGATATATCATTAAATATTTTTGCGAATCTTTCTTCAATGGCAACTTGTTGTTCCTGCGACATTCTAATATGACATTTATCACAAAAATAGAACATTTTAACTCGATAAACAAAAAAAATTGTTATAATTTTGTAAGCCAATAATTTATGAAGGTGAGCGAGAACTGTTTTCATTGTGATCAGGAGATAGAAAAAGAGCGTATTTTATTTGATGAAAAGCTCTTTTGCTGTGCAGGATGTAAGTCTGTTTTTGAAATTCTGAACACCAATAATCTCGGTAATTTTTACGAACTCAACAAAAAAGCAGGAATTAGACCCGATGAAAATTCATCTCAGTTTGATTATCTCGATACCCCTGAAATTTTTGACCGTGTTGCCGATTTTTCTGAAGGAAATACGAGCCTTGTCACTTTCAGAATTCCTGTTATTCACTGCTCATCGTGCATCTGGCTTCTGGAAAGTCTTCATACCCTCAATAAAGACATTCATTATTCTCAGGTCAACTTTACAAGAAAAACTTTACAGGTTTCATTCAATCATAACGAATTAAAATTAAGTGATTTAGCTAAATTTTTAACCAATCTTGGATATAAACCCGCTATCAATCTCGAAACTGCCGAAAAAAATGAAGATCATTTAGACAAATCTTTATTGGTAAAACTTGCCATTGCCGGATTTGCTTTTGGAAACGGAATGTTTTTAGCCTTTCCGGAGTACATCGGAGGTGAAGATTACTGGATGGAGCATTACAAAGGATTATTCAGGTTTCTTATGTTCCTGCTTTCCGTTCCTGTGGTATTTTATTCCGCTTCAGATTATTACAAATCAGCTTGGTATGGTTTAAAAAACAAAATCGTTAATATTGATGTTCCGATTGTCTTGGGGATTTTTGTTTTATTTGGAAGAAGTATTTATGAAGTAGCAACCGATTACGGACCGGGATATTTCGACACCTTGTGCGGATTGTTATTCTTTATGCTTTTAGGTAAAATCTTCCAGAAAAGAACCTACAGCTCGCTTTCCTATGACAGAGATTATAAATCTTTCTACCCGATTGCGGTAACCAAAGTTGATTTTAATGGAAAACAGGAAAATATTTTACTTTCTGAAATTAAAATCGGTGACAGAATTTTAGTAAGAAATCAGGAAATTATTCCGGTTGATGCAATTTTAATCAGCGGAAACGGAAATATAGACAACAGTTTTATCACTGGAGAAAGTGAAAGCATTTCAAAAAATCCTGGCGACAAAATTTTTGCCGGAGGAAAACAGATCGGTTCTTCCCTTGAACTTGAAGTGATTAAAAACGTTGATCAAAGTTACCTTACCCAACTTTGGAACAAAGAAGCCTTCAAAAAACACGAAACCGGACTTGATACTTTAATTAATAACATCAGTAAATATTTCACTTTCATTATTTTAGGAATTGCACTAGTGGCCGGAATTTATTGGTATTTCATTGATTTGGAAACCATGTTTCAGGTGATTTCAGCAGTTTTAATTATTGCCTGCCCGTGTGCCTTAGCCTTGTCTTCTCCGTTTACTTTTGGTCACATTATGAGAATTTTAGGCAGAAATAAATTCTACGTAAAAGACACCTTAACGATTGAGAAAATTGCGAAAGTCAACACTTTAGTTTTTGATAAAACCGGAACCATTACGCACAGAAAAAAATCAAATATCAAATACGAAGGTTCTGAAATTCCGGAATTTGATTTATTGAATATTAAAAGTTTGGTTAAAAATTCAAATCATCCGCTTTCAAAATCTTTATATGAATTCTTAGAAGTTAAGGATGATTATTTCCCGGTAGACAATTTTGAAGAAATTTCAGGTAAAGGTTATGAAGCAAGCGTAAGAAGTAATATTTACAAAATCGGTTCTGCAAAATACAATCATCAGGAATCTAAAAATCTTGAAACAGCAGTTTACATCAGCAAAAATAATCAGTTTATCGGAAAATTTATTTTTAAAAATGAATACCGTGAAAACCTTAAAAATCTCTTTAAAAAACTTACAAGTTATAAGATTTTTATTCTGAGCGGAGACAATTCTTCCGAGGAAAATCAGCTTCAGGAAATCATCCCGAATTACAGTTCGATGGCTTTCAATCAAAATCCGGAAGACAAATTGAATTACATTAAAAATCTCCAGGATCAGGGCTTGAAAGTAATCATGTTGGGCGACGGATTAAACGACGCCGGAGCTTTAAAACAAAGCAACGTGGGAATTGCGATTTCTGACGACAGCAACAGCTTTACACCCTCTTCCGATGTCATTATGAATGGTGAAAAAGTTTCTCAATTAGATAACTATCTTCAAGTCTGCAAAGGATCAATTACGATTGTAAAACTGACTTTCCTTATCAGCTTTTTGTACAATGTTGTCGGTTTAACGTTTGCTGTAACCGGAAATATGAGTCCGCTTTTTGCTGCTTTAATTATGCCGGCAAGTTCGATTACGGTGATTTCATTTACAACAATTTCAACCTGGATTCTGGGCAGGAAACATTTCCAAAAACAGGCTTAAACAGGCTTATTTAGATTGGTTTTAAATTAGCGAAACCCCGTATTTCGTGATAATTCTCATTATTTTTCCTTAAATTTGAACCCCGAAAAAGGGTTAATTTTGTAGCAAATGGATATTTTATATTTAATGATCCTTTGCAGTGTTTCTTTGGCTGCAGTTTTCCTGGTAATCTTCATTGTAAATGCCAGAAAAGGACAGTTTGAGGACGATGAATCTCCCGCTGTGAGAATACTTTTTGACTCCGGTGAAATAAAGGACAAAAAGGAAACACAGGAAAAAAATAAAAAAGAAGACGGAGATAAAAATAAATTTGAAGATAAAAGTGAATAGTTAATATGGAGACACAAAAGTTTAGTTATGACAACAGTATTGTTCGTGCATTCCTTTACGCAACCATAGTTTTTGGAATTATCGGTTTTACGTTTGGTTTGACGGCAGCATTGATGCTTTTCTATCCCGAGCTTCCTGAGTTTTTGTTTGGTACTGATGATACAACCATCAACAGTCTGGCATCAGGGAACATTCAGGGGTTGATTAATACCAATGGAGCCTTAGGGTTTGGTAGAATTAGAATGCTACACACCACCACGGTAATCTTTGCCTTTGTTTGTAACATTGTTTACGTAGGGGTGTATTACTCTACACAGAGATTATTAAAAACAAGAATGTATAGCGATACGCTTTCTTGGATTCATTTCTGGACATGGCAGTTTATGATCGTTGCTACGTTTGTAACGTTCTTTATGGGGATCAATACTTCAAAAGAATATGCTGAGCACGAGTGGCCAATCGACATATTAATTGCAATTTCATGGATTATCTTCGGGGTAAACATGATTCTTACCATCAAAAAGAGAAGAGTAAGACACCTTTATGTAGCTATTTGGTTCTATTTAGGAACTTGGGTAGCGGTAGCGATGCTTCACATCTTCAACAACCTTGAAGTACCTTTATCATTCTCAGGATGGAAATCTTATTCAGCTTACGCTGGGGTAAAAGATGCTATCGTTCAGTGGTGGTATGGTCACAATGCGGTTGCATTCGTATTGACAACTCCGGTTTTAGGTTTGATGTATTATTTCTTACCAAAAGCTGCAGACAGACCTGTATTCTCGTATAAACTTTCGATTATTCACTTCTGGTCATTAATTTTCGTATATATCTGGGCTGGTCCTCACCACCTTCAGTATACAGCATTACCGGCTTGGGCTCAGGCAGTGGGAACTGGCTTCTCAATCATGCTTATTGCACCATCTTGGGGAGGAATGCTGAACGGGCTTCTTACATTGAGAGGAGCTTGGGATAAAGTAAGAGAAAATCCTATTTTGAAATTCTTCGTAGTGGCAGTTACCTGTTATGGTATGGCAACTTTCGAAGGGCCTTTATTGGCAACAAAAAACATCAACAAAATCGGTCACTTTACCGACTGGGTAATTGGTCACGTTCACTTAGGTGCATTAGGATGGAATGGTTTCATGGCATTCGGTGTAATCTATTATTTGGTACCAATCCTTTGGAGAACTAAAATGTTCTCTGTGAAATTAGCCAACTGGCATTTCTGGTTAGGTACTTTGGGTATTATTTTCTACGCTGTACCAATGTATATCGCAGGATTTACACAAGGTTTGATGTGGAAACAATTTAACCCAGACGGAACTTTATTGTGGAAAAACTGGTTAGATACTGTTACTGCAATTATTCCTTACTACAAATTAAGATTCTTAGGAGGTTTATTCTATCTTTCAGGAGGTTTATTGATGGTTGTGAATGTTTACATGACAATCAGAAAAGGATCATTCCAAAAAGAAGTTCCTGCAGAAGCTCCGGCTTTGGCAAATATCAGCAACAAAAGAAAAGAAGGAGAAGGTTTCCACCTTTGGTTGGAAAGAATGCCGATGTTGCTAACGGTATTATCATTGCTTACCATCTCAATAGGAAGTATGATAGAAATTATCCCTACCCTTTCACTTAAGAAAAGTGTACCTACAATTTCTGCGGTGAAACCATATTCACCATTAGAATTAGAAGGTAGAGACTTGTACATCCGTGAAGGTTGTAACGCCTGTCACTCTCAAATGGTAAGACCATTCAGAGATGAGATTGTAAGATTCAACGGTAAAAACGGACAGTACTCTAAAGCAGGGGAATTTGTTTACGACAGACCATTCCTTTGGGGATCAAAAAGAACCGGACCGGATTTGCATAGAGAAGGTGGTAAAAACCCAAGTTCTTGGCATTACAAACACATGTACAACCCAAGATCTACATCAGCAGGTTCTATCATGCCTCGTTACCCTTGGTTGATTTCAAACAATTTAGACAGATCTAAAATGATTGATAAAATCAAATTTATGAAAGGTACTTACGATGTTCCTTACACGAAAGGTCAGATTGACTCTGCGGATAAATGGGCAGACAACCAGGCAGCTAAAATCGTTAGCGACATCTTTGTGGAAGCTCCGGATTTGAAGGATGCCTACGCAAAAAGACCTAAAGGTGAGCTTGAGAAAAAAGAAATCATTGCTTTAATTTCTTATCTACAGAGATTGGGTACAGATATTAAAACGACAGAAGTAAAAACAGCAAGTAATAACTAAACATTAAAATTAAAGATGATTCCTCAGAATTTTAAAGACATCTTATCCAACACGGACAACGTGGGGCTTTACCAGACATTGGCTTTGATCCTTTTTATTCTGTTTTTTGTCTCTCTGATTATTTACGTTTTCAGTAAGCCTAAAAAATACTACAGAGAAGAAGAGCATGCACCGCTTGAGGATGACGAAGAGGATTTTAATTTAAAAAATTAAACAATTTATTATGAAACAAAGAACGCCAGTTTTTGTAAATATTGCTATAATAATCGGCCTGCTTATTATTTTCTATTATCTGTTCGTTCAGAGTTATGCTTTCTTAAAGTCACCTTATTTTTGGGGCACTGTAGTGATTGGAGCTATCATGGCTTACATTCACAGTGCAATTGGTGATTTGGTAGAAAACAATAAGTTTAAAAAACTTTCAGACGAAGAAAAAGCGGCTTACCTTGCTGAGAAAAAAGTTCCTTATTTCACAAGATTATATGCTGCGGCTTTCAAGAAGCAGTCTGATTCTCACGAGAAAGATATTTTGATCGACCATGGCTTCGACGGAATTATGGAGCTCGACAATGCTTTACCAAAATGGTGGGTAGGTTTATTCTACTTCGGAACAGCATTTATGATTCTTTACATTTCAGCGTATGCATTCACAGATTTTGCAAGCCCGCTGAAAGAATACGAGAAAGAATACAGAGAGCAGGAAGCAAGCGTTGCTGCTTATATGAAAGAACAGCCACCTGTTACTATTGAAAGTGCAGAATTTTCTGAAGACAATATCGCTGCTGGTGAAGAGGTTTTCAAAACCAACTGTGTATCTTGTCACTCAGAAGGTGGTAAAGGAGGAATTGGACCAAACCTAACGGATAACTTCTGGCACAATCAGCCTGAAAAAACATTATTCAAAAACGTATTCCACGTAGTAGAAAACGGGGTTACAGGTACTGCAATGCAGGCTTGGGGTAAAAACGGTGTTCTTACAGGAAACGATATTCAGAATGTTGCAGCTTATGTTTACTCTATCAACCAGATGAAAAAGCCAATCACGCCTGCAGAAGGTGGTGCACCACCATACGGGGATGAGGCTAAATGGGAAAAGAAGTAGAAGTAATTAACTGAAAAATATAAAATGAAACATAATTTGTTATTAATTTAAAATCTTAAATCAAATAACAAATTATGTTTTTCTTTTTTTAAATACAAAGCAAATGTCAGACACAGAAGATTTAGACGTACGCGGCGGCCAGGGTCAGGTAGTAGATCCTGAAACTTACAGAGATTCCATAGGAACGATGGAGCGGTCTGGAAAAAGAAAATGGGTCTTTCCGCGAAAACCAAAAGGCAGATATACCAATTACAGAGATATCGTAAGCTATCTGTTGCTTATTATTTATTTTACAGTTCCATTTATTAAAATCAACGGAAATCCTTTTTTCCTCTTTAATGTAATCGACAGAGAATTCTACATCGTTGGTCAGCCATTTTTCCCTCAGGATTTCTTCATTCTTACGCTTGGCGCTATTGTCTCTCTTATTTTCATTATCATTTTTACGATTGCATTCGGAAGAATTTTCTGCGGGTGGATTTGCCCTCAGACAATTTTTATGGAATCGGTTTTCCGTAAAATTGAATACTGGATTGAAGGAGACAGAAACAAGCAGATGAAACTCGACAGACAGGAATGGAACAATGAGAAAATTATGAAGCGAAGCCTGAAATGGTCTGTTTACATTGTTATTTCTCTGATCATCACGCACATCATGTTCATGTACATCGTCGGTTATGAAGAGGTTTTAAATATCGTATCACAAGGGCCATTTGCCAATCTTACGAACTTTGTCGTAATGATTCTCTTTACTGCAGCGTTTTATTTCGTATTTGCATGGTTCAGAGAGCAGGTTTGTACTTTGGTATGTCCTTACGGAAGATTGCAGGGAGTCTTAATAGATAAAGATACCATTAACGTTTTCTATGATTTTAAAAGAGGTGAAAACCGTTCTTCATGGAGAAAAGGTGAAGACCGTAAGGCAGCCGGAAAAGGTGACTGTATCGATTGTCATCAGTGCGTAGTCGTTTGCCCAACGGGAATCGACATCCGTGACGGACAGCAGTTGGAATGCGTAAATTGTACTGCGTGTATCGATGCCTGCGACGAGGTAATGGAAAAAGTCGGACTCCCCAAAGGGCTCATCCGTTATGCTTCTGAAAATGAAATCGAAAATAATACCGAATTTAAATTTACCGGCAGAATGAAAGGTTTTGCAGTAGTACTCGTACTTTTGGTAGGATTTCTAGGGTTTCTTTTATACAACCGTGGTGAGATGGAAGCAAAATTCATTAAGCCAGCTGGAAGTACCTATTTTGTAAGAGACGGCAAGATCAGCAATACCTACAATTATACTTTCCTCAATAAGACAAACGATAAAAAAATTGTGACCATCAAAGTAATTTCCCCGGCACATGCCGAAGTAAATTACAGCGTGTCAAGCAAAATAACGGTCGAAAGAGATAAAATTTCTAAAGGAACCGTTAACATCAGTTTCCCGGAAAACGAAATGAAACTTTCAAAACAGAACATCACCATTGGCGTTTATGATATGAAAGGAAAATTAATCGATTCTTATCAAACCTATTTCGAAGGACCTTTTAAATTACAATTTTAAAAATCTAAAATGAAAAATCTAAGCTGGGGACATGGCGTCTTCATAGCACTTGCGGCTTTTATAATTTTTATCCTTTCCATGCTGTTTCTTTTTCCGAACGGGCAGCAAAATTCTGAAATGGTATCAGACAACTATTATGAAGAAGAACTGAAATATCAGGAAGTGATTGACGCCAAAGGCAGAGCAGATAAACTGGTCAACAAACCTGTTTACAGTCAAAATTCAGACGGAATCAGCATCAAATTTCCTGCAGATTACAACAACGGAAATGCAAAAATAAAATACGTCCTGAACAGAACCGATGACCAGAATCTCGACGTTAAAAAAGATGCAATACTGGATGATAATAAATCATTTACAATCCCAGCAAAACTTTTGAAAGTAGGAAGTTATACCCTCCGTTTAACCTGGGTAAAAAACAATACAGAATACAGAATCGATTACGATCTAGCATGGAAATAGCACTCATCATATCCGCTTTGGGGCTCGGTTTTGCATCGGGATTTCACTGCATCGGTATGTGTGGGCCAATTGCCTTGTCGATGGGTTTAACCAAAAAACAGGCAACCAATTATTATCTTCAGAATCTTACCTATCAGTTTGGAAGAATCTTTACCTACTCTCTTTTAGGAGCCTTACTCGGAATTATAGGCGAAGGATTTCAGTTTGCAGGATTTCAGCAATATCTTACCATCGGGGTTGGCATTTTTCTTATCATCATGGCATTATTTTCTTTTGGAGGAAAAGATTTTGCCTCAAGGCTTCCTTTTATTTCTAAGTTTTTATTTAAAGTAAAATCCAACTTAGGAAAACTCCTTCAGAAAGCAGATTACCGCTCAAGATTTACAACTGGCATCCTCAACGGATTTCTTCCCTGCGGAATGGTCTACATGGCACTCACAGCAAGTTTAGCAAGCGGCGGAATCTGGCAAAGCGCCACCTTTATGGCAATTTTTGGACTGGGAACTTTACCTTTCATGTTCACCGTAGTTTTAGTCGGAAATTTAATGAATCAAAGTTTTAGAATTAAAGTTTTAAAACTGATACCTGTTGTGATGATTGTTTTGGGAGGATTATTTATTCTCAGAGGCCTCGAGCTCGGAATTCCCTACATCTCCCCCGCTTCAGAAGCTATGAAAGTATCTCCGGGACACGACATCAATTGCCACAATACAGACCCGAATCATAAACATAACCCGGCGACCTGTCATTAAAACCGTTACAGCAAGTAGTCTTGAGCTGTCATTGCGAGGAGAAACGACAGCCTGTCCCGACACTTCGGGAAAGCAGTCTGTTGAACACATTACGCTACTCCTTAAATAGTTTATCATTCGCCTTACTGCTATTATGTCTATATTTTGCTAAAAGTCAAAAGACTTCACGAAACGTTGGCTATTTTGAATATTTTTTAAAACTTTTATTTTGGATACCGTTCTTTAATATACCCATCTTTCACCCTCCATTCATAAAATTTTAGCACTAATTTCCCGTCAACTGATTCGTAAATTTTAATTACGTGAGAAATATTTTTCGTGTCAGTAGCCTGATATCCATTGGCACTTACATTAAGTAATGCTATATCATCTTCTAAAAAAGTAGATTGAACGATTGAATTGTTTTTTGCCACGTAGTAAACATCATCATTATTGATTCTTGTCTTTGGGAATTGACGGATAAAATCAAATTTTAAAAAATTCTTATCACTATAGAAACCTTCTGTAAAATGTTGATCTGTTAAAAATCCAGAAGTATTCCAGGGGCCTTTAATGAGAAAGAAAATGTTCTTGTTTAATCTTTTCTGCAAATATTGCAAGGATTCTAATGTCCATGTTTTTTGATAGATAAATAATCTTTTTTCATTTGAGAAAAATTTGGGACAGGGTCCGTGATCATTTGACCCAACACCGTACTCATAAAGAACAATTGCTATGCTTTCAGTTAAAATATGTTTGTTTTCCACAAGGTCAATTATCTTTTTCATAGCAGACTCTTCGAAGGGAATGTCCACATAGTTTTTTTTAAAATCTTCAACCTGTTTTTTTCTTTCAGCATATATTACATCACAATTTGATGGAATTAAAGGGTACTCATCATCCTTATCCAATATACCATCGTTATCAGTATCTGGCCATGGGCAGCCCCTGTTTTCAGAAGATCCCGAAACTTGAGGGCAATCGTCAAACTGATTTTCAATACCATCAAGATCATCGTCACGAACAGGACATCCATTATTTTTAGCGACTCCAAATTCGTTTGGACACTCATCAAGATAGAAAACAATTTTGTCATTGTCTTCGTCTGATGTGCATTTTTTCTTCGAAAATTTTTGCTTACACTCTTTGAGTAATTGTTTATTCACAGAATTCTGAGCATGAACAGACCATGCAAATAAAACTAAAAGCAAATAATTAAAATTTTTCATAATTACCATTTAGCCAAAATATTAATAATTGCCAAGCAAAATTTAGGACATTGCGCAAAATAGTGCAGAAAAATAAAAGAGTAAAGAATTTTTTTTAATGTTCTGTTGATTTGGTTAATACCGTAAAAATAGACGTTTCGTATTAAATTAAAACAAATGTTTAAGGAAAATTTAAAATTTTTCATCGAATATTGAAAAACGATACAGAATATTTAATACATTTGAATCAAACAAAACAAAATGATGACAAAAAATCCTGCACTTTCTGTGCTCAAAAAGTGGTTTACTAAAAAACCCAAGGTTTTTACCTCCCCTAAAATAGTTTCGCCTCAAATCCTCAGGATTTAATAAGAACCTAAACTGGATAATACAAAATCCTCAGGTTTTCGCCTTCCTTAGGTTAGTGTTGCACCAAATGCTCAGGATTTAGTACGAACTAAAATAGATTAGACTAAAATCCTCAGGTTTTCATATCAAAAAAATATCAGTTAAATCCTTAGGATTTAAGAATAGCTTTTAAAATATTCAAACATTTTAAACCTAATATTAATTTTAAAACAAACACATTATGAGTACATCAGAACTTGTTTCACTTAATCTCGTGAGACTCCACCACTCCGAATTCGGACAGTTTATTAAAAGATTTTTTGAAGATTTTGCACAAACCAATCTTAATGCTGACAACGATGCAGACTTTAAAAGACTTTACGATGCTCTGCAGGCGCAACTTCCTGCCTTCAACAGTGCTCTCAACCAAATAAAAGCCAGCGAAGAATCTGAAGCTATCGCCAAACTGGATGCCTTGAGAGATGCCGCTTTGCAAAACCTCCGCAATGCACTGAAACCGTACCGCAACAGCGAGGAGGAAGCTGAAATCAATGCCCACAAAGCCCTCTCCCTGCTTCTTGCAGAATACAAAGAAACCCACGATGCTTCCTTCGAAGCCGAAACCAACGAACTGGCAGAGCTTACGAGCCGCCTGGAATCTGCTGATTACAGCAGCCACGTTACCGAGCTGAACATTGAAAAATTTGTTACCCGAATAAAAAATGCTAATGTGGCTTTTAATGATTTGTTTTCGCAACGGTCTTTCAAGACATCACAAAAAGAAGTTTACGATGTGAAAGCTTTAAGAAAAACACTTGCCGAAGAATATAAAACGATGGTAAACTACATCGCCTCCAATGCTCCTGTGAAGCAGGATGCTTTTTATAAAGATGTTTTGGGAATCATTAATAATGGAAGAACGTATTTTTCTACCGTAGTTTTATCGAGAAGAGCTGGGAAGAAGCCGCCGGCTCAAGAGCAATAAGCATCATTTCCACCATCATTGCGAGATTCTTTGATGCGTCATTACCAGGAGAAACGACAGAGTAAACCACTGAACCGAACCGTAATTGCGAAAAGGAATTACCCAGAATAAAAAATTTAGCAATGCAAAGCCATGGTTAACAGAAAAAAGAAATCGTAAGAAACTAATATGCAATCCATCAAAATAAAATTTATATTTGTTTCATAATCTGCTTTGCGAAGATCATATAGGTTGGATTGAAGCATTGCGTAAAGCCAAATGTTATGGAACACTTGATGAAAAAAACAATTTCAATTTTGAGTTTCTGCTTAATAACGATTTCTGTTTATTCACAAAAGAGTATGAATAATGGGTTTTTAGATATACCTAAATATTATAGCCCCGTTGATATTGATTTAATTAAGAAAATCAAGCCAAATATTAAATATAAAAATTGGGCATTGATTTATTCTAACGGAGAAAATAATGAGATTAGATATCAAAAAGGAGTAATTAAATTATCCACTGAAAGAAATGAAAATTTCTTGAATGGCTTTTATCCTTGTTTACCTGGAGGATGTTATTATTATTTTTATACAGAAAATGGAAAAAAAAGTGAATATATTTCGGAAGAACAAATAATGAATTTTCTGGGAAAAATAGATAATATTGAGGAAGCACTCTTTCTTGCATTGTTAAATAATTATGTGATTGATAAGAATTATAAAAATGGAAATATTTACAAAGAATTTAATGATAAATTTATAATTTACTTATCAAAAATCACATACTCACCTTATAAAAAAGAAGCATTTGTTATTGAAGTTAAAAAAACTGGCGAATTTAATATTAAGTCAGATGGAATCTATCACTACGAACCAAATGTTAGAATCGACATTTAAAAAAACGTAACATAACGAGTATCGGTAAAATTCGCTCTAAAGAGCATATTTTAACTAGCAACGCTGTCAGGGTTTGAAACCCTGACAGCGTTTTTTCAGTAAATACAAAGAATGTCGTTTAAATCTTCTTAAACACCAAAGTCGCATTATGCCCTCCAAAACCAAAAGCATTACTCAAGGCAAAATTGATGTTTTTCTCTTTAGCCTCGCCAAAAACAATATTGACATCTTTAGGAATATTATCATCTATCTTATGAAGATTAATGGTTGGCGGAATAATTCCTTTTTCAATCGCTTTTATTGAAAGAATAGCTTCTGCTGCTCCAGCGGCACCCAACAAATGACCGGTCATAGATTTGGTAGCACTGATGTCCAGATTTTTGCTTCCTTTAAACAGTTTGTTGATGGCGTTGATTTCTATTAAATCTCCTAAAGGCGTAGAAGTGGCGTGAGGATTTACATAATCTACATCTTCCACATTCGCTCCGGCTTCTTGTAATGCCAACTCCATTGCTTTAATCGCTCCAACACCATCAGGATGTGGCGCCGTCATGTGATAAGCATCTGCTGTCATCGCTGCTCCGGCTAATTCTGCGTAGATTTTTGCACCCCGCGCTTTGGCGTGTTCGTATTCTTCTAAAACCAAAGCTCCTGCACCTTCTCCCATTACAAAACCATCACGGTCGGCATCGTAAGGTCGGCTTGCTGTAGCAAAATCATCGTTTCTAGTAGACATGGCTTTCATCACAGAAAAACCACCAACCGAAGCCGGAGTAATAGCTGCTTCTGAACCTCCGCTCACGATGGCTTTTGCTTTTCCTAATCTGATGTAATTAAAAGCATCCATCAAAGCTGTATTTCCTGTAGCACATGCAGAAATAGTGGTGTAATTGATTCCCTGCAGACCAAATTTCATCGAAATCATTCCCGAAGCCATATTGGCAATGAATTTCGGAACGAAAAAAGGATTGAATCTTGGGTTTTGATCATTGGCAGCAAAGTTCATCACTTCCGATTCGAAAGTCCACATTCCACCTTGGCCGGTTCCCCAGATCACACCGGTATCGAAAGGATCCATATTTTCAAGATCCAAACCGGAATCCTGCAAAGCTTCAGCAGATGCGTACATTGCATATTGAGAAAACAGATCGCTTCTCTTTATTTCGTTGTGATTTAAATATACTTTAGGATCAAAATTTTTGACCTCATTAGCAAAATGAACTTTAAATTTCTCTGAATCGAAATGGGTAATTAAAGCCGTTCCGCTTTTCCCGTTGATGCTGTTTTGCCAGAATTCTTCGACATTATTTCCCAGTGGCGTCACTGCGCCCATTCCTGTAATGACAACTCTTTTCATGTATTGATGAATATTATTTTTGAATATTTTCTAAATTAAATCTTTTCAAATTGAATATGATAATCTATTTACTTAAACTGCAGTAATTTCGAACACAAAGTGCACAATGTTTTCATAAAAACGATTTCTTCTTTAAGGTTTACAAAGCCGTAAACTTAAAAAAGGCCACCAAGTTATTCAATTGATATCAATTGCGCTGAATAGAAAAGTTTAATTGTTGATTTTAAATAAATTGGAAGTTCCTCTTGCGATGAGTCTTGTTTTATCTGCATTCCAGACTTCGCATTCGGCATTGACGAACTGTTTTCCTCTTTTAATGATTTTGGTTTCTGCGATGATATTTTCATTCAGCTTTGCTGTCGAAAAATAATCGATGCTGTTGTTGATGGTGACGATAAAATTACTTTCATTCAGAGAAAACATTGTGGCTCCGATGATGTCGTCTATGATTGCTGCCGTAATTCCACCGTGCATATTTCCCATAGGATTCAGCCATTCTTCACGAACGGTGTACTGAAATTCAATCCTGCCTTCTTCAGCAGAAACAACCGTTGGATTGAGCCACTTCATAAAAGGAGACGGAGAATCTGTAAATTCTTTTCCTATAAATGATTGTAATGCCTTTAATTTATCCATATCTAATTCTTTATAAAGGATTCTGTTTGATTTCTTTGTCGGTGAGTTCAAGAATTTTATCTAAAGCAAGGTTCAAATGTTTTTCATTTCCTGTGGTTTTAGACAATAAAATTCCGCCTTCGAGAAAGATAATGAAAAGTGATGCATAATCATCCGGATTGATATCTTTTCGAAACTCTTTGCTTTCTTGCCCGGTTGTGATGATATCAGAAATAGTTTTCATCCAAACCTCAAATGATAATTTTACCTGATTTTTCAGTTCCGGAAAAGTATCATCAGATTCCGTAGCAGCATTCATCAAAGGACATCCGCCACTTTCAAAAACAAATTTCCAGTTTTTCCTGTAGAAGGAAACAAATGCGTGCAGCTTATCAGTCATCGTTGGAAATTCATCGCTGAATGACCTTGAAAGATTTTTTCTAAGCACACCGGAATTGTATTTGTAAACCTCAATCGCAACCTCATCTTTATTTTCAAAATTTCCGTAAATGCTTCCTTTGGTTAAACCTGTTGCTTCTGTGATATCGCTTAGAGACGTAGCTGTATAACCTTTGGTATTAAACAAAGATGCAGTTTTTTCAATGATAAATTGTCTTGTCTTTTCGGCTTTTGACATGATTAAAATCAAATTCTGATGCAAAGATATGAAAAATATACCGATTGGTATATTTAATGTATTTTTAGTTTAGAAATAGGTTTTGGCCAAAGCCAATACATTCTTGTATAAATGAAAAAACGGGCTGAAGCCCGTTTCTATTGATGAAATTCTCATCATTAATTTATCCATTTAGTCTATCATTCCGTAGGAACCTAAACAGAGATTTTACAATTAGTTCTCTAATAATCCCAGCGAGATTCCTCCGGAATAACAAACTGTGGTTTTTAATTGTTAGTTAACCAAAGTAGCATTCAAAGAAATTTCAAAACTAAAAGCCTGACTTACAGGACAACCTTCTTCAGCGATTTTTGCATACTTCTGAAAATCTTCCTCAGAAATTCCCGGAATTTTTGCGGTTAATGTCAATTCAGATTTTGTAATTTTTCCTGCTGCAGGATCCAGAGTAATCACTGATTTTGTAGTCAGTTCGTCCGGTGTAAAACCTGCCTGCGTTAATTCTGCACTGAGCTTCATCGTGAAACATCCTGCGTGAGCGGCTGCCAGTAATTCTTCAGGGTTGGTTCCCACACCTTCCTCAAAACGGCTTCCAAAAGAATATTGAGTTTGGTTTAAAGTGGTACTCTGCGTGGTGATGTGACCTTTTCCTTCTTTGATGGTACCGTTCCAAACGGCGGTTGCGTTGCGTTTCATAGTAAAATATTTGATGTTTAAATTTCAAATAAAGATACAAAATTGAAACCATGAATTCGGGATTGATTTTAAAACTGAGAAAAGAATTACTTAACACATGAGTCACAAAGTTTTTTATCTGAATGTTTACGAATATTTTAGAACATATTGGTTTGAAAATCAAAGATTTTCATAGTGAATAATCTTTTTGAAAGTTTGGCAAATAAAAAAGCGGGCAATCAGAAATTACCCGCTTTCATTTTTATATTTAGATCAATTAGAAGCTTACATCAAGACCTACATAAATATTTGCTTTCATGATGGGTGCGTAAACCATTCCTCCGTCAAAATAATTTCCGAAAGGATTTCTGAAATCCACAATGGCGTTTTTCTGATGATAAGAAGTAAGATTTTCACCACCAACATACGCTCTGATTTTCTGATTGAAATTTCTTGAAATCTGTGCATTCAACACGGCATAAGAATCTGAGTAAGTCGGCAACTGAAATTCTGCAGGATTGCTTGATGTAATCGGCAATCTCTGCTTCCCAACAAGGTTTAAAGTCGTGTCAAAACTCCAGAAACCTTCATTTTTATTTTTGTTGGTCGCATACGCCAAATTCACAAAACCTCTGTGTTTCGCCATAAAAGGAACCTGTCTTCTTCCATCCAGATAATCAGCCTGAACATCATAATATTTATATGCCAATCTCACTTCAAAATTTTTGAACGGACTAAAATCAAACTGAGTCTGGAATGAATTTGCAAAAGATTTTCCTTCCAGATTATAGAATGTAAGTTGCTGTGGCGAACGGTCAAGATCTACCAAAACCTGATCCTGGAAATCTGTTCTGAAGAAATCTGCGATAATGGTTGATTTTCTTCCGAATAATTTGAATTCCTGTTGCAAACTTGCTCCGTAATTCCATGCAATTTCAGGTTTTAAGCCATAAATATTTCCTCCATTCTGCATCAGCTGAATATTTCTGTTGGATGCAAAATACTGTTGGTTTTCCGCAAAAACAGAAGCAGTTCTGAAACCACGACCTGCAGAAAGTCTCAAAATAGTTTTCGGGGTGAAGTCGTATTTAAAATTCATTCTTGGTGTAAACTGAGTTCCTGCCAAATTGTGAAAATCTACACGTGCTCCTGCTACCAAAGTATATTTTGCTCCTGTTAACGTATATTCTGCAAAAGCTCCGGGAACGATTTCGTTTCTTGCAAATTCATCATTCAGATATTTTTCTTCGTAACCGTCATACATAAAACTAGCTCCGGTTTTGTACTTATGATTGGTATTTCCAATGATACTTTCAAAAATTAAATTTGAATAATAGGTGTGTTGATTCCCTGAGTAGTTTCTCAACCCAAAAAAGCTGTCTTGCTGATGATATACATATTGATTCATCCAGCCTAAGCTTTGGTAAGGTTTACCTTTGAAAACATAGCCTGTTTTGTTCCACACCTGAAATCTTGAGATGTCTATTCCAACTCCGTAAAGCGATTGCTGATTTTGAGGAATTTTCTTATCAAAACCGATCTGTCCGGCAGTCCTTTCATCTTTAATAAAATTTATCCCGAAATGCGAACCGAAACCAGAATGTTCTAAATCATTATAATTCAACAAATAAGCTGCATTTAACTGAGTACCTTTTGGCCTGTCAAGAAATGTGTCATCATTCATGTCGGTATCGCCAAAAGTTCCGTTTCCGTGAAGAAGGAAAGTTTGAGTCCAATGATCATTAATTGGTTCAACATGAGTAATATTAGCTTCTGCTCTTCCGTTGAAATCTGCGAAAAGATTTAAAGACGTTTCAGATTTTTCTGAATGCTTGATCAATTCCGTGTTGATTTGCCCTGTAATACTTTCATAACCATTTGTAACGGTACTTCCACCTTTTGTAAGCTGAATACTTTCAATCCATCTTCCAGGAATAAAATTTAAACCATACGCCGAAGCCAAACCTCTGATTTCAGGTAAAAGTTCTTTCGTTAAGCTTGTATACTTCTGATCTAAACCTAACATTTTCAATTGTTTTGTTCCGGTAACCGCATTGCTGAAAGAAACATCAACGGTGGCATTGGTTTCAAAACTTTCAGATAGATTACAACAGGCAGCTTTCAAAAGTTCCTTAGAATCTATGTTAAACGTAAGTCCTGCCTCTTTTTTACTTAAAGAAGTCGCAGCTTTTGAAGCCGTCACCGTAACTCCTTCGATATTTTTTTCATTGTGATTGTGGCCGTCTTGCTGATTTTTTTCAGCTGAAGAATGTTGTTCCTGTTTTCCTGCTTCATCCATATGAACTTTTGGATTGGCTTCTCCGAACGGAATTTCTCTATCATACAAACAGCAAGATGGTAGTTTTTTGTAAACCGAATCTGTCGTTTTATACTTTTCGTTGTCATGACCAACCTCAGCAATTTTCATTAGAATTTTATCTGCAGAAGTTTTGTTTTCATCGAATTGAAGCTGAACAGTTTGTTTTTCAGCGTTCCATTCTACGGAGTCTGCACCTGCATCTTTTGCTGCTTTTTCAATTCTGGCTTTACAAGATTCGCAGTTTCCTTTTACAAAAAATTCATTTCTGTTTTCAGAATGATTATGATTTTCAGCAACATTAGGAGTCGATTGAGAATCTCTTTTGTAATGACAACAACCCGGAAGATTTTTGTAAGAATCATCGGTAGCTTTGTATTTTTCATTATCGTGACCGGCTTCTGCGATTTTAAGCAAAATTTGATCTGGTGAAACATTTTCTTTGGTTTCAAAAGTCAATGTCTGAGAGTCGATTGAGTAAACCGCGTTTTTCGCTCCTGCCTTTTCAGCTGTAGATTCAATTCTTTCTTTACACATTTCACAGTTTCCTTTAACCTGAAACTTATTTTTTGAAAGATCTTGAGCGGAGATGAAGGTTGTAAATAATAAGAATGCTCCAAGGATTACCTTGGTAATATATAATTTCATTTTGTTTAAAATTTTGAATAATTGAATTAATGTAATTAATTGGAATGCCACAGTATAACATTCATTGGTGAATTGCTACACTGATACATTGCTACATTGAAAACTATCCAAGCTTTGGCGGTTGCCAGATTTCTTCTAAACTGTTTGAAATAAAAGGATCAGCGTATTGAAACTGAATTTTTTGAATTGTGGAAAATGCTGGAATTTCCCAGAAATTGATTTTCGCAAAAGAATTTTCAACGAAAGTGTGACAGGTCATGCAGAACGAACAACAGTCGTCATTGCATGACTGATTGGATTTTTTTCCATCTTTAGAATCGTGATCTGCGTGATTTTTTTCGCAACATGATTCTGTTTTAGACTCTGTTTTACAACAGTTTTCCTGTGAAGCCTGCGCATAGAAATTATCTTTAGGAATCAGAAAAATTCCTAAGCAGAAGATAATTAATATGAATTGAATGGGTTTCACGGCCACAAAGTTACGAAATTGTTATTGATACAAGTCATTCTCTGAAATTAATTCGGACTTTTTGAATTTTCTTTTCAAAACCACCTTCATCTTCATCACCAAAATAACACGCAAAAGAAGGTTTTCCGACATGAATTGTTTTAAATTCATCCTGATGTTTCATCCAATCTGAATAGTTTTTTAATTCAAGAATTTCACCATTTTGTAAGATCATCTTAGAATGAAATATTTCAATGATGTTTTCCAAGTTTTCATTGAAAGGAGCTTCATAAAATCCGTTCTCTGAACCACGGAAGTTTTCAAAGCTTCCATTATTAAATTTTGCAAGAAAGTAATGGGTGGGATGAAATTTTAATTCTTTTCTAAACTTATCCGGCATCGAATAGGGACATTTTTCAACTTTTGCTATGTCGGATAGAGAGATTGTATTTTGATGAAGCAGTGTTTTCAAAACATGTTTATTCACATCATCTTGGTGTATTTGCGTCCTCATTGTTACACCCGAAAAAATAATCTCATGCAGGTTATCAAACTCTAATTTTATTGCTTTACCAAGATGTCTAAAAGTGACACAGGGAAGAAACGTACCATCATTAAGTGTAGCTGATACATTGTATTCATTTCCATAGAGATCACTGTATGTTGGGGTTACATACTTATCTAAGACGTACATCAAATCATCTTGATGAATAGGACCTCCTATTTTTCTATCAATTTCAAGCAACAGCATTTATTTGGACAAATTAAAGTGGCGCACCCACCTGTTTAGCACAATCATGCCAAGGTTGCCCGTGAGCAGGATTGGTAGCGGGTTTTGGACCTGTATTCGCTACTACTGGTTGTGGAGCCGGAGTCGGTTGCGGTGCCTGAACCGGAACATTATTTTGAGCAGGCTGCGCTGCTGGTTTCGAACTTAAAGGTTCACCAACAGGGATATCACATCTGTGACCTGGCTGACCGTGAGGAGGGTTCATTCCAGGAGCAGTTTTTACAGCTTTTCCGCTGTTGTCGATGGCAATTTTTCCCGGACTTACAGAGTTGGGATCGATATTGATGGTCTGACCTCCGTTGACATTGATATTTTGATTTGAAGGAGCTGCACCTGGAGCCGGAGCGGAATTTAAAGGCTGCCCAACAGGGATTTCACAACGGTGACCTGGCTGACCGTGAGCAGGATTCAACATTCCCGCAGGTGCTGAAACTTGCTGTACACCTTGTGGCATTGCAGTATTACTGGCTACACCTGCCTGATTCATTAAAGAAGCTTTTGGGGCATTATTAAGTCCCGCAGTAGGTTGCGGATTTCCATTTTCGTCTTTAAGATAAGTTGGTTTTTCATCTTTTTTACAGGAAACTGCCAAAAAAGTAACTGAAAATAATGCTAAAAATATATTTTTCATAGGTTGATATCTGTTGTTTAAAGATTCAGTTTCAAATCCTTTGGAAACAAAATTAGCAAAACATTTTTAAATGCTTTGCCAATTTATATCTAAAGTTCTTTAAAAAGCTTTTAGTTTTTCACCAAAAGTCTGAAACCTTCACCATGTACATTGATAATTTCTAAACCATCATCGTCTTTCAGCAGTTTACGAAGTTTAGCAATATAAACATCCATACTTCTAGCGGTAAAGTAGTTTTCTTTTTTCCAGATTTTTCTTAATGCCAAATCTCTCGGCATAAAGTCGTTTCTGTGAAGACAAAGTAATTTCAGAAGTTCGTTTTCCTTTGGAGAAAGCTTGTATTCGTTATCGCCAACTCTTAACTGTCTCAACATAGAATCGAAGAAGATATTGCTGATTTTAAACTGCTCCTGCTCTTCATTTTCCAGCGTGGAACTTCTCTGAAGAATCGCTTTAATTTTATACAAAAGCAATTCAGTATCAAATGGTTTTGTGATATAATCGTCTGCTCCCAACTGATAACCTTTCAAGATATCTTCACGCATATTTCTTGCAGTAAGGAAGATAATCGGCGTGTTTTTATCAATTTTTTTCACGTCTTCAGCTAATGAAAATCCGTCTTTTTTTGGCATCATCACATCAAAAATACAGATATCGAATTCGTTTTCGGTAAATTCTTTCAACCCCTGCTCTCCGTCGATTGCCAAAGTTACCTCGAAGTTGTTGATGGTAAGATAATCTTTCAGTACAGCGCCAAAACTCTGGTCGTCTTCTACTAACAATATTCTGTTGCTCATATTTTATTTTTTTTGTTTATTTTAAATTTTAATAATTGATTTTATTTTTAAGCCATTGGAAGCTTGATAATAAACGTACTTCCTTCACCTTTATTTGAATCTACAATGACCTGACCTTTGTGCAGTTCTACAATCTTTTTCACGTAAGAAAGACCAAGCCCCTGCCCTTTTACATTGTGAATATTTCCGGTTTCTTCACGAAAGAATTTCTCAAAGATTTTCGTTTTATTCTGGGTTTCCATTCCCATTCCTTTGTCTGAAATTTCCATTACATACCAATTTCCTTCATTGCTTGTTTTTACCAAAATTTCAGGTGCTTCAGAAGAATATTTATTAGCATTATCCAGAAGATTCACCAGCATATTTGAGATGTGGAACTCATCGATTTTGAAGGTGTATTTTGTGGCATTAAATTCCTGTCTTAAGCTACCGTTTCGTTGTGCTACAATAAGATTGAATGATTCTGTGGTTGCTTTTATCAATTCCCGCACATTGGTTTCTTTGAGGAAAAGTTTTACTTCATTCCGCTCAAGTTTAGACATATTCAAAACATTTTCCACCTGTTTTTTCATTCTTAAATTTTCCTGCTTAATCAATGCAGAATAATACCTTACTTTCTCGGGGTTGGTGGCTATTTTATCATTCGCCAAAGAATCAGTAGCCACAGAAATGGTTGCCAGAGGCGTTTTAAACTCATGTGACATATTGTTGATGAAATCGGTCTTTACTTCTGCCAATTTCTTTTGGCGCATCATATAATTAATGGAGATAATGTAAATCCCTAAAATCGTAAGAAGCGAAAGAAAAGTCCCCAAAAGCATCGGCCAGTTGTTCATTGCCAAGGAATATTCTTTTTTAGGAAAAACCAAAGCTAAAGTGTAAAGCGTTCGGTCGTCATTGTCTGTGAACAAGGGGTAAGAATAGCTGTTGCTTTCTTTTTTATCCTTAAAAATCTGAGTTTCGAGTTTGGTTGGCTTGCTGTTTTTATCCATTACCCCGAAACCATATTCCGCAGTGATTCCTTTCATTCGCAATTCCTTTGAAATAACTGAATCAAGCGTTTTCTGATTTACTCTTTTATTGATTGGAAGATTGTTACCATTAATCTTCACGAATTCTTTCATCGTATAATCTCCATTCTGAATATCCTGATTGATTTCTGCAGTAAGAGCCTCACGTTGCGTAGTATCCCGCTTTACCTTATAAGCCGCATCATCACTATATAATTTTGTAAGATTCAGTGTGTCGCCTCTTGGTGAAATTGGAAACTGTACTTTTTCAACCAAATTTTTAGAATAAATAATCTGTCTTTGACTACCGGAATCTTCTACCTGCTGAATGGTCGTTAAAGTTGGTTGGTTTTTATTAGCTAAAATATTATCTCTAAAATTTTTATAATCTTCATTAAGATATTTCTTCACTTCTAAATCTGAGACTGTTTTAGCGGAATTTTCTAAAACTGAATATACTTTATTTGAAAAATCCTGTTCCAACGCAGTATAATAACGCTTCAACCAGTAAAACTGAAGGGTTACAAAAACGATAAGAGAAATGGTCATAAAGACCGAAATTATTGGAATAAATTTATTATTCATTACATAGCAGCGTTAAGAATGTTAAAAGTAAACATTTTAAGACTTTATAAACAAAATACACGCCAATATATTGTTTAATTTATCTTAAAATTATAGGTTTTAACATTTAATTATAAATTCAAGATTAAAAAAGAATTAAAAAGTGGTAAGAAAATTGGTGTTTTGCTTCTAATAAAAACAAAAACAATGAGTACTGATATTATTTTCAACAAAGATTTTGACGAAAACACAGTGTATGTGTCTAAAATCTATGACGCTGAAGTCAAAAAAGTTTGGGATCACTTGACAAAAGCTGAATTACTCGATCTATGGTGGGCTCCAAAACCGTGGAAATGTGAAACGAAAAGCATGGATTTTAAAGAAGGCGGAACGTGGCTCTACTCGATGATTGGTCCGGAAGGCGAAAGACATTATTCTCAGGTAAAATACGGCGAAATCACAGAAAACCGAAGCTTCGACGGTCTCGATTCTTTCTGCGATGAAAACGGAAATCTCAATCCCGATTTTCCGGAAGCGAAATGGCTGATTGGTTTTACCGGAGTGGAAGAAGGAACGAAAGTGACAATCAATATTCACTTTCCATCAGAAGAGGATATGAGAAAACAGGTAGAAATGGGTTTTGAGCAAGGTTTCAAGAGAGGTTTGAATCAGCTGGAGGAAATTCTGGTTATTTGAAAATAAGTTCGTCATTATTCAATTATTGCATAAAAATTCGGAACTTCTGTTACCGGATTTTTTTTATACTTTATGATAACTACTTATGAATTTGCTTACTATCAGTGAATTTCTTCCGCATAGTAAACAATACAATTTGCTATCATTTCTCTGAAGGTAGAAGAATCAGGATATGATTTCTCATCTTTGAACTTAGATTTGTATGTATTTTTCTTTGGAGAATAACTGATGTTGTTTCCGCGGACAAAAGTGGAAAAATCTCCCTTCATATCTTCAGCATAAAATTTTTCTTCTGCTATTTTATTATTCCTTTTATATAGGATAAATTTCCCCTCATATTTGATTGAGTTGATAGAACTACCTCCTAAATTTATAGTCGCATTTGCTTTGGTAATATCACTGAGTATTACGGTATACTTGCCAATGCTGAAGGTTTGAGAAAACACATTCAAGCCTATAAAAAAAAGAAAAAGTGCGCTGATTTTTTTCATGGCGAATATTATTTAGAATACATTTAAAAAGTTGTTTATTAATCAGCTTCGTTATTTTCTGACAAAGCAATAATTATTATAAATATCAAATTTAAAAATTTGAGAGCTCACAGGAAATCACCTAAAAGTGGTATTTTGGCAATAAAAATGGAGAGCACAAATTACTCTCCATTTTTATTATTTTCAAATTAATTCCTCATCATGAAAATACTGAATTATTGCCTTCTTCATTAAAAGCTGTTGCTCATTCGCTTTAAGCTCGGGAAGAGGTTCCAATTCTTCCCAATGCGGATAACCATCGTCATCGTAATGCGAAAATTTGTAATATCCGAAAGGCTCCAAAAGTCTGCAAACTGCAATGTGAATGAGGTTCACCTTATCATCTTTTGTATATTTCTGTTGCCCGCTTCCCAATTCCTGAAGACCAATCAGGAATAAATAAGTTTCTACGGGTGCATTTTTCTCAGTATCAAAGTTTTCTCTGAAAAACTGATCTATTTTTTCCCAGGATTCTGCTTCGTTAATCATTATTTGTTATGTTGGATGATGGATGTTGGGTGATAAATGAACTCAAATGAACATTCAACCAACAATACTAAATTTTATTTTCCAGTTTTAATAAAAACGCATATTCCAGTGCATCTTCTTTCAGTGATTCAAATCTTCCGCTTGCACCGCCATGGCCTGCACTCATATCGGTTTTAAATATGAGAATATTATCATCTGTTTTTAATTCTCTTAATTTTGCTGTCCATTTTGCGGGTTCCCAATACTGCACCTGAGAATCGTGAAACCCTGTAGTGATCAATAAATTCGGATAGCTTTTAGCCTCAACATTATCATAAGGCGAATAATCTTTCATGTACTGATAATATTCTTCATCATTAGGATTTCCCCATTCGTCATATTCTCCGGTCGTTAAAGGAATCGTTTCATCCAACATCGTTGTAACCACGTCGACAAAAGGAACCTGTGCTACAATCCCGTTGAACAAGGTCGGCTCGTAATTTATTACAGCACCAACTAAAAGTCCGCCTGCGCTTCCTCCCATCGCATATAAATGTTCCGAAGATGTATAATTTTCTTTAATTAAATGCTTTCCGGCATCAATAAAATCAAAGAATGTATTTTTTTTCTCGAGCATTTTCCCTTCCTCATACCATTCTCTACCCAAATATTCTCCTCCACGGATGTGTGCGATGGCATAAATAAATCCACGGTCTAAAATCGACAGTCTTACATTTGAAAAACTTGCATCAACTGTGTGACCATAACTTCCGTAACCGTACATAAGAACGGGTGTTTCAGCAGATTTTACTGTATCTTTATGATAAACCAGAGAAATTGGGATTTCTGTTTCGCCATCTCTGGAATTTGCCCAAATTCTTTCTGAAACATAATTTTCAGGATTAAATTTTCCACCTAAAACTTCCTGTTGCTTTAAAAGTACAGTGGTTTTTTCCTTCATATTGAATTCATAAGTCGAACTTGGCTGAGTGAGAGATGTATAACCGTAACGCAAAACTTCAGTTTCAAATTCCAGATTTGTCCCGATGTACGCGGTGTAAGTTGGATCTGAAAATGGCAGATAATAAGATTCCTGCGTCTTTTCATCTATAATTTTAATCTGAAGCAACCCTTCTTCTCTTTCTTCGATGACAAGATAGTTTTTAAAAATTTCAAAACCTTCCAGCAGAACTTCTGGACGATGCGGAATTACATCCACCCAGTTTTCCATGCGGCAATTGTCAATTTTTGTTTTTACAATTTTGAAATTGGTAGCATCGTCTGCATTGGTAATAATGTAAAATTCGTCTTCATAATGCTCTACAGAATACTCCAGATCATCGATTCTTGGCTGAATGATTTTCCAATCTGCAAAAACATCGCTTGCCGGAATAAATCTGTGCTCATCCGAAATCGTACTGGAGCTCGCAAGGAAAATATATTCTAAAGATTTGGTTTTAAAAACATTGACATCAAAAGTTTCATCCTCCTCATGAAAAATCAGAACATCTTCTGAAGAATCAGTTCCCAGTTCATGTCTGTACACCTGAAAAGCCCTTAAGCTTTCATCTTTTCTGATGTAAAAAACGTGCTTATTATCATTTGCCCAAACTGCTTTCCCTGTCGTATTTTCAATTTTATCTGAAAGAATTTCTCCGGTTTTTAAGTTTTTAAAATTGATGGTATAGATTCTACGGCTCACATTATCGCTAGAGAATGACGTCAATTCGTTATTGGGAGAAACCGCCACGCTTCCCACCTCAAAATAATCCTGACCTTCTGCCAGAATATTGACATCAAGAAGAATTTCTTCGGGACTTTCTAAAGTTTTGTATTTTCTGCAAAAAATAGGATATTCTTTTCCTTCTTCATAGCGCACGATGTACCAGTATTCATTAAAAAGATACGGCAAAGACTCATCGTCTTTTTTATAACGCGCCTTCATTTCTTCAAAAAGCTCTTCCTGAAAGGCTTCCGTATCTTTCATCACAAAATCTGCGTAGGCATTTTCTTCTTCAAGATATTTTACAACTTCAAGATTTTCTCTTTCGTTCATCCAAAAATAATTGTCGACTCTTTTGTCGCCGTGTATTTCGAGGATTTTTTCTATTTTTTCTGCCTGTGGAGCTTTCATTTTGATTTTTTAAATGTGATTTAATAAAGAAAATCTTTCAATATTAAATTTCGTTCAAATTTAATTAAAAAAGCCATCTTTCTATTGCTTGAAAGACGGCTTTACTATTTTTAAGACTTCTTTGTTTATTTATGAAGTGCTTTTATGTATTTTTCCAGAGCCATCGTCATTGATGGATTTTCTTTGGTGGGAGCCATGAGATCAACTTTCAAACCCGCTTCTTCAGCAGCAGCCGAAGTGGTAGGTCCGAAAACACCAATTTTTGTGTCTTCCTGTTTAAAATCAGGGAAATTCTGTTGTAAAGACTTTATGCCCTGGGGGCTGAAGAAAATCAACATATCGTAATTTGCGATGTTGATATCAGTAAGATCACTGCAAACAGTTCTGTACATGATTGCTCTTGTCCATTCGATATTTGCGGCATCTAAAGTTTTAGGGATTTCTGGTCCTAAGACATCTGATGAAGGCAAAAGATATTTCTCTGACGGAAATTTTTTGAAAAGCGGTGCCAGATCTGCAAAGTTCTTTTCGCCAAAGCTGATTTTTCTTTTTCTGTACACAATGTGCTTCTGCAGATAGTTGGCAATAGCCTCCGACTGACAGATATAACGCATGGTATCGGGTACATTAAATCTTAATTCTTCAGCCAACCTGAAATAATGATCTATTGCGTTTTTACTGGTAAAAATAATCCCTGTAAACTGGGTAAGATCAATTTTCTGCGTTCTTAGTTCTTTGTTATCTACTCCTGCGACGTGGATAAAAGGACGAAAATCAATCTTTATCTTTTCCTTTTTCGCAATTTCCAAATACGGAGAAGACTCGCTGGGCGCTGGTTGAGAAACCAATATAGACTTTATTCTCATCTTGTAGTTTTATTAGAAAAATAAAAGTTTCCATAGCATCAAAAGAGGTGCTATTTGGAGGGTGCAAATATACAAAAATTTATAATACCATTTCTGAGGAAGTATATTATTTTTATGAAACATATAAAACAACACCTTGAAAATGAACACAAAAGAAAATGCTACCACATAAATTTCAAACATCTTATTCTTCTCTACGGGAAAATAATAATGCATGATACACAGCATCATCAAAATGATACTGATCACAAACTGCATTTTGGTAGAAGTAAAATAAAAAATATTCCACTTTTTGCCGTCTCCAATGCTGTGGTAGAAAAGAAAGCTCAGGCTCGTTCTCGCAAAATAAAAAAGCGAAACAACTGCTAAAGTATACCCGAGTTTATTTAAATGATACCCAAAAATCTGATTTTCCTCAATAAATCTTGGAATAACAGGAACATACTGAGAAATCAAAACCGACATCACCAGCACAAAAACCACAGAAGTAATGATCCAGTTGGGAAGATTATTGCTGGAGTCAAAATATTTCTGAAGGAGAAAATCTTTCAGATTGGCTTCTCTCTCAATCACATTCATCATAAATATATAGAGAAAGATGCACCCTATTAATATAAAAATTACCCAATCGTTATTTTCGGGAACTCTTACGGGGTCTATAAATGTCTTTGGTAGTGGCAAAGGATTTTTTTTGCAAAATTATAGATTATTTTGTATAAAATAGAAAGTCTAAAAAAACTATCTTTGCAAACTGAAATGAAAAAACTCGTTATCATCCCAACATACAACGAAAAGGAAAATATTGAAAAGATAATTTCCGCTGTTTTTGCATTGGAAGAAGAGTTTCACGTTTTGGTGGTAGACGATTCTTCACCAGACGGCACAGCAGATATTGTAAAAGATTTGCAGAAAAAATTCCCGCATAACTTACATATTTCGGTAAGAAAAGTAAAAGACGGTTTGGGAAAAGCCTATATCCACGGTTTCAAATGGGCTATTCAGAATCAATACGATTATATTTTTGAGATGGATGCCGATTTCTCTCACAATCCTGAAGATTTGCCTAAACTTTTTGAAGCCTGCAAAAATGCTGATATGGCAATCGGCTCCCGTTATTCCAAAGGAGTAAATGTTGTGAACTGGCCAATGGGAAGAGTTCTTCTTTCTTATTTTGCATCTAAATATGTGCGTTTTGTTTTAGGTTTGCCTATTCATGATACAACTGCAGGATTTGTCTGTTTTTCAAGAAAAGTTTTGGAAGATATCGGTTTAGATAATGTAAAATTAAAAGGATACGGCTTTCAGATTGAAATGAAATTCAGAACTTTGAAGAAAGGTTTTAAAATCGTGGAAGTTCCTATTATTTTCACCAACAGAATTCTGGGAGAAAGCAAAATGAATGGCGGAATTATTCACGAAGCGGTTTTTGGAGTTTTAAATTTAAAATGGAAATCTATAATCGGTAGGTTATGAAGAAGATATTTTGTTTTTTTATTTTTCTGATATTATTTTCATGTAAAGAATACATCGATAAACCAAAAAATCTTGTTGATCAGGATACAATGGCAGAAATCATGGCAGAAATGGCGATTAACGATCAGGTAACTTTTATGTATCAGGGGAAAAACCTCGAAAGCGGAACCCGTTTTATCCTGAAAAATTACAATGTGAAAACCAATGATTTTGTTGAAAGCTACAAATATTATGTAGTCAAACAAAAAATGAAAGATATTGTAGAAGACGCACAAAAAATTCTTCTCGAGAAAGATCCAAAAGCAGAAAAGCACGTTCAGGACAAGTTGAAGGCCAATCAAAACGTGCCTTCTTTCGCAAGATAATTACACGAAAATTCAATTTTCATCTTTCAAAAATTATTCAGATTTAAAAAATATAAATGAATTTCTTTACTATAGAAAAAACCTCTCAGGGCAAAGCAAGAGCCGGCGAACTGAATACCGCACACGGAAAAGTTCAGACCCCAATTTTTATGCCCGTTGGAACTGTTGCCAGTGTAAAAACAGTGCACCAGAGAGAGTTAAAAGAAGATATAAAAGCACAGATCATCCTCGGAAATACCTATCACCTCTATCTCCGTCCCGGAATGGAAGTGATGCAGGCGGCAGGCGGTCTTCATAAATTCATGAACTGGGATCTTCCCATTCTTACAGACTCAGGCGGTTTTCAGGTATTTTCGCTTTCAGGGACAAGAAAAATGTCTGAAGAAGGCGTAAAATTCAAATCTCATATCGACGGTAGCGTTCATTTATTCACTCCTGAAAAATCTATGGAAATCCAGAGACAGATCGGAGCAGATATTTTCATGGCTTTCGACGAGTGCGTTGCCTATCCCGAAGAATACAATCAGGTAAAACAATCTATGGAAATGACGCACCGCTGGCTGAAAAGATGCATGGACTGGAATGAGAAAAATCCTGAATTATACGGTAACAAACAAACATTTTTCCCAATCGTTCAAGGTTCTACATTTTCAGATTTAAGAAAAATTTCAGCTGAAGTGATTTCAGAAGCCGGAGCTGAAGGAAATGCGATTGGCGGACTTTCGGTGGGCGAACCTGAAGAAGAAATGTACAGGATTACCGACGAGGTAACAGATATTTTACCTAAAGAAAAACCAAGATACTTAATGGGAGTCGGCACTCCGTGGAATATTCTTGAATCTATAGGACTCGGAATCGACATGATGGACTGCGTAATGCCAACCAGAAATGCCAGAAACGCAATGCTTTTCACATGGCAGGGCGTGATGAATATGAAAAATGAAAAGTGGAAGCAGGATTTTTCTCCGCTGGACGAGTTTGGGACAAGTTTTGTTGATCGTGAGTATTCTAAAGCTTACGTGAGACATTTATTTGTTTCTAAAGAATATCTCGGAAAGCAGATTGCTTCTATTCATAATCTTGCTTTTTATCTGGATTTGGTAAAAGTGGCAAGAGAACATATCTTAGCAGGAGATTTTTATGAGTGGAAAAACTCAGTAATGCCGGTTTTAAGACAAAGACTATAAAAAATATCATCAATGCTGAAAATTGTAGACAGATATATCGTCAGAAAGTACCTTGGAACATTCAGTTTCATGCTTATTTTGCTGTCTATAGTTGTTTTGGTGATTGATGTACAGCAGAAAATTCCTAGAATTGAAAATGCCACAGCGTTAGATCCAAAACTGAATGTTACTTACTTCCTGATTCATTTTTATCCTTTTTGGATTATCAATCTTGTTGTGACATTTTTAGCCATCTTGGTGTTTATTTCGGTAATTTACTTTACTTCGAGAATGGCAAACAATACGGAAATTGTTGCCATAATCAGCAGTGGAGCAAGTTTTCACCGGTTTGCAAAACCCTATCTTTTAACCTCTTTATTTATTGCACTTATTTCGCTTACGGTAAATCACCTCGTTTTACCTTGGGCAAATATGAAGAAAAACGAGTTGGAAGCTTACACTTACAATGCCACAAAGAAGGATAAAATTCTCGGTACAGCACCGGTTTCTGCACAGCTGAGCAAAACGGAATATATTTTCGTTAATTCCTGGAACAAAAAAGACAACAGAGGCTACGGTTTCGCCTATCAGAAATTTGATAAAGACCGAAAACTCACGTACGAATTAAAAGCCAATGATGCCTTATGGGATGCCAAGAAAAAGCAATTTGTCCTGAATAATTACATGGAGAAAACCATCAACAGAAACGATACAGAAAAACTCGGAAATGGTATTGAAATCAGGAAAAGTTACGGTCAGGCTCCTGAAGAACTTTTCCCTAACGAGCTTTTGGGTCAGAACAAACCTACACCGGAACTGGTTGATTTTATAAACCGTGAAAGACAGAAAGGAAACAGCAACTTAAATTCGCATTTAAACGAGCTTCATCAAAGAACTTCGATGCCTGTCGCTATCGTTTTGCTTACATTTTTAGCACTTTCTTTGGCATCTCAAAAGAAAAGAGGAGGTTTGGGAATCAACCTTGCGATTGGAATTTCACTGGCTTTTGTTTTTGTATTTTCATTTGAAGCCTTGAAAGTGGTTTCAGAAAACAAGGCAATTTCTCCGGCACTCGCGATGTGGTTGCCTAATATTGCTTTTTTTCCTTTAACGCTTTATCTTTATTTAAAAAGAGCCAATCAGTAAAGAAGTTTTATTTCTTTGTGGTAAAAAGTCTTCATTCCATCTTCAAATTCAATGTGAATCTCACCGTTTTTGTCAGCTGAACGGATGATGCCATTTTGTCTGATTCCATCTTTTTCAAAAACAGAAATTTCATCTTTTTTAAATAAATTTTGATTAAATCTATCCAAAATTTCATTTTCACATGGAATTGATTTTAAATTATCAACCATAAAATCATGAAACTTTTCGGAAAATTCTTTAAGCTCGAAATGAGTCTCAGTCTGCGTTAAAAGCGACCCAGCATTGGAAATTTCGTCAAATCCCTCCTGCAAAACATTGATTCCAATACCGATGATAAAATATTGATTATCATTCATTTTCTTTTTCTCTAAAAGAATCCCACACACTTTTTTATTCTGAACAATGATATCATTCGGCCATTTGATTTTCACAGTTTTATCCGTCAGATTGGCAAGAAAATCCCTAACCACTACTGCGGTACAATAATTGAACAGGAAATCGGAGACTTTTACACATGCACAATCTACTGCAAGACTGTAAGCCAAATTTTTACCAGCGACCGATTTCCAGGAATTTCCGTACTGCCCGCGACCTTTAGTTTGATTAAAAGTATGAACGGCAATAAAATTTGAATTCGGATAAAGTAAAAATGAAGCTGCTTCGTCATTAGTAGAAGAGCAGTGATCAAGATAAATGAGGCTGTCCATTTAAGAAAAATTTATGACTAATTGAACGGCTAAAGTAAGTCTAAAGTAAAAGAAAAACAATAAATTTGCAGATTATAGTACTTTTTAATGAGCAACACGACAGAAAAACAACAATTAATAGATAAAATAGTAGAAGCTATTCAGGATGTAAAAGGAGAAGATGTAATGATCTTCGATCTTACAAAAATCGAAAACTCGGTAGCCGAAACTTTTATTATATGCAGCGGAAATTCCAACACTCAGGTATCGGCATTGGCAGGATCCATCGAGAAAAAAGTTCGTAATGACCTACAAGACAGACCTTGGCACGTAGAAGGTACAGAAAATGCAATGTGGGTTTTGGTAGACTACGTAAGCGTAGTGGTACACATTTTCCAGAAAGAAACCCGTGAATATTACGACATCGAAGAACTTTGGGGAGACGCTGTAATCACCCGAATCGAAAACGCAATCTAAATTTTTAAAAGCAATAAATGAATAATAAAGGATTTAACTGGTTTTTTCCTATAGCCATTATCGCCCTTTTGCTGTTCTTTGCTTCCAATTTTTTATCGGAAGGAAGCAGCAAAACCGTCAATGAAGATACATTCTTCAAAGAGATGCAGGCAGGGAAAATTCAGAAAGTTGAAATTAACAAACAGACTGAAAAGGCTGATGTATTTTTAACCAAAGAAGCAAAAACAAAAACGGTACAGAAGAAAGACAACAATCCATTCTCAGGTTCTCTGGGAATGTCTGCAAAGCCGGATTATGTAGTAAAATATGGTGACTTAAAGCTTTTTCTTGAAAAATTTGATGCTTTAAAAGGTCAGAATCCAAAATTGGCAACAACCAAAGATTACGCTGAAGGAGAAAGCCCGTTTGCGGGAATTTTAATCAACGTTCTTATTTGGGTAACTGTATTAGGACTATTCTATTTCATCCTTTTCAGAAAGATGGGTGGCGGAGGCGGCCCTGGCGGACAAATTTTCTCTATCGGGAAATCAAGAGCCAAGCTTTTTGACGAAAAAGAAAAAATTCAGACTACATTTAAAGATGTGGCAGGTCTTGAAGGAGCTAAGGAAGAAGTACAGGAAGTAGTGGATTTCCTTAAAAATTCTGAAAAATACACAAAACTGGGAGGTAAAATTCCTAAAGGTGTTCTTTTGGTAGGCCCTCCGGGAACTGGTAAAACTTTATTGGCGAAAGCTGTAGCAGGTGAAGCTAAAGTACCTTTCTTCTCGCTTTCAGGTTCAGACTTTGTGGAAATGTTTGTAGGGGTGGGTGCTTCAAGAGTGAGAGATCTTTTTGCTCAGGCTAAAGCCAAATCTCCGGCAATCATCTTCATTGATGAGATTGATGCCATCGGTAGAGCGAGAGGTAAAAACAATTTCTCCGGCGGAAACGACGAAAGAGAAAATACACTCAACCAGCTTTTAACTGAAATGGATGGTTTCGGAACAGATGTAAACGTTATCGTGATGGCCGCAACCAACAGAGCTGATATTTTAGATAAAGCCTTGATGAGAGCAGGACGTTTCGACCGTTCGGTTTATGTAGATCTTCCGGAACTGCACGAAAGAAAAGAAATTTTTGATGTTCATTTAAGTAAAATTAAACTGGATGATACTGTAGACCGTGAATTTCTTGCAAAACAAACCCCAGGATTCAGTGGTGCTGATATTGCCAATGTTTGTAATGAAGCTGCATTAATCGCAGCAAGAAACAGTCACACTTCAGTTACAAAACAGGATTTCCTTGATGCAGTAGACAGAATCATCGGTGGTCTTGAAAAGAAAAACATGGCGATCAAGCCATCAGAAAAAAGAAGAGTAGCTTATCATGAAGCAGGTCACGCAACGATCTCATGGTTGGTAGAACACGCGTCACCACTTTTAAAAGTAACCATTGTTCCGAGAGGAAGATCTTTGGGAGCTGCATGGTATTTACCTGAAGAAAGACAGTTGACAACAACTGAGCAGATGCTTGACGAAATGTGTGCTACATTGGGAGGAAGAGCCGCAGAGCAGGTGATTTTCAACAATATTTCAACAGGTGCACTTTCTGACCTTGAAACGGTAACAAAAAGAGCTCAGGCGATGGTAACCATCTACGGATTGAGCCCAAATATCGGTAACATTTCTTACTACGACAGCACAGGACAGTCTGAATACAATTTTGGGAAACCATATTCTGAACAAACTGCAAGTAAAATTGACCTTGAGATAAAATCCATTATCGAAAATCAGTATGACAGAGCAGTACAGATTCTGACTGACAACAAAGACAAACTGGATGCTTTGGCAACAAAACTTCTGGAGAAAGAAGTGATTTTCAGAGAAGATCTTGAAGATGTTTTCGGAAAAAGAGCCTGGGATCCTGAATTGACTGAGAAACCAGTAACGAATACCATCGCAAATGCGAAAGAGCCTTCAGAGGAAATTCTGATCAAAGATAAAGAACAAGACAGTGAAACTCAGGCACCTGAAAGCCCGACTCAACTGTAAAAATCTTTTATTTAAATAAAAACAAAAACCCGGCAGTTATTATTGTCGGGTTTTTTAACATTTATACGTATATTTCATATATCTTATTCATTAATTTTTTACTTTTGTAAAAAGTTGACTAAAAATAAATTAAGTTGAGTTTATTCAAGAAAATTGTAAGCAAACTTACCAATCAGCCTGACAATGATGAAAAGCAGAGTTTGGAAAAATTAGGAGATTCGCTGAAAAATGCTGATCTCGACTATAAATTTGCCCAGCTTTTTACCCACTCCGGAGGCTTTTTTAATTACTGTGCAGACGAGGCTGAAGCATTACAAACTTTAAATCAAATTTTAAAGATTGAAGGAACCCGTAATATATTCTGTTGTGATAAAGATCTTCAGAATTTTCTTTCTGTCTTGAAAACAGATTACACTTCAGAATTACAGCATCACAATGACGCCGCTTTTATTTCTTGTGAATATCTAATTGCTTTTGACGGCAGAATCATGCTTTCAGCCAACAATATTCTTCATTATCATTCTTCTAAACTTCCCGAGAAAATCATCATCATGGCGAATGTATCTCAGATTGTCAGCAATTTGAATGACGCTATGGGCAAGATTAAAAGAAACGGAAATATTAAAAACCTTACCTCCATCAGCGGCGGTCAGAATAAACTGGATGCAACTGCTCCCAACAATAAACTTTTCCTGCTTCTCTTAGAAGACTAAAGCAGAACTGTAAACTCAGAAAATTTTGGACAAAAATCTTATTCAGAGAACCCTCTCAGGAATCATTTATATCGCAATCATTATTTTGTGTACCACGCCTTTCGGTGCACAACTCATCAACAACATTTCTCCTGAACTTGTAAAGCAACAATACCTATACTATGGGTTAATTACTTTACTTTTAACCGTGGGAACGTGGGAATGTATCAAACTAATGAAATTCGGGAACGGCTATGAGAAATGGATCGTTTTTCCGATCGTCGCCATTATTTTTTATATTTTTTCCAAAAGATATTTTCAGCACGGATTTTATTTTGATTTCCGTATTCCCGATTTACTTGCGATTGCAGCGGTTGGAATTGCAGCGATTACACTATTTAAATTTACAGCCGAGCTTTATATTGACAACGGAAAACTAATCTTCACTGTAATCTACGTTGCCCTGCCTTTTTGCCTTGCACTGGGACTTCCCAAATACTCATCTTACGAGCAGACTTTTTCTCTTGAAGTAATCTTTCTCTTTATCCTTATTTGGAGCAGCGATACTTTTGCATACATCGCCGGAAGGCTTTTCGGAAAACATAAAATGGCTCCGAAAATTTCACCTAAGAAAACATGGGAAGGCTATATCGGCGGAGTTGTTTTAACTTTAATTCTATCTTACTTTGTAGAACTATACCAACCTCAACTGAGAGGAAACTGGATGGTTGTAGGATTTTTGGTTGCCTCATTTGCTCCTCTTGGCGATTTGGTGGAAAGCCAGCTCAAAAGAACCTTCGGCGTAAAAGACAGCGGAAATATCATTCCCGGCCATGGCGGAATTTTAGATAGACTCGACAGTTTTATTATCTGCGCACCTGTCGTATATTTGTACTTTATTATTGAAAAATTTATTTAAACTCTAAACTGTCGTCATCGAATTTAAATCATGGCGTTTTTTTTTAAACAATCAACTTATGAAATTACACAAGGAATCAAAAGGCACCATTGCAGTAGCGAGCATTTTCTTTATTGCCGTTGCCGCTGTTTCTATTTATTTTCTTGAAATGTGGTCATTGCTGATCATCGTTCCGCTCTTGGTTATTTATGGGCTTGTTTTTTGGTTCTTCAGAGTTCCGAACCGCGATATTCGGGACCATGTAGAGAATGTGATTGCTCCGGTAGACGGAAAAGTAGTGATGATAAAAGAGGTAGATGAAACAGAGTTTCTGAAAGAAAAAGCTATTCAGGTTTCTATTTTTATGTCACCTTTAAATGTGCACATCTGCCGTTTTCCTGTTTCAGGAAATGTGATTTATAAAAAGTATCATCCCGGAAAATATTTGGTAGCTTGGCATGAAAAGTCTTCTACAGAAAACGAAAGAACAACCGTTGCCGTGGAAAGTTTAACCAATCATAAAGTAGTATTCAGACAGATTGCAGGGTATGTTGCGAGAAGAATTGTTTTCTACTGTAATGAAGGTGATCAGGCAAAAGCAGGACATGAATTTGGCTTCATTAAATTCGGTTCAAGAATGGATATTTTCCTTCCTTTAGACACAGAAATTATCTGCAAGATTGGAGATAAAACAAAAGGAGGAATTGATGTGATTGCGAAGATGAGGGATTAGGGAGATGGAAGCGGGGAGATGGGAGTAGGAAGATAATTGATGATAAATTATTCAATTTATATAAACAAGATCAGGGTTTACGGGCTCTGATTTTTTTTTGCTCTAAAGTTGGTTAGGGGTTTTATTTAAATATAATTCAAACTAAGATTTAAATTAAATGATCATTTATTAATTACTAAACATTTTTTAAAATATGTTGCAATTTTAATACTCATTAAATACTTTTATCAATAATTATAACATTTAAAATCGTAGTTTTGATTTAAAATCAAAAATCTAATAATTAATGAAAAAACTTCTACTCGCTTTCCTAGCTTTTACCGGGATTTCTCAGACGCATGCTCAAACTACTATCAATGTCTTTTCTTCTATTGTTTTCTATGATGGGTATGCGGCAAATGTTTCGAATCCGGTTCCTGCCAACACCATCCGTCTTGCCAATTACCGATATGCCAGAAAATTGTCTGATGCAGAACTGAATACTTTCCAGAACAAAATTCAGATGAATGTAAGCATTGGTGCTCTTTGCGATAACTACGACAGAATCGGAGGTGTGCATATTGCTTTAGTTCCGAAAAACCAGACAACGTACACCTTGAGCGACACGGGAGTAAAACGTTTTGAAATCGGAAGATACATCACACCTTTCATGAACAAAAACATTTCTCCTACCTCTGTTCCTTATACTTACGAAGTAGATAACCTGTATGCTGTTTTCAAAAATCTTACTTTGAGAGCGGCTTATGATATTTATGTAGAGCTTGATGTTTTTGGTGTTCCTTACGCTGCAAATACTCAGGTTTCAGGTTGTGCCAACAGAAACGATGTTTTCGCAGGAACTTTAAACTTTGTAACCTCAAACGATCCTGCAGTTATCAATACTTATGACAATCTGTTGCCGCTTTTAGATTCTAATGAATTAAACAATTACAACAATACAGATCAGGCAGGGCAAACGGTAAGACTCGTTAATTTTAATCTTACCCAACCTACCAGCAATGCTAAGTTTTTCATTATCACTTCGCCCCACGGCGCCGGCACCAACGGAGAAGAATATATAAGAAGGCAGAATTTTGTTTCTCTGGATAATGCACAGGTACTCACATTTACTCCGGGCGGAAAATCCTGTGAACCTTACAGACAGTACAACACACAAGGCAACGGAATCTACGGACCATATGTACAAACTACCCAATGGTGGACATCCTGGAACAACTGGTGCCCGGGAGATGCCGTACCCATCAGAAGCTTCACCAGCCCTACTCTTTCTGCGGGAAGCCATACCCTGAAATATGAAGTTCCCGCAGCAGTTTTTTACGGTCAGGACGGTAGAGTCGTTCTGTCTATCTATATGCAAAGCACCAATCAGATTTTATCTGTAAAAGATATTTCTACGGTGGATGTTTCTATTTATCCTAACCCAACAGCAGATTTTGTAAATATTAAATCTGATAAAAAAGTGAAAAACATTTCTGTTTACTCTTTAGACGGCAGAAAACTGAACGAAACAAGAGATGCTAAAGTAGACCTTACCACCTATTCTTCGGGAACGTATTTACTGGATATTTCTCTGGAAGACGGAACTCAGTTTAAGCATAAGGTGATCCGGAAGTAGATGAGGATGAATGATAATTGATGTTTGATGTTGAGACAGTAGTTATCAGACATAGATTAAAATAAAAAATCAGAGCTTTTGGCTCTGATTTTTTGTTGAATACTATTTTACTTCTGCTTTTCCGGAAGCTCTTCTGTTTCAGCTTTTCTGTTGACTAAAAGCTGGTTGTATTGATCTGTCAGTGCATTAAGCTGATTGATGACCGCAGAATGAGGCGAAGGAGAAACTTCTGAAAGGAGATGAAGCGCATCTATCCTGTCTCTTAATGCATAAAAAGCAGAACTAGTCTCCTCTCTTTTTGTTCTGATGGTATCCGGATTGGCATCACCATACTCCTGTGTACGCAGAAGATATTGCTCGTTGAACGCGTCATTGGCGGTTTTCAGTTCATTCACCCATGCGGTCAAATTAAAACCGCTCACTGCTGCTACAAGTTCTGTTTTGTTTTCCCAATCCCGAAGAATATTATTAATCGTAGCGGTTTCTGCCTGATAGTTCATTCTGGCAATGCCACTGCCATACAGACTTAGGTTACTCAGCAACAATTGTGCATTTTGTCTTTGCTGTACATCGTAATGATAGGTGTAACTCTCCAAAAAATAATAAATCCCATTGATGGCATCGTCTCTTCTCTGATCCAGCGCCATAATGTCTTTCGTTTTCTCACTTGCCAATGCTTTTTTGTACAGCGACTCCAGCTCAGCGATTTTGGTGTTGAAGGCTGTAAATTTTGCATCAATATCCAGCGTAGCAGGATTGTTGAGATTAATAATAGCCGCAAAATCTTTTGTGTACTGCAGGTATTCTGCATTGCGAAGTACTCTTAAATCAATTGCATTCATGTATTTGTAAATTATTGTTTATTAATTAAACTGCCTCGTGCAGTTTTTTTTCGGAAAGTTTGTTGCGGGGGTGCGTTGGGCTTTTACATCTTCCGGCAAGGTCGTTACTAGGGTGCGACAAGCTTGTAAGGTTTCCGGCAAATCTGTTGCAGGGGTGCAGGGGCCTTTCTGGAAGGGCGATTCAGGAATTCCTGCCTTGTTTGGAGAATTTTGTGGTTTTTCATACGGTTTGTGTTTTTGTGTGTGGAGGTTTTTGCTGAAACCTGTAATTCAAATGTAAAAAATTTTTAAATAGGTTGATTAAAAATTTTAACGAGATACCTAATTTTTTTAACCGACATGGAATAACTTTCCTAAATACGAGAAAAGTTTTAATTTTTTACTGAATTGAAATTTGCTGATGCTGATTATTTACTTATTTTTAATGCACAATAGTATGAATTGACGCAATGCGTAAATTCAATGGCTTTGCGAAATACGTCAAGATGAAAGTTATCTGCAATTAAAAAAAACTATGGATATTAAACGAAACCTTTACATTTTAAAAATTCTTAAAGAATCATTTGGAGAAAATCTAACTGACCCTGTGATAAAAAGCAGTATAAGTTTTTCAAATTATTGGACAGAATTTGAAGAAATGATTTCACAACATAAAATACAAACTAATCCAGATATAAAAAGACTAGCACAAGCTCGTGGAGTTGATTTATTTCAGAAAACTAGAATATTAAGTTTTCTAAATATCATTTTTTTTATTTCTGGAGTAATTTTTCTTTTTTTTAATTGGAAAGTATCTGTTGTACTTTTTGCAATTCTTCTAATAAATTTCATTTACATAAAATCTCTGAAGAAAAAATTAATTCAAAATGAAATCAATATTTTCAACGAAGTTATGATGAACAAAGAAAATGATACCGAAAGATTTATAGAAATAATAAAATACTATTGTACTGGTGGAATACAACTTATAACTGAAAAAGGAAGTGCTTTCCTACCAGTATTACCTGAAACTTGTATTACTGGAGTTCAAACATTTCCTCATCATAAATATGAAGAAGAAAAAAAAATACTTGAAAATTATAAAGAATAAAGTGAAAATGTAACTGCAGATAACAAGAGTTTTGCAATAGTGGGGTGAAACTGCAAAGTCCAACGGCAGTTCTTTGATTGAACTTTTGCGCAGAATTGAAGATTTGTACTTCGATTGCATCATCATCGCCAAGCCTCGAAACGTTATAGGCCACTTTCGGACGAAAGCCAAATGAAAGAAAAACTGACCAAAATAATATTACCATTCATTTTCATATCGACAAGCTTCCTGTTGATATATTCTTTTTTCTATTGGCTTGTGTTTATTCAACTAAAGCTTTTTGACCTTAATGATAACATTTTTGGTTTATTTGTTCCAATAATTATTTCATCTGCTTTAATTTGGTTTTATTTCAGAAAAAAACTTAGGTTGCTAGACACGACAGACAAACATCGTGAGTTTACACTTTTCATATCTTGGATTTTATTGACCGCACCGGTTTTGACTTTTAAATTTTATGTTGACAGAGAAACTGGAGAATTAACTCACTTAACAAATGTAGACGAATTTTTGACCCATAAACCGACAATGTATTATTCAATCGAAAGTTCATCAAAGCATAAAAACAGAAGTGGTTTATTTGTCACAAAAGGTTATCCCGACAGAGGAAACGAAGTAGGAATTGGATGTTACTATGCTTGTCCCTTAACAAACAAAGGCGACAGTATTTATGATAAAAATATTTGGATAGGAACTATGTTTGGTGATAAATTCAGCAATAGAGCATTTGACAACAAAGAGATACAGGCGAAATTAATATCAAAATTTATTGACTTATCAGTAGTACTTTACGATAAGTATGAATACAACACGACATTCTTAAAACGCCTTACAAATTCAGAAGAAAGAAGTTATTACTTGAAAGCAATTCAGCAAACCAATTTATCTTTTGACAATAAGAACTTAATAATTCTCAGAGAAGAAACCGGAAATTATCAATCAAGAGCAGGGACAAGTTTGTGGTGGACAGTATTTTTCGTAATAGCTTCAAACGTAGTGTGGACACTCTTGACAATGTTTACAAAACTAAAAATCAATGGAAAGAAAAACGCCCTGTAACAAGGATTTTACAATATTGGGACGAAACTGCAAAGTTTAACGGCATTTCCTCGATTGAACTTTTGTGGAAAATTGAAGATTTGTGCTTCGATTGCCCCACCATCGCAAAGCCCCATAAATTTAGCGACAAGCATAAACCAATATCCTGCAATGAATGAACTCTTTAATCAATAAATTCAAAACCTACGGAAACTTATCCCCCGAAATTGAAACAGAACTTTCAAAATACATCAAAAGTCAAACAAAACAAAAGGGCGATTTCTTTTTAAAAAAAGGACAAACAGTTTCAAGCCTTTTTATAATCGAAACAGGACTTGTTCGTTCGTATTATGTAAAAGACGACCGAGAAATAAATTCGTGGTTCGGTTTTGAGAATATTATTTTAGGTTCTGTATTACCCCTATTTTATGACCAACCGTCTTTTGAAAATATTCAATTTTTAGAAACATCCACTTACTACTATATTTTAAGCAAAGACCTTAACGATCTTTACAAAAGATTTTCCGAAATGAACACCATTGGAAGGAAAATGGCGGAAGAATATTGTGTTATTTTAGAACAGAGAATAAGCTCGCTACAAACTGAAAGCGCAGAACAGCGCTACATTTCATTACTCAAAGATCAACCAGATGCGATACAGAGAATTTCGTTAGGACACATCGCATCTTACTTAGGCATCACACAGGAAACAGTAAGCCGAATTAGAAAAAAATAACGAATTTGACTTTTGTCAAAAAAGTCAGTTTCTATTTTTTCGTCCTTTGCATCATAAATTTTAACCAATTATGATATTAGTAACAGGGGCAACAGGAAATTTAGGAAAATCGGTAATCGAGAACTTGCTCAATCAAGTTCCGGCAAGCAAAATTGTAGCACTAATTCGCAATGCGAATAAAGCAAAATATTTTGAAGATAAAGGTGTGAGAGTAAGGATTGGAGATTACACCGATAAGACTTCACTTATTACAGCGATGCAAGGTGTAACAAAGTTGTTCATGATAAGTATCGAGAGTGAAAACTCATTCTTCGACCATAAAAATGTAATTGATATTGCTAAAGATGCAGGAGTAAAACACATTTACTATACAGGTGGTGCTTTAAATAAAAATGTAAACCAATCAATGTTGGGTCCCTTGGTCGATTCCTATATTACTACAGAAAAATACATTACAGAAAGCGGACTTACTTATACAATTTTTCAAAACGGATTATATGCTGAAACCATTCCATTTTTCATTGGTTATGATGCAGTTAACACAGGTATTTCATTTCCTGCAGGCGAAGGGAGGGCAACATTTGCAAAAAGAACCGAAATGGCAGAAGCTTTTGCCAACGTTTTGGTAAGTGAAGGACATGACAACAAAATTTATCTAATTACAGGATTTCCCACTTATTCCTTTAAAGATATAGCTCAAATGCTTTCAGAATTATCGGGAAAATCTGTTTCGTATGATAGTCCAGACCCAAACGAATATGAAGCAAAACTTAGAGAATATGGTGTGACTGAAAACGATATCTATTTTTCATCACTTTTAGCAGCTATTATTAAAAATCGAGAATATGACATTTGTAGTTCAGACCTTGAACAGCTTTTGGGGCGGAAACCAACCGATTTGAAAATCTATTTAAAAGAAACATTTTTAACTTAAATTATTATGAAATATCTGTTTCTATCTTTAGCAATTATACTTGAAGTCATAGGTTCAAGTTTTATGAAAGCATCCGATGGGTTTACAAAATTATTGCCAACTGCCGTAACTGCCGTAGCTTATCTTGTTTGCTTTTTCTTCTTATCACAAGCTCTAAAATCTATTCCACTGGGAATTGCTTATGCAATTTGGGGAGGTTTGGGAATTGTGCTTACGGCTATTATCTCCGTAATTGTTTTCAAACAATCGCTAGACATTCCTGCAATAATTGGAATTATATTAATCGTAGCAGGAGTTGTGGTTATGAATTTTTTCTCGAAATCAGCATCACACTAAAAATGCCAGCCGCTAACAAAGGTTTGCAATGGTAGACGGAAAGATATAGATTCACTTTTTACCCACTGCTGACACTAGCAACACGCCAGTGTCGGCTCCAAAAATTAGCGATAGATACTAGCGTGGCACAAGCAACTGCAAACACATTTTGATTTTACATTTTAGCAGATTACTTCACAAACATCTTCACCTCATCAATCAATTCCAAAATCAACTCCAAAGGCAAATCTTCCTCCATATCCAAAAGCAGAATTTTAAACTTCTTTCTGCCTTCACTCAGCAACAGCGGATGATCTAAGCGGTCGCCGTGGTAGAAGCTTACGTAATATTGCTGATGCTTTTTGCTGAAATAGAAGTAGCAGAGCATTTTCTTTTTAAACTTAAAGAAAGGCAAACCAAAGCTGAGGGTTTCGGTGATCTTTTCGGTATCGGAGGCGAGAATTTTCTGACGCAAAAAAAGAAGAGCACTGCGTTCAGGCTCATCGATTCTGAAATAGTACTCTTCTAATGGATTCATTGTGGCTGTTGGCTTTTGGCTGTTAGCTAATGGCTTTTCAATTACATATTATAATGTAAAGTGTGCTTAATGAATATCTTCAGATGTTTCCTTAAAAAAGCTCAACAACTTATACATCTTAATGTTTCAAATCAATTACTCGAAATTCTGCAGTTCAACCAACTTGTTGTACATTCCTTTTTTGGCAATAAGGTCATGGTGATTTCCCTGTTCTACGATTTTCCCTTTCTCCATAACGACGATCCAGTCGGCTTTTTGGATGGTTGAAAGACGGTGGGCGATCACCAGTGAAGTTCTGTTTTGCATCATGTTTTCAAGGGCGATCTGTACAAATCTTTCAGATTCTGTATCTAATGCGGAAGTTGCTTCATCCAATATCATAATTGGTGGATTTTTAAGCACCGCTCTCGCAATAGAAATCCTTTGCTTCTGTCCGCCTGAAAGTTTCCCTCCCGCTTCACCGATACTCGTTTCATACTGCTTCGGAAGATCCATAATAAAATCATGGGCATTGGCAATTTTTGCCGCTTCCTGAATTTCCTCTAAAGTTGCATCAGGTTTACCTAAAGAAATATTATTTCTGATGGAGTCGTTAAAGAGAATATTATCCTGTGTAACGAGTCCGAAAAGCTTTCTGTAGTTGGAAAGTTTAATATTTTTAATATTTTCTCCGTCCAGAAGAACTTCGCCATTATCTACGTCGTAAAATCTTGTGATCAGATTGGCGAGCGTACTTTTTCCGCTACCACTCTGCCCAACCAGAGCAACCGTTTTTCCCTTTGGAATAGAGAGAGAAAAATCCTTTAGAACGTCCCTGTCTTCATATCCGAAAGTAATATTTTTGAATTCTACTCTTGAAGAAAAACCATTAATTTCTTTTGCATCTTTTTCTTCTCTGATCACATATTCAGCATCCAGAACATCAAAGATTCTTTTAGCGGAAACTTCCCCTTTCTGCATATTTGATATTGCCGAAGAAAGCGACTTCAAAGGTTGCAGAATAGTATAAAACAAGGCGATGTATGTGATAAATTCACTTCCGGAAAGCCCCTCACCTTTTATGGCAAGACGACCTCCGAAATATACAATCATACCAATCGTGATGGCTCCTAAAAGCTCACTGACGGGGGATGCCAATGCTTTTTTCTTAAATAATCTTAAAGATAGAAAACGAATTTTGTTGAGTACTTCATCAAATCTTTTTTTGATCTGTGGTGCCGCATCAAATATTTTGATAATCTTTAAGCCGACTAATGTTTCATCAACAAAAGAGTACATTTTACCCAACTCATTCTGAGCTTCGCCGGTATCTTTTTTCAGGCTTTTACCTATTATTGAAATCAGGGTTCCCATGATGGGAAAGACAATTAAGGTGAAAACCGTCAGCTGAAAATTTGAGTATAGCAAATATCCCATCGTGATAATAATCACGATCGGTGAACGGATGAGGTCTATTAAACTGTTCAGAATATTAGATTCCACTTCGCCTACATCAGAAGTTATTCTTGCGAAAACATCTCCTTTTCTGGAGTTGGTAAAGAATGAAACCGGAAGATCTAAAATCTTATCATGAAGCTGAATTCTGAAGTCTCTTGAAACCCCTGTTCGCGAAAATGTAAGGTAAAATTCTGACAGATAACTGAATATGTTTCTCAGGAAAAACATCGTGATAAACATGATGCAGGTGATGAGAAGAATATACTCGGCACCTTTCTCAGCCTCCATCTGCTGAATATAAAAATTGAAACTGTCTTTCAAAAAAGTTCCCGCTGCCGAAATACCTTCGTAAACCGGCTTTGCCTCAATCTTTTCTGCCTTTTTATCAAAAAGAATATTCAATACCGGCATGAAGAAAAGCATGGCGACGATGTTGAAAAGAGCATATAAAATATTGAAGAAAATACCTGCTGCAATTGTCTTTTTATACGGAAGTATATTGTCAATTGCCCGTTTATAATAATTCATTAAATATTAAATTAATCCACAAAAATAGGGAATTTAAAAGAAAGACGTTTTTTAGTTTAGTTTTACCTTATCGTTATACTTCGGAGCAAAATTTTTCGTACTGAGTTTTTCAACAGTTTTGCCAAAATTGTTAATCATGGTGGTCATATTTTCAACATTTACAATTGTCATATCATCATTTACTTCATGGTAATGTTTTATTTTCGACATGTCTGCAGTAGAAAACGAGTGCGCTACAACTTTCTTTTTTGCAAAACTTACGTTATCACTTCTGTAGAAGAGTTGTTCTTTTGCATAAGGATCAGGGTGAATCTTAATAACTCCAGAAGCTGCATCATTAAAAAGCTCATCGAGATCTGAAAATTGATCACCTGTCATAAACATGGCATTTTTACCAAATTCAGATTCTGTGGCAATCATTTCAAAATTGAAAAGAGCGGTTAGATTTTTGTTAATTTTCTCCATCCCTTTATCTGCTGCAAGTGCTGTTGACCCTAAAAGCCCGGCCTCTTCACCATTGAATGCCATGAAAACCATGGAGAATTCTGGTTTTTTATTCTTAAAATAGTCAGAAATACTGACTAAAGCTGTAATTCCGCTTGCGTCATCATCTGCTCCGTTGTAGATATTATCATCTTTGTCGGCATTGGTTCCTATGTGATCAAAGTGACCTGAGAAGCCAAGCATTTTTTCAGAAGCTGCTTTTTTAATTCCACAAACATTATAAACCGTTTTTCCTTTGTACTGAAATGGAACGAGGTAAGAATCACCTACACAGTAATCAAGTTTGTTTTCTTTAAATAATTTTGAGATATAATAAGCTGCCTGCTCATTTTCCGGAGTACCGATGAGACGGCCTTTCATTTCATCTGAAGCAAGTGTTGAAATGACCTTTTTCACAGTTTCCTGAGTAACTTCCTGCGCAAGGCTGAAAAATGAAAATAACGATAATGCTAAAACTGATAACTTTTTCATAATACTGTTTTATTGGAATATTAGACGCAAGATAAAATGTTTTGTTTCAATTTTAATAATCTTTCTACAATTTAATCAAAAATTTAGCATAAAAAAAACAGCCTTCCAATAAGGAAAGCTGTTCTCACTCAAAAAATCATTGTCTGGTTAGCGCAGTCTGTCTACAGATTTCACGAGCCTCTCGTCTTTTTTGATGTAAATGTTGGCAATAGCCAGACAGATTACAGCAATAAACGGGAAAATCGGCTCAATACCCTTCTCAGGAAAATCTATTCCTCCGGGTAAGCTTAGCAGCCAGTACAGCAATACACCAATCAACAAAGCGTTTATAACGATGCTGATGTTATTCAGCATGATTTGTCTTGTTCTGTTTTTAAAGCTGAAAATACTCAAAGCACCAACAATCACTAAAATTGCAGATACAATTTTTATCAATGGAAATGTTCCGAAAACTTCTGCATCCTGACCTGTAATAAATAGGAAAACAGGTGCTAAAGTAGCAAGTAATATCCAGATGGTCTGTATTCTCTGTAGCATAAACTTTAAAATCAGGACAAAAATAGCATAAATTTTGCACAATTCAAAAATAAGTGTAGATTTGCATCATACAATTACCCTTGAAAACAAAAGTCACCGGACTTACTTTTCTTACTTACAATAAATTACATTTTTTACATTAAATATGTTTAACATAGAAACGTTAAGGTCAAAATCCGTAACGGAGTTGACTAAAATCCTGAGAGATTTGGGCGTTAAAGTTGCAAGAAACAGCACAGATAATGATAAAATCTTTGCAGTACTTGACTTTCAGGCGTCTAATCCTAAAGTGGCAAAAGATTATTTCAACACCACAGAAACTACAGCAGACAGTACTCCAACTTCAACTACGGAAGAAACCACCGCAGAAAAACCTACGAAAGCTCCTGCCAAAAAGCCTGCAGCAAAAAAAGCACCTGCGAAACCAAAAACTCCTGTAGCTGTAAAAGCAGAACCTCAGGAAGTGAAAGCAGAAGAACCTACAGCACAAACTGATCAAAAAACAGAAACGGCACAGCCTGAAATTTCAGCAGAAGTATCCGAAAACGATCAGGCGAATAAGAAAAAAAGAAGAAGGCTGCCTTCAGAAAACAGCCAGCCTCAAAATACCGAGAGCAACACAGAAGAAAACACAGAATCTTCTGAACCAAAAGCTCCTCAACAAAATACTCCACAAGAGGAAAGACCAAGAAAACCTGTTCATCCTCAACATTCTAAAGGGCAAAATCAACAACGGAATCAAAATCCAAATCAAAACCCTAATCAGAATCAAAACCAGCATCAACAGCAAAATCAAAATCAGAATAATCAGCACCAAAACAGAAATCAGGACAGACCTGAGGAAGTGGAGCAGAAAAAAGATTTCAGTTTTGACGGCCTGGTAAGCATTGAAGGTGTTCTTGAAATTTTACCGGATAACTACGGATTCCTGCGTTCATCAGACTTCTCTTATATTTCTTCGCCGGACGATGTGTATGTTTCAACTGCACAGATCAGAAATTTCGGACTGAAAACCGGAGATAACGTAAAAGGAATCGTAAGACTGCCTAAAGAAGGTGAAAAATATTTTTCTCTTTTAAAACCTACAGAAGTTAACGGTCGTGATTTGGCTTTCATCAAAGACCGTGTTGCTTTTGAATACCTTACACCCCTTTTCCCTGAAGAGAAATTTAATCTTGCAGGAAAAGGAGCAACGATTTCTACAAGAATTGTTGATCTTTTTGCACCAATCGGGAAAGGCCAGAGAGCGATGATTGTTGCCCAGCCAAAAACAGGTAAAACGATGCTTTTGAAAGACATTGCCAACTCTATCGCAAGCAATCACCCGGAAGTTTATATGATGGTACTTTTGATCGACGAACGTCCGGAAGAAGTTACCGACATGGAAAGAAGTGTAAATGCGGAAGTAATCGCCTCTACATTTGACGAAGCTGCAGACAAACACGTAAAAGTTGCCAATTTGGTTTTAGCCAAAGCCCAAAGAATGGTAGAATGTGGTCATGATGTTGTTATTCTTTTAGATTCCATTACAAGACTGGCAAGAGCATACAATACCGTAACCCCAGCTTCTGGAAAAGTTCTTTCCGGTGGTGTGGATGCCAATGCACTTCACAAGCCAAAAAGATTCTTCGGAGCGGCAAGAAAAATTGAAGGAGGAGGTTCTTTAACGATCATCGCTACTGCATTGATTGACACAGGTTCTAAAATGGATGAGGTAATCTTTGAAGAATTTAAAGGTACCGGAAACATGGAACTTCAGTTGGACAGAAAAATTGCCAACAGAAGAATTTATCCTGCGATTGATTTGGTTGCATCAAGCACCCGTCGTGATGACCTTCTTTTAGATGAAAACACTTCGCAGAGAATGTGGATTTTCAGAAAATTCCTTTCTGAAATGAATCCTGTGGAAGCAATGGATTTTGTGAATAAAAACATCAAAGGAACGATCAGTAATGAAGAATTCCTGATGTCGATGAACAGATAATTTTCAGTTTAAAAAATATTTAAAGCACATACTCAAAAAGTTTGTGCTTTTTTTATTTCAGCAAGTCGAATCATCAATGTTAAAGATTTATTAAAATAATCCGTAATTTTTGATAATGGCTTAAATATTGGCTAAATTTGGGTAATAACATTAAAAAATATAATTATGTCATTTGAATTACCACAATTAGGTTATGCTTACGATGCTTTAGAGCCGACTATTGATGCAAAAACAATGGAAATCCACCACTCAAAGCACCATCAGGCGTATATCGACAATTTAAATAAAGCAATTGAAGGTACTGAGCTTGCAGACAAATCTATCGAAGAAATCTGCAAAACAGGTACTGACAAACCTGCAGTAAGAAATAACGGAGGCGGACATTTTAACCACTCTCTATTCTGGGAAATTCTTACTCCTGGCGGTAGCAATGAGCCTGTAGGATTGGTAAGAAACGCAATTGAAAACTACGGTGGACTAGAAAAATTCAAAACTGATTTTTCTGAAGCTGCTAAAACAAGATTCGGATCTGGATGGGCATGGTTGGTTAAGAATGAAGATGGTTCTGTTTCTGTAACTTCTACTCCAAATCAGGATAATCCGTTGATGCCTGTTGCAGACATTAAAGGTACTCCGGTTTTAGGATTGGATGTTTGGGAGCACGCATATTACTTAAACTACCAAAACAGAAGACCTGATTACGTTGCAGCATTTTTCTCTGTAGTAAACTGGGATAAAGTGGAGGAATTATTCAACAAATAATCTTCAACAAATCATAAAAAAGGTTCAGAATTAATTTTCTGAACCTTTTTTATTTTAGTATTTACATTTAATCACTAAACAAAATTCAACAATTAAATATGATTTTGTTTTAAGCTAAAAGCAAGATGCCATAGGCCTTAAGCTTTATTCAGCCACTCTGATTTCGAAAGATAATTCTGATCCGGATAATAAATAAAAAGAAGATTTCTTCCTTTGATTGTATTGATGATCGGCTGAGTCAAATCTCTTGGAACCGCCGGACAGCCCCAGCTTCTTCCTATTCTTTTGTGCGTTGCGGCAAAATCTTCGCTCACGTAATCTGCACCATGCATCACGATTGCTCTTCTGTAAGCCGCATCATTAAAGCCTTTGTCCATCCCAAGAAGTTTTAAGGAATATCCGTTTCCACCGTTGTAGGTGGCATCAGTGATATAAAAACCCATGCTGCTTTGTAAAGAACTGTCGGTATTTGAAAAATTGGTGGCAAATTCTTCGCCAGTGTTTTTTCCGTGGGCTACCAGAGAATTAAACAGCACTTTCTTATCGTTCAGATCAATCACCCAAAGCCTTTTTGTATTGGATGACATAGAAAAATCGCAAACAGTAAGCAAATGTGAATTTTCGTCAAGTAGACCTGCTTTTTTCATATTTTCAAAACCGGTCAGCGCTTTGGAGAACACTTCAAAATTCAATTCATGTTCGGGCGCGAAAGCAATAGATTTGTAAAGTTCTTCGGAAGTTGATGTTTCAGATTTTTCTGATGATTTCAGATTAACAATCTTTTCAGATTTTTTTTCTTCACTCATTTTAAAATTTTCTTTTTTATCTGTTGGAGAAAGATAAAACGAGGTCGTCACTACATACACTACACTTAATACACTATACAATAACTTCATTCAATATTATGTTAAATTAAAATTGCGGAGACAAATTTATAAAAACATAATTATCAAACACTTAACATTGGAATAGTTTAACTCAATTTATGAAATATTAACAACCGGAAAAAGTGAATTATTTTCCTGATTCTGAATCCCCTACAAACTCCAGACTTATAGAATTCATGCAGTATCGCGTGCCTGTGGGAGCCGGCCCGTCATTAAAAACATGACCCAAATGAGAATCACAACGTTTGCAAACAACTTCTATTCTTTCCATACCGTGAGAAGAATCCCGATTATATTTAACTCCGTTTTTGTCGGCTTCAAAAAAACTTGGCCATCCGCAGCTGCTCATGAATTTCTGGTTGGAACGGAAGAGATGATTTCCACAAACAGCACAGTAATATTCTCCGAGCTCATCAAACTCATTGTATTTTCCTGTAAAAGGTCTTTCTGTGGCGGCTTCACGGGAAATTGCATACAATTCTGGTGAAAGAATTTTTCTCCATTCGTCGTTGGAAATATTCAGTTTTTCAGTTTCTGTTCTTGAATAATATGGATTGTTTTTTGCTTGGTCTTGCATAAGATTTTAATTTAAAAATTGATTTTATTACCGCAAATATTTAACCACAAATCGAAGATTCGACGAAGTCAAAAGGCACAAAAGTCATCTTTTCTGTTTAGTGTTGTCGTAATTCAGTTTTTAAAGTTCACAAAATGTAATAGTTAAAATTAGATAGTGCTGATAAACTTATCACCTAAAAACTAAGTGCGAAATGTTAAGATTTAAACATTAAATAATGCAAAAGACTTATTTGCTCTTTTCAACTTCAACATTATAACTTTAAAATTCAACTAAACCTTTTGTGACTTTTGTGGTAAAATACAATACCAAATTTACTAAATTTGAGAATATGAATGATGAACTGAAAAGAAAACAGCTCAATAAATACAAGGCTTTTGCTACGGGACTCTTTGTTTTGATGGCAATTATCTTTGTTGTTACCACGATTTTACAGAAGACTCACGCTTCTCATTGGATTGGCTACGTCCGTGCTTTTTCTGAAGCAGCGATGGTAGGCGCTTTGGCAGACTGGTTTGCTGTGACTGCTCTTTTCCGTCATCCGCTCGGACTTCCGATTCCGCATACAAATCTGATTGAAAACAGTAAAGAAAAACTGGGCGATAATCTGGGAAGTTTCGTGGTTTCTAATTTCCTTTCGCCTCAGACTATTCGTCCTTATATTCAGAAAATTAAGATCTCTAATTTTGTTGGTGAATGGTTAACTAAAGAGAGAAATCAGGAGGCTTTAATTAAAAATCTTTCGGATATTATTTTAGATATTCTGAATAAACTGGATGATGCTGAAGTAAGCCGTTTTATCAGTAAAAAAGTGAGCGAAATGACCGATGATATTCAGTTGAATAAAATTTTAGGCAACGGAATTATCTATCTTTTAGACAAAAACGACCATCAGAAAATCGTAACCAATCTTTCAAAACAAATCAAAGAATACTTGATTGAAAATGACGAGATGATTAAAGAAAGGGTGAAAAAAGGAAGTTATTCTTTTATTCCATCGTTTGTTGATAAAAAGATTGCCGAGAAAATCGCCAGCGGATTATCTGATTTCTTCCGCGAAATAGAGGAAGATACCGATCACGAAATCAGAACTTTAATTACAGAAAAAATTTATGAATTTTCAAATGATTTAAAAGAAGATCCAAAGTGGATTGATGAGTTTAAAAGCATTAAAAATGATTTTTTAAACAATCAAAAGCTTGATGAATACGCAAATGATATTTGGGTTTCCATTAAAAAAACTTTGAGTACCGAACTTCAGGAAGAAGAATCTTCATTAAAAAAATACATCACCAAAAACCTGAACGAGTTTTCTGAAAACCTGAAAACCGACGAAAAACTTCAGAATAAAATTGATAATTGGGTTAGAGTAACTGCTTACAAATACATTCTGAAAAACACCCATCAAGCCGGAAACCTCATCAGCTCCACCGTCGGTAACTGGCAGGGAAAAGAACTGAGTGAAAAGCTTGAACTAGAGGTGGGAAAAGACCTGCAATTCATTCGTGTGAACGGAACTTTGGTTGGTGGCTTAGTGGGATTGATTATTTATACGATTTCGCATTTTTTTATTTAAAATTCTCTCGCAGATTGAGCAAATTTTGCAGATTAAAATCAGTTTAATTTTGCCTTAACAACGAGAAAAAAAGCAAAACCTCATCGATTTTGCTTTCATACTTTTTAATATTTTATTTATCTGGAAATTCTACTGGCTCTCGTCAAAATTTCTTTATTAATATCGTTAATCAACTGTGGACCTTCGTAGATAAAACCTGTGTACAGCTGAACCAGACTCGCCCCTGCATTCAGTTTTTCAATCGCATCTTTTGCAGAGTGAATTCCACCGACTCCGATGATCGGGAATGCACGGTTGCTTTTATCTGAAAGATATTTGATCATTTTTGTACTGCGCTCACGGATAGGTTTTCCACTTAAACCACCGTTTCCGATTTGTTCCAATGTTTCTGCAGAAGTTTTTAAGCATTCTCTATTAACTGATGTATTTGAAACTACAATCCCGTCTATTTTTGTATCGGCAATCAGTTCGATAATCTCGTCAAGTTGCTGATTGTTTAAGTCTGGAGCAATTTTTAGAAGAATAGGTTTTGGATTTACTTTAGTTTGATTAATTCCTTTCACGGCTGTTATCAACTCTCTCAGGTATTCTACATCTTCCAGTTTTGCATGGCTTCCTACATTCGGGCAACTCACATTCAGTACAAAATAATCTACATAAGGATGAAGCCCTTCGAAACAATCTAAGTAATCCTGAGTGTAATTTTCAGGCGTTGTGTCGGTGTTTTTTCCGATGTTTCCGCCGATGATGATTTTTCCTTTGTTGCCTTTCAGCTTTTGGATTGCTGCTTCAAGACCTTCGTTATTGAAACCCATTCTGTTGATGATTCCACCGTCTTCGATGAGACGGAATAGTCTTTTCTTAGGATTTCCGGCCTGTGCTCTTGGCGTTACCGTTCCAATCTCTACAAATCCAAATCCTAAATCGCCTAGTTCGTTGAACAAAACCGCATTTTTATCAAAACCAGCTGCCAACCCAACCGGATTTTTGAATTTTAATCCGAAAACTTCTCTTTCCAGACGTTTGTCTGCGATAGGTTTTGGGAGGAATAATTTGGTAAGAAACCCGAAATTTTTGAGCATTGAAAAAGTAAAGTGGTGTACTTCTTCGGGATCAAATTTGAAAAGGATTGGGCGAATGAGCGATTTGTACATTGAAAAAAAGTTTTACAAAAATACTCATTTTAAAATAAATCGATTGTTGATGTGAGATAATTTATTTAAATGAAGTTTAATTATTTTAAAACAAAAATTGCACAAATTTTTTCACGAATAGACATAGAGTTTGTCATTGACTTCGTCGAATCTTCGATTTCCGGAGGAATCTAAACCCCAAAACATTTCAATGAAATATCTAATAATTCGTTGAGATCCTTACAGGATGACAAAGTGTATGGCAAAAGAACATATAGCTAAGAATACGCGTTCAAATCCAAGTTCAGAATATCCCCTACTCTTTTGAAATCTTCGTCAATGGTTGCGTTCAAGCTGATTTTTTCGTTGGAAATCGGATGAGTGAAAGCCAACTGATGCGCATGAAGCGTCATTTTGCTGATGCCAAAAGTTTCCAGCCACAATTTATTTTGCTTGTTGCAGCCATGTTTTCTACAGCCTAAAATCGGATGCAGAATATGTTTAAAATGTTTTCTCAACTGATGAAATCTACCCGTTTCAGGAATGGCTTCCACCAAACAGTATCTTGAAGTCTGATGTTTTAAAAAAGGCAAATCTATTTCCGAGGTCTGTAACCGGCGATAATAAGTGATTGCGTTCTGTTTGACCTCATTTTCATTCACCAGATCGTAATCGATGGTTTCTTCATCTTTCGTCCAGCCTCGGAGAATGGCAATGTATTTCTTTTCGACTTCCCGTGATGCAAACTGTTCGCTCATGGTTCTTAAAGTGTCTTTATCTAAAGTGAAAAGCAGAACGCCTGAAGTTTTTCTGTCTAATCGGTGAACAGGATACACTTTTTGTCCAATCTGTTTTCTCAGTTCCTGAATCGCATACGTATCTGCCTCTCCGGAATAAAAAGATTTATGAACCAAGAGTCCGCTGGGTTTGTTGATGGCAATAAGATGTTCGTCGCGATACAGAATTTCTAACATTCCGCAAAACTAAGGATAAATTAGTTTTACAACTCTCTTTTAAAAGTATAAATAACACCGTAAAAGGTTCCTCCGTAATCCCTGCTTTCTGCGACCACCAATTCCCAGCCTTCACTTCCGTGCTGATTTAAAATTTTATCAATTTCAACAGGATCATATTTGGTTCCCCAAAATCCTTTCGGTTCAATAATAATTGTTTTGTACTCGAATCTTTTTTTCATAATAAATTTTTATTTTAATCTAATTTAAAATAATTAATTGAAATTTAGACGTAAATCTAACGGGTTTTTGAAACCCGTTAGATTTTGTATTTTTATTCCTAAGTTTAAGAGTGCAACTACTGATTTAGTTGAGTACTCCTTTTCTTTAAACGCTTCTCAGATTCTACAGTAAAAGCTTTTTCATGCCTAAAAAAAGAAGAATTACAAATCTCCCTCAGTTGAAAAAATTAACATTTTATCCTTACTGATAATTGATTATTTTATTTATCATTGCAAAAAAAATAAAATTATGAAAAACTTCAGCTTACTATTATTCGCATTGCTGTTGTCATCGAATCTTTTTTCGCAAACGACTGACACTTTGAGTTTAGGCAAAACAGGCAGAGAATTTTTTATCAAGGGAAACCAGAAATATAAGGCATCTGAATACAAAAGCGTTTTTACCAATCAGGAAGCATTGGCTTACATGAAAAAATCACGTACCAACAATGCTGTTTCTCAGGTTTTTGGAGCTATGGGCGGCGGACTGGTCGGTTGGGGACTGGCTACGGCGATCAGCGGAAAAAAAACAGTGCAAAATGGTGTGGTTATTAAAGAGCAGGCAAAAGGTGGCTGGGGATTAGTTGGTGCCGGCGTTGGATTAATCGGTATCGCCATTCCATTTGCGATTGGCTCTTCTAAAAATCTTAAAAATGCTGTTAAAACCCAGAATGAATCTGACAGAAAAGGCAATGAATCTCAAAATACTCATGCCAGCAGATTTTACAAACTTGAGATTGGCGGTAACGGAGTTGGATTAAGTTATAATTTCTAGAAATAATGTAAAGCGGTTTTTTTAAACTGCTTTTTTTATTCCTTATTAAAATATTGCATGATCTAAACCTAACGGGTTTTAGAAACCCGTTAGGTTTGGAAGTATGCTGTTGTAAAATTGGGATTTTAATTTTTGAGCTGTCGCTAAACCTCATAGGTTTTTGAAACCTATGAGGTTTTCTTTGGAAAAATTACAGTCGTTCAAAAACGTAATTTTGTCCATAGCCCTGATGGGAACGGCATCCTTTTTTGTGGCGGACGCAACGAAGTGGAGATCGCCACAAAAAAGATACAGTGGACAGCAGGTTCCCGGCTCCTAAAAATCTGCAACGCAAAAACTTCCGTCATCCCGCTTCCAACTTCCCGCTTTTTCACTATTTTTGCACGTAAGACGAAAAATTTATGGCAAAGCAAGACGATGTTTTCAAGAAAGTGATTTCTCACGCTAAAGAATATGGGTTTATTTTCCCTTCGAGTGAGATCTATGATGGTTTATCTGCAGTTTACGACTACGGACAAAACGGTGCAGAACTGAAAAATAATATCAAACAGTATTGGTGGAAAGCGATGGTACAGCTTAACGAAAATATTGTGGGTATTGATTCGGCGATCCTGATGCACCCAACGACTTGGAAAGCTTCGGGCCACGTTGATGCTTTTAATGATCCTTTGATTGACAATAAAGATTCTAAAAAACGTTTCAGAGCGGATGTTTTGGTGGAAGATTACTGTGCGAAAATCGAGGATAAAGAAAATAAAGAAATTGAAAAGGCTGCCAAAAGATTTGGTGAGTCTTTCGATAAAGCTCAGTTTGAAGCAACAAATCCTAAGATTTTGGAATACCGTGCGAAAAGAGCTGAAATCCTTTCAAGATTGGCGAAATCTTTAGAAAATGAAGACCTTGCCGATGTAAAATCTTTAATTGAAGAACTGGAAATTGCTGATCCTGACACGGGTTCAAGAAACTGGACTGAGGTAAGACAATTTAACTTAATGTTCGGAACTAAACTGGGTGCTTCTGCAGATTCTGCAATGGATCTTTATTTAAGACCGGAAACTGCTCAGGGGATTTTCGTGAATTTCTTAAACGTACAGAAAACTTCGCGCCACAGACTTCCTTTTGGTATTGCACAGATTGGTAAAGCATTTAGAAACGAGATTGTTGCGAGACAGTTTATTTTCAGAATGCGTGAATTTGAACAGATGGAAATGCAGTTTTTCGTTGCTCCGGGAACTGAACTGGAATTTTACGAACAGTGGAAAACAAAACGTCTGAACTGGCACTTAGCTCTTGGTTTAGGAAATGACAATTACAGATTCCATGACCATGAGAAACTGGCGCATTATGCTAACGCGGCGGCTGATATTGAATTTAATTTTCCGTTTGGATTTAAAGAACTGGAAGGTATTCACTCGAGAACCGATTTCGATTTGAAGGCACATGAGAAATTCTCTGGTAGAAAATTGCAGTTTTTTGATCCTGAAAGAAATGAAAACTATGTTCCTTATGTAGTGGAAACTTCGGTTGGATTAGACCGATTATTCCTTTCTATATTCTCGCATTGTTTAAAAGACGAAGTGTTGGAAGATGGTTCGGAAAGAACAGTTTTATCGTTACCTCCTGCGTTGGCTCCGGTAAAAGCAGCAATTCTTCCTTTAATGAAGAAAGATGGTTTAGCTGAATATGCAGAAAATATTTTCAATGATTTGAAATACGATTTTAATTTATTCTACGAAGAAAAAGATGCCATCGGAAAGCGTTACAGAAGACAGGATGCGATTGGGACGCCTTATTGCATCACAATTGACCACGATTCGTTAACCGATCACACCGTGACCATCAGAGACAGAGACACGATGCAGCAGGAAAGAGTTCCGGTTTCTGAGTTAAGAAGAATTATTGATGAGAAAACAAATTTCAGAAATTTACTTTCTAAAATATAAATTGAAAGCCTTGAGAAATCAGGGCTTTTTTGTTGTAATCACTTTGACATTTTAACACATAAATCACAAAGTATTTTTATCTTCCTACCGATGAGAAGAACACACTAGATTTCGAAAATCTTTGATTTTCTTCTGATGTGGTCTAAAATATTTCCAATTTAAATTAAATCTATTGTGACTTATGTGTCATTTTACTGAAAATTAATCAACAATGATTTAACATAAAAATATTTTCATCAATATATTTGATATATCCTTGAATTCACTACTTTTGGATTCAAATTTTTAAATATGAAGAAAATTTATTTATTGCTTTTTGGTTTGGCTCAAACCATGGCATTCTCTCAGACACAGGATTTAGCAGCATTGGCTTCGGGTCAGAATATCGGGATGAATGCGCTGTTTGATACCAAAGACAATCTTTACGGTTATGTTTCCATTTACTCTTACGGAAAGACAGATAACAAAATGCAGAAGTTTGAATATGTACTTTTGGATAAAAATCTCAATCCCGTTGCCAATAAAGAGTTTGAAGCCAATTTGGTCGTTGCTAACTATTACGGATATGTTGATTTTAAAGGTCAGATTATTTTGCGGCCTTCAGATTACAATGTGATGCAGTCTTTGGCTAAAGGTGCTTCAATGCCCGTTTCTATGGTCATCGATCCAAAAACGAATACCGTAAAACCAAAAGTATATTACGATTATCAGGAAAACGGAACTTTCGTGGAAATCACTCAGCCGAAAAGCTTTAAAGAAGAAAGAAAAGAAAACCGTGCTGAGAAAAAAGACAAAGGCTACAACTATGTTTCTTCTGTTGGAGAAATTAAAGAAGGCGGTTATCTTGCTGTAGAAAACCATGATTTCGGGAGATATGTCAATAAAAACAGCATCATCAGATTTGACGAGAACAAAAAGGAACTTTGGAGATACAGCTACAATACCAACGGCGATAGAAAGGTGTTTTCAGATCTCACGGTTTTGGACAGGGATGAAAAATTCTTGTACGGAATTATGAGAAAAGTGAATGATGATGATAAAACTTTTTCTCTTTTAGTCCTTGATATGAAAACCGGGAAAGAAGTTTCAAACAAAGCATTGACTGGTCTTACGCCGGAAACAATTTACAATATTGATGTTTTATATTCAAACGGAAGTAAAATTGACAACGACAAAACTTTCGACGATAAAATAGTTTATCTGGGCAGAAATTATGATAAAGGAATTAAAGGTTTCGCAAGATTGATGCTCGATAAAAATAATTATAATGTTGACTTAAAAACATTGAACTTTAAACCCGATCTTTCGGCTCATATTCCGAAATTAAATGCTGACGGCGGTGTAGAAAGTGGTTATTATCTTCAGACAAAAGACGTTTATATGATGAGCGACGGAAGTATGGGGATTCTATCTGAAAAATTCAAACCTGCAGGTCAGTATAATGCTCCTAAAACTACAGATTTAGTTTACATCAATACCGACAAAGATTTTAAAGTAAAAGATGTTCAGGTTTTTGAAAAGGAAAAGTCGAAATGGGTCAACAGCGATTACTTATTTTCACAATATCTGAATGACGGCAAAGACGTTGTTTTCTTCTTCCGAGATTATCAGAAAGATCAGGTAACGAAAGAGAAAAAATGGAATCTGTTTATCAACACCGTAATCAATGGAAAATTTAAGCAGGAAATAATTCCGATTTCTGAGAAAGATAATTTTGTGGTAACGCCGTTTGTGGCGAAAGAAGGTTATATTTTGCTTCGTGAGTATAATGAGAAGGAGAAATTTAATAAGGTTCGTTTGGAGAGATTGAATTATTAATAAAGCCACAATTTGAGGCATAAAAAAACCTAACAGATTTTAAGTTTGTTAGGTTTTTTATTTTCATAAATCTGTGGAAGTTTAAATTAAAAATTAAGATTCTTTTTTATAGTAATCAGCAATATTTTTGATCTCATCCAAACTGAGATTCCACATAAAATTCAAAAATTGCTGGTAGCTTTCACTTTGATTTTTCGGGTCTACCCTGTCCAAATACCTGTTTAAATTATAATTTTTCCGGGCTTCATAAATTTTTGAAAAACATTTTCCGAGCCAACCTTTGTAATATTTCTCTTCCTCACCATCCTGCAGAAACTGCAGACTTGTGTAAATTCCCACACCGTAATCTTCGGAATAGTAAAAATTGGGCAAGGTTTCCATTCTGGCAATTTTCTCGATTTTGGCGTAAGATTCTGATGCTTTACCATCTTTCTCCTCGGTTTTCAATTCAGGGAAAAACTTTTTCAGGTTTTCTATTCTTAATGAAATTTCCGGATGCGAACGTATAGAATCTTTATCGAGCTTTTGTTTGTAATGATTGTAGTTATAAAGCGAGAAATCTTCTTTTTTAAGCCAGTTTTCTTTAAAATCCTGATTGGGAAGACTGAAATATTTCTTATAAGTCTCAATCTTTAAAGTTCTTGGCGAAATCGTATCAAAATCTTCCAATCTTTTTAAAGTATTGATAAATTCCGCCGGTTTGAAATTGCTTTTCTTAAAAATAGCGTATCCCAAAGAATCAGCCTGCATTTCCTGCTTTCTGTTCTCAACTCCTTCTTTATAAACTCTGTTTTTCAGTACGTCAAAAGCACGTTTATTTCGGTTTTCTTTGTTGGATTTAATATTTTGAACCACCAGTCTGTCGGTTTGATTCTGATCTATTAAACTAATAAAAGCCTTCAAAGTATGATCTGCAATTTTGTGCCCCAACTCGTGTGCAATGACCGCTGCCAACTGATCATCATTATTCAGCCAATTGAAAAGCCCCATGTTGATCACAAAAGTGCCGTCCGCAAAACAGTAGGCATTAGGTGTATTGTCTCGGGCAATCAGAATTTTTAAATTTTGCGGAATTTTATTATCGTTTTTTCGTAAACCATCAATAAGACTGTTTACTTTTTCATCAAATACAGAATTGAAAACAAAATTTTTGTCTTTTACTTTTTCAGTAAAATCTTTTTCAAAACCTTTATAAATTTTTGCCAGTTCATTACCCTTTTTACCGGGAAAATTGGTTTTATTTTTCTTGATCAGATTTTCGGTATTCAGAGAAAATGTTTTGATAAATTCTTTTCTTTGAACATAATCTGAGGTGTCGATTGGTTTATACGTTTGCCCAAAACCTATTATAACGCAAAATAAAGGCAGTAGGAACATCAGTTTTTTAATCATAAAATCATCACATATTCACAAAAATAAATCATTTTGTATCAATATTTCAAATTTAGTTTAAATTTGTTTCAAGATCATTTTTTATGGCAATTCTCATTTATTTCATCGTATTTCTCGTTTTCCTTACTGCTCTTGTCTACATTTTAGATTACAGCTATCTTATCAACGGAATTTCCAAAACATATTTTAAAGGAAAATCCAGCGCTCACATTGATGATGGTAAATTTTTCAGCAAAAACGTCATCGAAACGAAAACTCCAAAACCTTGGGAGAAGGCTGACAATTACAACAAAACAGATTTACCGAAAAATATAGTTGATGATTTAAATCTAGGTAACACCGCTTCATTTTTAGTGATTAAAGATGGAAAACTGTTACACGAACAATATTGGAACAGTTATAACAAAAATTCATTGACTAACTCTTTTTCGATGGCGAAAGCAGTAACGGTGATGCTTTTTGGAAAGGCTTTGGAGGAAGGAAAAATTAAAGATATCAATGATAAATTTTCTGATTATTTTGACGAATTCAAAACCAAACCATCTGCAGAAAATCTGACTTTAAAAAATCTGGCTCAGATGGAATCCGGCTTGGATTGGGATGAAGATTATAAAAATCCTTTCCGGCCAAATGCAAAGGCTTACTATGGAAAGAGTCTCATCAATGCTACCTTTAAAAGAAGATTTAAAGAAAAATCAGGAGAGAGATTTGAGTATCAAAGTGGCTCGACTCAGCTTTTGGGTTTTGCGATTAAAAAAGCAGTTAATCAAACACTGGCAAGTTATTTATCAGAAAAATTCTGGATTCCGCTCGGTATGGAACAAGATGCGATTTGGAGCACCGATCAAAGCGGAATGGAAAAGACTTATTGCTGCATCCACGCCACTTCCAGAGATTTTGCGAAACTCGGACAGTTGTTTTTAAATGACGGCGAATTTGACGGTCAACAGTTATTGAATCTTGATTTCATCAATGAAATGAAAAATCCGACAAAAAAATCAAGCGAAATTTACGGAATGGGCTTTTGGATCAACCACGACAATCCTATTAAGCATTATTATTTCCTAGGACTTCAGGGACAGTATATCATTATGATTCCTGAACATAAAATGGTTATTGTGAGAACGGGTAGTTATAACAATTTGCCTAAAACAGATCGTGGAAGACCGGATCAGGTGAGGTTTTTAGTGAATGAAACGGTGAAGCATTTTGCTTAAGGTTGAGGCTGAGGTTGATGCTTAGGGACACAGATTAATTTAGATTTATATGAAACTTAAAAGCTAAAACATTTTATTGTTTCAAATTCTTTTAAACAGAAAATTATGGAAAAATACAACCCGAAAGTTGATGAATACATTGAGAAAGCTCCGGAGTTTGCACAACCGATTTTAAATCTCATTCGGGAAGTTGTTCATGAATGTTATCCTGAAATCGAAGAAGCAATCAAATGGAAGTTCCCGACTTTTATGTACAAAGGAAAAATTCTCTGCTCAATGGTTTCATTCAAACAATATTGCAGCATGGGGTTTTGGCTTCATGGTGAAATGCAGACCATAAAAAACCTCGAAACCAACGTTGAAAAAACAAACATGTTCAGTCTCGGGAAGATTACCAAAATGGATGAACTTCCGAAAAGACCTCAACTCAAAAAAATCATCCTGGAAGCCATGGAACTGACGGATATGGGCGTTAAGCTAAAGAAATCAGCGCCTTCAAAAACCGAAATTGAAGTTCCTGACTATTTTCAAAAGGCTTTAAATCAAAATAAAAAGGCTTTGCAAATTTTTGAAAAGGCATCACCTTCTTTCAGAAAAGAATACGTCAATTGGATTGTTGATGCCAAAACTGAAACCACGAGAAATAAAAGAATTGAGCAGGCTTTGGAATGGATTGCCGAGGGAAAAGGGAGGAATTGGAAGTATGAGAAGAAATAAAGATGGAAGCGGGAAGATGGGAGATGGAAGTTTCATGCTGCGAAAATAGATAGCACTCCTCCGGAGTGCCTTTTTGCACGTTATAATCCTCTACACAGATGTTGCTCCGCTGGAGCATTTATTGATTTTGGTTATTTCTGATTAAAAATCCTTCACAAAAAAAGCTTCCAAAAAATTCGGAAGCTCAGTTTATATTCGAACGAAAATTTTAATAATTATCTTCTTCTCCTTTCATTTTTTCAGCGTTTTCTGCCATAATTACGGCGTCGATCATTTCAGAAATATCGCCATTCATATAGGCATCGAGGTTGTACATCGATTTACCGATTCTGTGATCTGTAACTCTTCCCTGAGGATAGTTGTACGTTTTAATTTTTGCAGAACGGTCACCTGTAGAAACCATTGATTTACGTTGTGCAGCAATATCTCCAACAGATTTCTGAACTTCAATATCATACAATTTGGTACGAAGCATTTCCATCGCCAATTCTCTGTTGGCCAGCTGAGAACGCGCCTGCTGACAAACCACCACCATTCCGGAAGGTTTGTGCGTCAACTGAACTTTAGTTTCAACCTTGTTTACGTTTTGTCCACCTGCACCACCTGAACGTGAAGTCTGCATTTCGATGTCGGCAGGATTTAATTCAAAATCAATTTCTTCAGCTTCAGGTAAAACCGCAACTGTAATTGCAGATGTATGAACTCTGCCCTGAGATTCTGTTTCGGGAACACGCTGTACACGGTGAACGCCGGATTCAAATTTCATGATTCCATAAACCCCATCGCCTTCGATCTTAAGGATCAATTCCTTATAACCTTTTGCCGCTTCACTGGAGTCTGTGATCTCGTGCTTCCATCCTTTGGTTTTAAAAAACATGGTATAAGCTCTGTAAACATCTTCCACGAAAATCGCAGCTTCATCGCCCCCGGTTCCGGCACGAAGTTCCACAATAACGTTTTTGTCGTCGGTAGGATCTTTAGGAATTAAAAGGACTTTCAATTCTTCTTCCAAACCTGGAAGTTTTTGCTGAGCTTCTACTTTTTCTTCTTTAGCCATATCAACAAGGTCTCTGTCTGAACCATCTGCAATGATTTCTTCAGATTCTGCGATATTGTCTAAAGCATTTTTATATTGGTTGTAAACGTGTACTATTTTTCCTAAATCGCTGTATTCTTTGTTTAAAGAAGAATATTTTTTCTGATCCGAAATTACGTCTGGCTGTATAATAAGGTCTGCCACCTCATTATATCTCTGTTTTATCGCTTCTAATTTTGGAATTAATGACTTAGACATATTAAAAATTTAGTTTGCAAAGATACGGAATTGACAATGAAGAACAAAAGCCCATTTTGAATGAGCTTAAAGTTTGTTGCTAACCACAAAAGTCACAAAAGATTTAGGGAATTTTTTTTTATTCATTAAAGTTCAAAAAAGAAATATGCATTTACTCTTAAATGTTATTTTTTAAAAAGCCCTGCCAGCGTTTGAAATGCTGGCAGGGCTGATATTGTCAAAATTCTAGGTTTTAAAATTAGTTCACAATCATTTTTTCAATAGAAACTCCGGTGTCTGATTTTAAATGAACCAGATAAGTTCCTGAAGGATAATTGGTGTTAATTTCCAAAGTTCCGTTTTCAGTTTTAAGCTTATAAGAATCCATTTTTTTACCTGTCAGGTCGTAGATTGTGATTTCTCCGTTTTTAACTTTATGATAAATCAGTTTTGCTACCTTATTTTTCACAGGATTATCTGCAATCTGAAGCGAAAGTCTGTTTTCTAAATTCTGCTCAGACGTTGACAAAGTTCCCGCTGCACTTCCGTATATTCTAAATTCACCCGGTTCCAGGCTGATTGGAGTTGTAGTGGATGCCACAGTGTATGTAGAGTTATCCATCAAATTCTGCCACTGTCCGATGTATGGAAAGTAAGGAACTATATTTCTCGTTGTAAGTCCGTAATTTGCCAGCACAACAACATTTTTCATTCCGGTAACGGTGTTATCCTGAAGATAAATTCTTGTAACCAAACCATCGACATCATTCGTTAAATTGTTTGATTCTACGGTGTATGTTTTTGTTTTAAACACAGGATGAATATTTCTTAAATTAATAATCTGCGACCATGTATTGTAAATAGAATTTCTGTTCGGATTGATGTCATAACCCAAAGTGAAGGCTACAGGTTTTTCGTCAGTACGGCAGGCGTTGTTAATGCTTCCGTCCGGACATCTGTTGATGCTGAATTCATAGCCCAGCTCCCCAAACTGCCAGATCATTTTCGGTCCCGGAATGGTAAAAAATGTAGCTCCAAAGGTTTTCATTCTGTTTAAAGCCGTATTTAAAGTAGTCACATTATAGCCACCGCTGTTAGCACCATAAGCAAGATTTTTAAACATTAATCTTTCCTCGTCATGACTTTCACCAAAACCTACAGTGTAATTGTTGGTAAAACCGTGCGACTCGTGATCCATACGGTCAAAACTGCTGTTGTCTTTGTAGCCCATCGTGTTTTGGTTGTATGGGCCATTTTGGTTATTCCAAAGCATTACACCTTTTCCTTCTGCCACTCTGTAGTTTGCCCACTGCTGCTCTTCGGCATCGGTTCCAAGGTGCTCGAAAATCATGTATGAATTGGGATCGATAGCCCACTGTTTGTCTGCATAATATTTCAGAACATCTACTCTGTCCTGTTGATAAGCATTGGTACAGGTTTCATCGTTTTCAGTACAGTTTTGGGTAAAACCTTTGGTTAAATCCCAACGGAAACCGTCAACTTTATACTCTGTAAGCCACTGCTGAAGACATCTTTCAACATAATATCTTGTTGCAGCTGTGCTGTGATTGAAATCATTAAAAACATTGTAGGAATGTTTCGGAACCGTATTAAAATAAGGATTATTGGCAGCGATATCACCATAACCGTCACCATCCGGATCTACATTCCAAAGTCTCGCCAGCGGATTTCTTCCTGTTGCGTGGTTGAAGGCAACATCAAGAATTACAGCAATTCCCTGCTGGTGACAAAGGTCTACAAATTCCTTAAATTTCGCCGGAGTTCCGTACGCTTTATCAATTGCATAATGAAATGACGTGTTATAACCCCACGATATATTTCCTTCAAATTCCATGATGGGCATAAGCTCGATGGCATTAACATTTAAATTTTTTAAATATGAAATTTTGTTGATCAGTGACTGCCAGTTTTTCTCTGCCGTGAAGTCTCTCAAAAGCAATTCGTAAATGACAAGATTTTCTTTATTCGGTCTTGTGAAATTGGTTACCTGCCACGGATAAGCTGCTTCACCAGTTTTAAACATAGAAACCTCAAAACCCTGTCCTGCAGGAAAAGCAGGTAAATTAGGATAGGTTGTTGCTGAAATATACTGATCGTCATATGACGAAAGAATCTGAGGAGAAAACGGATCTGCCACTTTCTTTAAATCATTAGTTCTGTACTGGAAAGTGTAAAGCTGCTGAGGTGTTAAACCTGAAAGCTCAATCCAGTATAAATCCGGATTTGTGGTGTCACGTTTCATTAAATAAGTATCGTTGACTGCCCAACTGTTAAAACTTCCGATCACATGAACGAAGTTCTTAAACGGAGCATATAAGGCCAGTCCTGCTTTTGTCTGGTCTGTTGGGTGATAACTAATTCCCTGCTTCATCCATGTTGGAATTGCCTGCGAAACTACATTTCTTGGAGTCTGAAGAACGAAAGTTCTGTTTTTTATCGTGTTGTTGGCATCTGTTGCAATCAGTTCCATATCAGCATCGGCAACCATCGTGTAATTGTACGAATATGAGGTTGAAGCTGTAGAAGTAGAATTCACAACAGTTCCGTTGGCTTTTAGATGATAAGTTGCCGGTGTGGTGGCAGTCGCGGAAATATTGATTGAACTTCCTGCAGCGACAGTTGTGATGCTGTTGGCTGCAGGATTGGTCATATTTAAAGTTAATGTTCCAACGTTCACAAATATATCTGGTGAAGTTTGGTTACTTCCTGTTTTTGTCTTTAAAAGAAAACCAATTCTTCCGATATTGGTTCTGTTGTAAAAAACTGTTGGCGTAAAAGTTAATGAGTAAGTGTCTGTTCCAGCATTATAAGCCAATCGGTTTGTTTCATTTGAACTTCCCCAAGTTCCGTTAGTCGGACAGTCCTGACTGTTGGCATAGTTCTGATCTAATGACCAAGTCCAGATGTAAATTGCATTATTCGTAACGCCCCATGCCGTTTCATCAATCTGATTTCCGGGAACTGTAAGCGAAATTTGCTGTGTTTCGTTAAAAGGATTGGGAGAAATGGTGTAAGAAATCTGCCCAAAAAAATTAGCGATAATCAGTAGAAAAAAGGATATCATTATCTTTTTCATAAAGTTCTATTTTTAGCGAATCTACAATAAAAAATGCAACGAAAATTATGATTAGATATCAAATTCTCATTTAGAGAAAATAAAAAAGCCCATCCGAAGATGAGCTTTGTGTAAAAATTAATGATTAAAACAGTGACTGGTGTTTATTATAAAATTTGTGTTTAGTTTTTAATGATTTTTTTTGAAACTTTCTGCCCGTTTTTAAACTGAACTTCTACGATGTAAATCCCTTGTGCAAAAGAAGTCATATCAATTTGATTGTTTTTCAATTCAACCGGCATTCTTTGCCCCACAAGACTCATTAAAGATACATTCTGAACCTGTGAATCTGTTTTGATATTTAAAATTCCGTTGGTTGGATTAGGATAAATTCCAAATGAAATATTTTTTGAAATATCTGAAACACTTAAAGCCGAATTGGTAGGTTTTATACATCTTACCGAAGCTCCCTGTCCTCTTGGTGATCCTGCTGATGGATTTCCGATGGTGTTTCCAACATAAAGATATTTCGCTCCTAAACCTGTAGGGGTAGAACTCCAGAAATACCCTCTCTGACCAACAAATTCAAATGATCCATCTGTGAAAGATCTGTTTCCGCCTGCGGGAAGTTTGAGTTTACTTTCATAAGCCGTTGCTGGATTATTGATTCCTTCAGCGTTTTTAGCAGCAGTCCAGTCGGCTTGTGAAGGCATTTGCCAGTCTGGACCGATTGCTTTACATGGATCAGCCCCATTGACAGCACTTACGGAATTCGGTGTTGTTGTCCATTGATCGTTGAGATCATTTCCGCCCCACCATGAACCGAGAATAAAAGATGAAAAATTATTCAATCCATCAGGAGAATTGGGTGAAGGAACATTGGCTGTTGCTGAATTTCTGGTCTGATGGCCATCATCCCATCTTCCCCACTGGAAAAGATCACCGTACGAATCAGCATCAGAAACTGAAGTCGCCACCTGCGAACTTCCCAAGTTCTGCTGAAGCCAGATTTTACCGTCTGCACCTCTTACAGTTGTATAAGCTACGGATTGACCTTTGTAATTAAATGTTACGCAACCTAAATCTCCTACATTAGCTCCTGGATCTGTATTGTTGCATGAATTGTTTGATGATGTTGATGGAATTGTAATCCGCTTCACTTTTGTATTGCCTTCCGAATACGCCAAAACGAGATAATTATTCGCATTGTCAACGGCCAGATCATTGTAAGTTGCCTCACCATCAGAGATAAAATCCCCTCCGAAAGTTGACCACGTATTTGTCGCTGTATTTAATTGATAGACTGTATTTTTCAAAAAGTTATCATTTTCCCAACGGCTTGCCACAACATAAGGTTTCCCTGCTGAAGTTACCGCCAAAGCAACGTGCTGTACTCCTCCCGCAGAAAAATAAGCGTTTCCGACCTGTTCCCATGATGTTCCATTAAATTTTTTAACATTAACTTTTCTGGAATTTGATGAGTTTGAAACATAAGCAACATACAGATTATTATTGGCATCAATTGCGATATCAGAAGTATACTGCTCTCCTGATGAAGCAGCATCGACAATGCTTCCGCCAACTAAACTCCAGTTGTCTGATGATGTTGCAGTAGTTGAGTTTTCGTAAACCCGTACTCCACTTGCCACATTGGCTGTATAGACTTTATTGTTGGTTCCGATTACCATTTCCGCAAAAGCCGCGCCGCTGGAAAAACCAGCATTTCCTACCTGTTCCCATGCTCCGTTCACCAACCTTTTTACCGTTCCTGAACCTAGCGTGCTGTAAGTGAACAAAATTCCTGAAGGAGCAACCGCCGAAGCATGATAGTTTATTGTAGAAGTCGCTGCACTCGCCAGTTGTGTCCATGAAGTTCCGTTAAAATGACGGACTTCCAGACCGCTTCCCTGATTGGTGTAATAAAGATCCGTTCCTGCTGCGTTGATTGAGAGTGAGTTGTAGGTTGCAAAACTGTTGGTAATTCCTGCGCTTCCACCAACGTAAGACCATAAAGTTCCGTTAAATTTCTGAACAGATCCTTTCTGAACCGAAACATCGTAATAGGAAAGATAATAATTACCCGCATTATCAACTACCAAATTATTAAAACTGCTTCCACCCGCAGAAACATTGGGAGATGAACCTACATTTTGCCATTGCTGGGCTTTGACAAAACTATTTCCTGCAATCGATAGCACCAAAGCGGTAAAGCTCATTTTTGCTACCGACGAATATAAACTTCCAAACATAACAACCTTATTTTTATTTATTCTAAATTGACTTAATTTTTCTGCAAATTTAGATTTTGTAAATAAAAAAGACTTATCATTTCCGAAGTTTATGTTATCATACCCTGAAAATATTTTGTTTTAAATTTAAATGATTAAGAATCAGAAATTTAATCTTTTTCTTCGAAAGTAATGTTCTTTGAAATTTTGTATTTTCTTTTCTTTTTGTCCGGTTTTCTGTCTTCACCCAGAAGTTTTCCCCACGCCTGAAGGCCTTCCACTCTTTCAAAAATAATTTTTATAATCGCAATCGCCGGAATACAGAGCAACATTCCAGAAATTCCCCAAAGATGTTCTCCGATAATAATTCCGATGAAGGAAAAGAGTGCATTAATTTTGACTTTTGACCCAACTACAAACGGAAGTACAATATTGCCGTCTATCGCATGAATAATAATGTAGCCAATTGCGGTGTAGACACAGTCTGAAACTGTACCCGTAGCAAATGCGATAAAGCATGAAATTAAAAGAGAGATGCAGATTCCGATGTATGGGATTACATTTAGAAGTCCTGTAAGTACTCCGAGAAGGATTGCGTATTTTACCCCTAGAATGCTGAGCAAAGTTGTTGTGAGCACAGATACAATTATGATCTGAATAAACAACCCAATGATATACTGCTTGGTCATCACTCTTACTTCCAAAACTGCATCCATCACACTGCTCTGGTGCTTTTCATTAAAAACACTGATGATAAAACGGTTTAATAGTCTTCTATAATTCAATATAAAAATGAAAAACAGGATAAAGAAAGCTAAAAAGCCAAGTCCGCTGGAGAAAATTCCGAATGTAAAGCCTAAAATCAGTCCTGATGACGACAGTATTTTGCCCACACCCTGATCGATATAATCGAACTGCTCCTTGATTTTCACATGAAAAGTTCTTGAAACCCACTGCTGCAAATCTTCGAAAACATTAGTAAACTGAGCCCTCAACTTGGGAATATCATTGGTAAAGCCTGCAATCTGAGTCGAAAAAAAATAAATGAGCCCCGCCAAAAAAATCATCAGTAAAAAAACCGACGCTAAGGTGGAAAACGACCTTGGAAACCTCAGCCTTCTTTCCAGAAAAGTGGCAAACGGTAAAAAAAGCATCGCCATGAGGAATGCCAGAAAAAACGGAGCCAGAATGCTCTGCCCAAGACAGATGAGATAGCCAATTCCGATGATTGAAATGACTGCAAGTGCAAGTTTCTGCAGAAAAGGAAGTCGAAGTAGATTCATTTGGAAAGTTGTGTTTAAAATAAGGGAACACGCTGAGGCATAAACAAAAAACACGCCTTTCAGCGTGCCTGATGTAATTTATATTCTGTTTTTAATTTTAAAGCCAAATCTCAACTGCCTGCGTTTTGCGTAAGGGATAGAAGCGGCATCCTTTTGTGAGGAGGAACGACGAGCAAAAGATATAGCGGATAGCCCGACCCGCTTGCATGTTGCGTTGGGGAACGCTGGCAGGGTTTAGAACCCTGCCAGCGTTGAGCGTTGACCATGCAAAGGGATACGTCCAAAATTTTGTTAAAAAAACTTTGGCTACTTTTCCAATGCAATATCAATGACCTCTTCCATTCTGGTAACGTAATGCACTTTCATGTTTTTGATGTAATCCTGTTTTATTTCGTTCACATCTTTGCGGTTGGCTTCACAGAGAATCACTTCTTTGATTCCGGCTCTAGTTGCTGCGAGAAGTTTTTCTTTAATACCACCCACAGGAAGCACTTTTCCACGAAGTGTAATTTCTCCGGTCATCGCAAGATGAGGTCGCAGTTTTTTGTTGGTAAACGAAGAAATCATCGACGAAAGCATTGCAATACCCGCAGACGGTCCGTCTTTCGGTGTAGCACCTTCCGGAACGTGTACGTGAACGTTTTTCTTTTCGATTAAATCTTCATCAATTCCCAGTTCTTCATGTTTTGCTTTGATATACTCCAGAGCGATGGTTGCAGATTCTTTCATTACCGTCCCCAGATTTCCGGTCATGGTCAAAGTTCCTTTACCGTTGCTGAGAATACTTTCAATGAAAAGAATGTCTCCACCTACGCTCGTCCATGCCAAACCGGTTACAACTCCCGGCGAATCTGTGATTTCTGAAATATTTTTAGGTCTTGGAACACCCAGAATTTCATCCACTTTGTCAATGGAAATTTTGGAGTCATATTCTTTCACAAGAGCAGTCTGCAAGGCAACCCAACGGGCAATTCCGGCAATTCTTTTTTCTAAAGAACGCACACCGCTTTCGGACGTATGCGCTTCTACGATATGTTTCAGTTCGGCATTTCCGAGTTTGAATGATTTTCCATCCAATCCGTTTTCGTCCTGTTGTTTTTTAATTAAATGTCTTTTGGCGATCTCAATTTTTTCCTCTAAAGTATAGCCTGCAATCTGAATGATTTCTGTTCTGTCTAAAAGCGGCGTCTGAATGGTTGACAGTGAATTTGCCGTTGCGATAAACATCACTTTAGACAAATCATAACCCAACTCAAGGAAATTGTCGTAGAAAGAATTATTCTGTTCTGGGTCTAAAACTTCAAGCAAGGCCGAGCTCGGATCACCGTGCTGACCTTGTGCAATTTTATCCATTTCATCCAAAACGATCACCGGATTTGAAGTTCCCGCCTTTTTGATAGACTGAAGAATTCTCCCAGCCATCGCACCGATGTAGGTTTTTCTGTGACCTCTGATTTCGCTCTCATCGTGAAGTCCGCCCAGAGAAAGGCGTACATATTTTCTGCCTAAAGCATCTGCAATTGACTTCCCTAACGAAGTTTTACCAACTCCCGGAGGGCCGACTAACAAAAGAATCGGCGATTTCATATTGTTTTTAAGTTTCAGAACCGCCATGTGTTCTAAAATTCTTTTCTTAATATCTTCAAGACCGAAGTGGGCTTTATCTAAAATTTTCTCAGCTTTTGCGATATCGAAAACGTCTTTGGTATAGCTTTCCCACGGAAGTTCTACGAAAAAATCAAGATAATTTCTCTGAACATTATAGTCGGGAGAGTTTGGATTCTGTCTTTGAAGCCTTGAAATTTCTTTCTGGAAATGCTCCTCAACTTCAGGACTCCACTTTTTGTCGTTTGCCTTTTTTAAAAGTTCTTCAACATCACTTTCAGGCCCGCCGCCCAACTCATCCTGAATGGTTCTGATCTGCTGATTCAGAAAATATTCTCTCTGTTGTTTATCCAGATCTTTCGAAGTTTTCTGATGAATCTGATTTCTGAGCTCCAGCTTTCTGAAGTCTTCATGCATCATCTCGTAGCACTTTTTTGCACGTTCCAACATGCTTTTCTCCTCCAGAAGTTTCTGTTTTTCTTCAGACCTGAAACTTGCATTGGTACATACAAAATTCAGAAGATCTTCATTGTTGCTGATGTTTTTTATTGCAAAATTAGCCGCGTTGGGAATATTCGGATCCAGCTCAATAATTTTAAGGGCTAAGTCTTTAATATTTTCAAGTAAAGCCTCATACTCTTCTTTATTTTTAGGTTTTGAATCCTTTAATTTGGTAACTTCAGCTTTAAAATAAGGCTGAGATTCCACAAAATTTTTAATTTTAAACCTGTGGAAACCTTTTGTGATTGCTGTGATATTACCTTCAGGAAGCTTGATAATTTTAATAATCTTCGCTAAAGTTCCCGTTGTGTAAAGATCTTTTTCTACAGGCTGCTCAATATCTGAATGTTTTTGACTTAAAATCCCAATCAGCTCGCCATTTTTCTGAGCTTCTTCTAAAAGTTGAATAGAGTTTTTTCTACCCGCAGTAATCGGAATAACCACCTGCGGAAACATTACCATATTTCTAACAGGAAGAATAGGAAAGACCTTCTGTTCTGCATTTTTTTCTGTTTCGGAAAAGTCTGAAACATTGATTCCTTCAGTTACAATATCGAAACTTCCACCTAAGATTTCGTCAAAATCTATTTCTTCAAATTCTGTCATAGTATTTTCAATGACAATTTGTCATTATAATTTATTTGTTAATCACAGGAATCTGAGAAAAGCTTTTGTCAGAAGCCTTGAGATTCCGGAAAATATAAATTGTCAATTGATATGCCATTTGATTTTAATTGAAAAATGTGGTCAAAATTTCCTTTTTAGATAAAATTAAATTTAAAAACCTAAAAAAGTAACTTAGATTATGCTAATTTCTTAAAAATGTGTATTTTCGCAGACTATATAAAACTATATTATAAAATGGCAATTTTAGGACAGATTAGGAGTAAACCTTGGCTATTGATGGGGATTATTGCACTTGCACTTTTAGCATTTTTAGTAAACCCAGAAAGCATCGAGAAGGTTTTTGGTAAAAATCCTGATGTTTTAGGAAAGGTAAATGGCGAGAAAATAACCCGTGAAGAGTTTAATGATCAGCTATTTGTATTGCAGGAGCAGGCAAAAAATCAGGGTCAGCCACAAAATGGTCTTGAAGAGCAGGCTTGGCAATTATTGGTACAATCTAAACTGATCAAGCAGCAATTTGAAAAAATGGGCTTTGAAATGACAGATGATCTTTTCTGGAGCCAGATTCAGTATGATCAGATGTTTGCTCAGGACCAGACTTTCCGTGATGAAAAAGGAAACTTCAAAACTGTGGAGTTTAAAAAAATGATTGAGGGACTTCAAAATACCCAACCTCAACAATACAATTTCTGGTTGAAGAGCAGAAAAGCTATTGAATACAGAATTATGGCAAGACAGGTATTTGCCAACATCTCAACAGGTCTTACTACAGGTAAAAAAGAAGCTGAAGAATTAATGAAAGAGAGAGATCAGTTAGCTGACATCGATTTCGTAAAAGTAGATTATGCTTCATTTCTTGCAAAAAATAAAATCAAAGTTACTACTGAAGATTTAAAAAACTACATCGATCAACATCCTGTGATGTTCAAAACAGAACCCAGCAGAAACCTTGGCGTTGTATTTTTCCCTGCAAAACCTAGTGCCGCAGACGACGCTGCTGCATTAAAAGAAATCAACAGATTATACACAGGAACAGAAAGCGGAGAAAACTTCTCTAACGCAGCAAGTGATTCGCTATTTGTTTTGGCTAATTCTGACGTTCCTTTCAACAATCAATATGTAAATGCCAAACAAGTTCCTCAGGCACTTCAGGGTAAAATTGAAACTGCTGCAATCGGGCAGGCCTTCGGACCTTACAAAGAGCAGGATCTTTACGTAGTTTCTAAACTTTTAGATAAAAAGAAAGCTTCAGATTCTGTTACTTCAAGTCATATTTTGATTTCATACAAAGGTGCAGAACGTTCAACTGCAACAAGAACTAAAGAAGCGGCTAAGAAAATTGCTGACAGCTTATTGGCAGGAATTAAAGCAAATCCCGCAAAATTTGGTGAAGATTTAAAATTATCTGACGAGCCAAATGCAGTTGAAAGAAAAGGAAGCGTGGGCTGGACTACTTCTCAAAGTCAGTTTGCACCGGAATATTTAGACTTTTTACGTAAAAATGACGTGGGAAATATCGGTTTAGCAGAAACTTCTTTTGGATATCACATCATTAAAGTTGATGATAAAAAATTAGGTTATAAAATTGCTCACCTTGTAAAAGTTGTAAAACCTTCTGAAGCTACCGAAAACGAAATCGATAAAAACTCAAGAAGATTTATCCAACAGGTAGAAGGAAAATCTTTCAATGATTTTGTAAACATTGCTAAAAAAGGAAATTTCCAATATACCAATGCTGCACAAACTAAAAGATTTGACGGGCAGATTCAAGGTTTAGGAACTGATAAAGACGCTGAAATACTTACTTGGGCGTTTGATAAAAAGAGAGAAAAAGGAAACACTGAATTGTTTACAGTAGAAGGAACAGGAGATAAAATCGTAGTTTACCTAAACGGAAAACAGGACAAAGGTCTTGCTGATCCGGAATCTGTAAGAAGTCAGATTGAAACGATTGTTCAGAATAAATTAGCTGCTAAAAAAATTGCTGAGAAAATCGGTAAAGCTTCTAATCTTGATGCAGTAGCTAAAATGTTTGCTACAACAAAACAGTCTGCACAGGTAAACATGCTTCAGCCATCAGTAGCGGGTGCTATGGAACCTAAAGTAGCAGGCGCAGCTTTCGGAATTCAGAAAGGTAAAGTATCAAATCCTATCGAAGGAGGAACAGGAGTTTATGTTTTGGTGAAAAAATCTGAAACAGTAAACAGGCAGGCGGGAGACTTAAAGCAGTTTACAGAATCTATCAATCAGAGAAACGCGGGTATGTTTGGGCAAGCCTGGATGAAGAGCTTACAGGACAATGCTGACATCGATGATTACAGAATTGAGATCTGGGACAAGTTGGGATCACAACAACAATAAAAAATTAATTTTATCATAATATTGAAAGCGGCAAAGTTTTTGTCGCTTTCTTTGTACTTAACCCCGAGCAGTAGTTTAATACACTCAAAATGTATTATATTTGCTTATTAGAAAAAATTTAAAAAGTGAAATTCAGCAAAGAATTAAAAGCCGGTCTCATTGCGTTATTGGCTATAGTCAGTTTTGTGTTTTTATTCCAGTTTATGAAAGGCAAAAGCCTTTTTACAACGGATAATATTTTTTACGCTAAATACGAAAATGTAGAAGGTCTTACGCAGTCTGCTCCCGTTTCTATCAATGGTCTTAAAGTAGGACAGGTTGATAAAATCATTCCTATTACCGGAAAAGACGGGCAAATCAGTTTTGTAGTAAAAATTACCGTAGACGATGAATTTGAATTTTCAAAAAATTCCAGCATAGAAATTTTCGAACCTGGCTTAATGTCTGGCAAAGAAATGAAACTGAACTTAAAATATGGTGGAGCTACTGCCAAAGATGGTGACACTCTACAAGGGGCTTATAAATTAGGAATGCTGAATAGCCTTTCTTCTCAGGTTGGTCCCGTAAAAGATCAGTTACAGACTGTACTTTACAGAGTAGACTCTCTGATGGCAAACGCCAACCAGGTGATGAATGCTCAAAACAGAGAAGAAATCAAAGTTTTACTTCACAACTTAAACAGAACTGTAGGCGCTTTAGAAAATACAGCAGGAAGCGTGAACAAATTGGTTGGAAACAATGATCCTAAACTTCAGAGGGTTTTGGATGAGGCAAGCCTTACAATGCAGAGCGGTAAAACCACTTTAGACAAATACGGAAATCTTGCTGAAAGCATAGATACTCAAAAGCTAAACGCTACCATTGCCAATCTTGATGCAACTGTTGGTCAATTGAACAAAGTAATCGGCGGTATTGACCGTGGTGAAGGAAGTTTAGGCAAAATCATGAAAGATGAGCAACTGTACAACAATTTAAATACTGCATCCACTAATCTGAATGCTCTTCTTGAAGACTTTAAAGCCAATCCAAAACGATATGTAAATTTCTCAGTGTTTGGCAAAAACGCAAATAAAGAATAACTTTTAACCTTCTCTGGTATGCAATATATCGACAATATCCTATTTGTAATTTTACTGATTGCGGGATTTGGTCTTTTCGCAAAAAGTCTGCAAAAAATTTATAGAAACATACGTCTCGGAAGAGAAATCAACCGAAGCGACAGAAAAAACGAGCGATGGGAAACCATGGCTCGTGTTGCAATGGGGCAAAGTCGTATGAGCGCAAGACCTATCGCAGGCGTTCTTCACCTTTTCGTGTACGTTGGTTTTGTGATTATCAATATTGAACTGATTGAAATCATTGTAGACGGAATCTTCGGTACACACCGTTTTCTTGCAACAATTTTCGGTCACACATTTTATAATATTTTCACCGCAACTTTAGAAATCCTTGCTGTTTTGGTAATTATCGGAGTTGTACTTTTCTTTATCCGCAGAAATTTTTATGGGGTGAAAAGATTGACGATGAAAGAACTTTTCGGATGGCCAAAAAACGATGCCAATTGGATTTTAATTATCGAGTTTGCTTTGATGGTGGCTTTCTTCACAATGAATTCTACGGATTTTATCTTGCAACAAAGAGGAGTTTTAGAAGTACACGGAAGTTTCCCTGTCAGCCAGATGACTTTAGTTCCGTTTCTGGAAATTTTCAGCTTTGATAACATTTACTTAGAAATCTTTGAAAGAGGTGCTTGGTGGTTTCACTTTGTTGGAATTTTATTCTTCATGAATTATCTTTATTATTCAAAACATTTACACATTATTTTAGCCTTCCCAAGTACTTGGTATGCTAATTTAGATTTGTATGGAAAGTTTAATAATTTAGATTCCGTTACCAAAGAAATCAAATTAATGATGGATCCAAATGCTGATCCTTACGCTGCTCCGGCAGAAGGTGCAGAAGAAGCTCCGTCAAAATTTGGTGCGGAAGATGTTTTTGATTTAAATCAGGTTCAGCTTCTTAATGCCTATTCCTGTACAGAATGCGGAAGATGTACTTCAGTTTGTCCGGCAAATATTACGGGTAAAAAACTGTCTCCAAGGTTAATTTTAATGAAAACCAGAGACCGTCTGGAAGAAGTTGGCAGAAACATTGATAAAAACGGTAAGTTTGAAGACGATGGCAAAAAACTGCTCAACGATTACATCACGAAGGAAGAACTTTGGGCTTGTACAACCTGTAATGCCTGCACACAGGCTTGTCCAGTACTTTTAGATCCGCTATCTATCATTTTTGAAATGAGAAGATTTTTGGTAATGGAACAGTCTGCCGCTCCACAGGAATTGAATCTGATGATGACCAACGTTGAAAACAATGCAGCACCTTGGCAGTACAATCAGGCAGACAGATTGAATTGGGCAAATGATTAATTAATTTAACAATGTAAAAATCTAGCAATGTAACAATTATTGGTAAATTGTTTCACTGTTATATTGGTAAATTTAAAACTATATGGATTTCACTATAAAAACAATGGCCGATTACGCAATGGAAGGCAAATCTCCGGAAGTTCTCTTCTGGGTAGGATGTGCCGGAAGTTTCGACGACAGAGCCAAAAAAATAACAAGAGCATTCTGCAAAATTTTAAATAACATCGGCGTTGAATTTGCCGTTTTGGGTCAGGAAGAATCTTGCACGGGAGATCCCGCAAAGCGTGCCGGAAACGAATTTGTTTTCCAGATGATGGCTTTGACTAACATTGAAGTTCTGAATGCTTACGAAGTAAAAAAAATCGTAACGGCCTGCCCGCACTGTTTTAATACTTTAAAAAACGAATATCCTGCCTTAGGCGGAAATTACGAGGTTATTCACCACACTCAATTCCTGAAAAGCCTTATGGAAGAAGGCCGTCTGAAAATTGAAGGAGGAAAATTCAAAGGTAAAAAAATCACTTTCCATGATCCCTGCTATCTCGGAAGAGCCAATGGGGAGTATGAAGCACCAAGAATGCTTCTAGAAAAACTGGATGCCGAACTGGTAGAAATGAAGCGTTGCAAAACCAACGGACTCTGCTGTGGTGCCGGTGGCGCACAAATGTTTAAAGAGCCTGAAAAAGGTAAAAAAGACGTCAACATTGAGCGTACTGAAGAAGCACTTTCAACCGAACCGAAAGTCATTGCCACAGGCTGCCCTTTCTGCAACACAATGATGACCGATGGCGTGAAGCATTTTAACAAAAACACCGAAGTAGAAGTAAAAGATATTGTAGAACTTTTGGCAGAAGCTGAGGATTTGTAATAAAATAATTAATTTTACAAAAATTTTATCATGAAAATTGGTGACAGAGCAAAAGTAGATCCTAAATTCACAGGTCTTGAGACTTGGGTAGAAGGAACTGTGATAGACATTGAAAAAAATCCTTTCAAAGGAATTGTCATTGCAATAAAGGATGCTTTAGGTCGAATTTTCTTTGGTGAAGAAAAATTTTTTAAGCTTCTGAAATAGATGTTTGCTATTGCTTTTGATATGACAATTGGTGATCTAAAAGAGAATTTTGGCGATCCATACAATAATGCGTACTATGAAATTGGCAGAATTTTACGCAAATATGACTTTCACAGCACTCAGGGAAGTGTCTACCTTTCTCAAAATGAAGATATGGCAAACTTGCTTAGGGCAATGGTCGAATTGAAATCAACGCCTTGGTTTGCAAAAGCTGTTCGGGATATCAAAGCTTTCCGTGTGGAACAATGGTCTGATTTTACAACATTTATGAAAGAGTAATCACACTATTTTCTACAAGCATATAAGATTTAAACTGTTAATTTGGAGGAAACAAAATCATTCGAAAATCTGAAATCTCAGTGGAAATTTTCTTTCCTCATTACACTTATTCTGATGCTTGTCTTAAGCATTTGGAACTTTAAAAACAGAATGTACGACTGGGATATGCCCGGCTACATGGGTTGTTTTTATACCATTCTGGAACCTGATAAACCAAAAGAAATTCACGCAAGAATATATCAGGAAATTAAAAAAGAAGCTCCCAAAAAAGAATATTTAGATATTGTTGGAATAGACCGTTATGATGAAACCCGTCAGTGGTTTACAAAAGACACACAGTCTTTTACTGAGCAACTTCCCTATTTTCAAATTAAAGTTGGATATAATTTAACGTTATTAGCTTTATACAAAATTGGTTTTACTGGGCCAATGTCTGTTACAATTCTAAGCATTATTTCTTATTTTATTTCCGGAATTCTCTTATTTTTCGTTTTAAAAACAATCTTTCCGAGAAATCCGTGGCTGAGTCTTCTGCTTTCTATCGGCATTTCTTTACTCGGTCCAATGACGCACATGGCGCAAATTTCAACGCCTGATATGTTTATTTTCCAGTTTGTCATGCTGTTTATGATTGCTTTTCTACGAAAATGGAATCAGTGGATGATGTTTCTGATTCAATTTCTGATTGTCTTTGTAAGACCGGATTACATTACATTTTCACTTACTTTCTACGCAACCCAATTTATTTTTGAATACATCTCTTCAAAAAAACTCAATTATTTGATTCTGATTCAATCAATTTTTCTGATTATAATTTATGCTTTCATCTTAAATTATTACAACTATCCAGGCTGGAAGGCTCTATTCTACGACACTTTCATTTACCGAAGACCGTTCATCAGTAAACAGTCTGCTGATTTTACAATGAATGAATATTTCAGTTTTCTGATTTCTAAATTATTATACTTCAAAAAAGTAACAGTTTCGTCTGTTGCAATGATGATAGGTATTTTCTGTTTTACGAAAGACAGATTCACAAGACTTTTTGCTGTATGTTTTATCGTAAATATTTACATCAAATTTGTACTTTTCCCACAGTCGGCGGCACTACGGTTTTTCTTCCCGTTTATCACTTTACTTCTGATGACTTTTTTCTATAGTTTAAGTCAGAAATATCCCAATCTTAGAATCGGGAAAATTGCTTAATTTTACACTTTAAAATTTTGTTTAAATGAAATCACAAATGTTGATTTTATCATAAAATATACTCTTATGAAAATTGAAGAATCTGATATTGTAGAAGCCAACGACTACAGAGTCATTATATATCCTGCATCACGACCTTTTGCAACGGTTGAAGCAAAAAAAATCACAGAAAAACTGTACGATTTTCTCGCAACATGGGCTGCTCACGGCAAACCGCTGTCGTCTTCATTTAAAATCGAAAAAAATCAGTTCATTGTCATTTGTGTAGATGAGGAAAAAGAAATGGCGTCCGGCTGCAGCATTGATGCTCTAGGGAAAATTATGCGTGAAATTGACGATGAATATCAGCTGGGATTGTTCGACAGAATGAAAGCAAGTTTCGTGGAAAATGGCGAAGTGAAAACTTTAAAACTGATCGATTTCAAATCAAAAGTGAGAAGCGGAGAAATCTCTAAAGACATTGATGTTTTCGACTTTTCAAAAAATACGTACCTCGAGTTTTTAGGAAATTTCCTTCTGCCTTTCGAGAGAAGCTGGGCTTCAGTTATTAAATAATTTTCAACTAAATATTTCAAATTTCCTTTGCGGTTTCCAATTTATTTTGAGACTTCAGAGGAAATTTTGTTATTTTGATAGTTCTAATGCAAAAAGTGCTTTTTTTATCCACGGCGCACCATCCCAAAGATGACCGCATCTATCATCATCAGGCAAAATCGCTTGCTGAAAACAGTTTTGAAGTTAAGATCACGAGCCTCTGCGAAAATTTAATTGAAGTTTCAGATAATTTACAGATTGAATCCTACTCTATTTTAAATCGATTATCTCAGGAAAAGGCTGAAGCCTTCCTCAAAGTCTGTAAGTCTTTTCAACCTGACACAATTATATGTTCAGAACCGCTTGCTGTTTTTGCAGCAAAAAAATTTCAAAAAATCAAAAAAACTTCCGTCATTTACGACGTTACAGAATGGTATCCTGCGATGTCGATGCTCAGCCCCATTCCTTATCCGGCTAAAATTTTGTACGCTCTAAAATTTTCTCTGATCAACATTTACGCAGGATTTTTAAGCTCAGATTTTATCTTCGGTGAAGAAACCAAGAAATTCCCGCTTGCTTATTTTTTTCCGTTCAAAAGAAACATCACACTTCCCTATTATCCCGATCCTAAGTTTGTTTTTTCGAATATTAATAGTTTAAATCCAAACGAAATTACACTTTGTTACACCGGACATATTTCTCAGGATAAAGGAATTGGTAACTTTTTTAAAGCGATTGATTTGGTTAGAAAAAAAGACAATGAAGTTAAAATCAAAATTCTCATCATCGGATCTGCAAGGGCTGAAGAAGATAAAATGTATTTTGAAAAACTATTATCTGAATTTAAGTTTGAAGACATCAAAATAAAACAGCCGACAACATTTGAAAGCTTCACAGAAAGTTTTGCCGAAGCTGACCTTTGTTTTGATTTGCGTGAACTGAATTTTGAAAACAATCATTCTCTTCCCATCAAGCTTTTTTACTACATCGGAGCCGGAAAACCTGTCATTTACTCAGATCTAAAAGGCATCCGCAAGCACATTGACGTTTCAGAATTTGGTTTTTTAGTTGAGCCTGATGATTCAGAAAAAATTGCAGACATCATTTTAAATTATATCAAAAATCCTGAACTTTATCACGATCACGCACAAAAAGCATCGGAAGTTTTTAGAGAAAAATACACTTGGAATGTGATCAAAGATTCCTTCATCCAATTTATAAAAACCGGCAAGTAAGATGCTCACGATTCTCAAAACATTTGTGTCCCGCTTTCTTATTCTCATTCTGAGTTTCGGGTTGGTCATTTTTTCCACACAGTTTTGGGGAAGTGAAGGCAAAGGCACCATCTCGATTGTGATTGCCAACGCCGCAATTGTAAGTTTTTTCAGCAGCATTTTTGCGGGTAGCAGCACCTCTTATTTCGCATCAAAGTTTAAGACCGAACAGATTCTAATTTACTCTTATTTGTGGTCAGTTTTAACGGGAATTTCTGTTCCGCTTTTGTTTTCTTTTTCAGAAATACAGTTGACATATCTTTTTCATTTGATTGGAATTTCGATATTTTCCGCACTTTTATCCGTTAACGTCAATCTGTTTATCGGAATGCGGAATATCAAAATGTTCAATATTTATACGGTTTTACAGCAGCTGTTACACGTCATTTTTTTATTTGGATTTATTTTTATTTTAAATTTAAAAGACGTTTCAAGCTATTTTACGGCACAGATTTTTTGCCTTGCTATTTTATTTTTAATCAGTTTTTTTCAAATCATCAAAAATTGTAGGTCTTCAAATTTTAAATTTTCATCGGAGGTTTTCAAAAAAATGTTCGATTATGGCTGGAAAAACCAGCTCAGTGCATTGATTCAGTTTTTGAATTACAGACTTTCATTTTATTTTCTTGAACACTACGAGGGAATTTCCGCGGTCGGAATTTTTTCTGTCGGGATTACCTTTGCTGAAGCCATCTGGACGATTACCCGAAGTATTGCCGTTGTCCTGTATTCGGAAGTGATTAACAGCAAAAGCAAAGCAGAATCTATTCTAAAAACAAAGCATTCACTAAAACTTTCGTTCAGCCTGATGTTGATTTTTCTTTTAGGTATCATTGTTATTCCAGGCTCAGTTTATGAACTTATTTTCAGTAGGGCCTTCCGTGGAACTAAAGAAATTATGCTCATTTTATCGCCAGGAATTTTCGCTATTGCCGTCAGCGACATGGTTGGCTACTATTTTTCCGGAATTAAAGAATTGAAAATTCTTAACATCAAATCAAGTGCTGGTTTATTTGTAACCGTTTTACTTTCAATAATTCTGATTCCAAAATACGGAATTTACGGTGCCTGTATTGCAACAGTAGCCTCATATTGCCTTTCAGCATTCATCTTATTCTATCATTTCTATCGTTCGACGACATTTAATTTTAAAGATTTTTTGGTTTCTAAAAATGATTTCAATGAAATTAAGCTTAAATTTCTGAAAAAGTAAAATTCTTATAAAACCTTTCAGTTTTCTTATTTTTACATCACAATATCAAAATTATGTGCGGAATCTGCGGTTATTATTCATTTAAAAAAGAAATTTCTACAAAGAATATTCTGAAAATGAATAGAGCAATTCAGCATCGTGGTCCTGATGATGAGGGATTTTGGCTTTTAAATCAAAACGAAGGAAAATCTTTTTCAGGATTGGATTCTACACAAAAAATCAAAGAAACTTTTCCGGTTCTTGAACATGAAAAATCTCGGTTGGCATTGGGTTTCCGAAGACTTTCCATCGTTGATCTTTCGGAAAACGGGCATCAGCCAATGACTTCAACGGATGAAAATTTGATCATCACTTTTAACGGAGAGATTTATAATTTTAAAGAACTACGCACTGAACTTGAACATTTTAATTATCATTTTAAAAGCAGTTCCGACACAGAAGTCATTCTGAAAGCCTACGAACACTGGGGAAATTCAATGTTTAAAAAACTGGACGGCATGTTTGCGATTTGCATTGTAGATTTAAATCAGAAAAAAATCATTTTCGGTCGTGACAGAATGGGTTTGAAGCCATTATTTTACATCAAAAATCAGGATGGACTCATTTGGGCATCAGAAATAAAATCATTATTAAAAAACGAATTTGTACAACCCGAAATCAACTGGAACGGCGTTTACACCAATTTTTTATTTCAAACCACTTTGGCTCCGGAAACCTGCTTTAAAGATATTTTTTCTCTGGAATCGGGCTGTTTGATGATTTTAGATTTAGAAAATCACTCCATTAAAAAAGAAAAATTCTGGAATTTAAATTCAAAAATAAACTCTGAAATTTCTGAGGAGGAAGCGGTCAAAAAAATCGATGAATTGCTTTCAAAAAGTATATCCAAGCAACTTTATGCCGACGTGCCCGTAACAAGTATGATGAGTGGCGGAATTGATTCTACTTTGATCACTTCCAAAGCAAAACCTTTTAAAAATAATGTCAACGCATTTACTATTCAGTATAAATTTGCTGAAGATGAAGTTAAAAACGCTTCGTTGGTCGCTGAAAATCTTGAAATTAAACATCATATAAAAACCGTGAGCGATGACGAGGTTTTAGCAGATTTAAAAGAGAATATTCAGCATTTTGAAGAACCTTATTCAAGTCTGGAAGTTTTGATGAATGCTGCGGAATACGCAAAAAAACTGGGTTTCAAAGTGGTTTTAAGCGGAAATGGTGCTGATGAACTTTTTGGCGGTTACAGTCATGCTTTAAAACTTAAAAAGTGGCTTTTGCTGAAGAACTTTAATTTCGTAAGAAACTTTATTGTGACAAAAGACCCGTTTTCTGAAAGAGTCAAAAACTATTTCTCACAAGATTCGGTGTTTGATTTTTTCCGTCAGAGTCAGGTCGGAATGAAACCTTTGGAGGCTGAAAATATTTTTAAATCTGATATTTTTAAAACAGTCAATACAGATTTGACAAGATTTCATTTAACTGAAACCAATAACTATGCAGGTTATTTTGAATATGATATGAAATACTCACTTTCGTCGCATCACGTTTTCAGAGATGATCTCAGCGCAATGAAGTATGGCGTGGAATTCCGGTATCCATATTTGAGCAATCAGTTAATTGATTTCGTCTCAACCTTGCCGGAGAAATTCAGATTTAATGGTATTCAAAATAAACCTTTGCTGAGAAAAATAGCTGAAAATTATCTTCCCAAAGAAGTTTTGAATATGCCAAAAAGAGGATTTTCTTTTCCATTGAATCATTTCATTAAAAACGAAGAAAAAGTTCAGAATTTTATAATTGAAAATCTTGAAAGCCTGAAAAAACGGAATTTCTTTACATCTGAAACAATCGATACGTGGTGGAAAAACCAAAACAACGTTTACGATTGCGTGAAAATATGCCAGCTCGTGACATTTGAGCTTTGGTATCAGAAATATTTTGAAAATCTCTAACGGCTCTACAAATTAATATTTTAACTTTGTAAAATGAAGAAATATCTTTGGGGAATATCGCTGTTGCTACTGGCACTTCTCAGCTGCAGAAGTGATGAAGAAAGCCTGCAGAACATCGATCAGATCATAACTTTTTACATGAAAAATGCGGCAGGACAAGATCTTCTGAATCCTACAGCAGTCGGCTCATACTCGAATATCAAAATGAACGACGTCTTTGGCGAAAATGATAATTCACCAGTCAATTTTTCCGGCCCTACGATGCAGGCAGATTCTACATATTCCATTGAATATACTGCAGGAGCTACACGAAGACTGCTGTCATCTGATGCCGGCGCCGAAAACCGCGTTTACTACTCAAGAATCGCCCTAAATCTAAGCCGGAAGGTGAATGACACTTTGTTTCAGACGGTTTTAGACACGATGGAAATTCAGTACCGGTGGTCGCCTACACTTTTTGAGGTGTCGAAGGTTTTATACAATAAAGATGAAGTTTTCAACAAAACTCCAACCTCAGGGAATACATTTACCATTACGAAATAATTTAATTTTCATAAATTGCAGGATGTAAGATATTGGATGGTGGAAGTTTAAAAAAATTCCGTCACCAAAAAATGATTTTACAACCATCTTCAAACACCCAACAACTCATTTATGTTACAGGTTCAATTTTTGCGCGACAACAAGGAACGCGTTTTAGAAGGTCTTAAAAAAAGAAATTTTAAGAATCCTGAGTTAGTAGATCAAGCAATTGCTACCGACGACGAAAGAAAAAAAATTCAGTTCGAATTGGATTCTCAACTTGCCGAAATGAATAAAATCGCCAAAGAAATCGGGATTTTAATGAAAGAAGGCAAAAAAGAAGAAGCAGAATCATCGAAATCTAAAACTGCACAATATAAAGAGTCGAGCAAAGAACTGGAGACAAAACTGGGCAGTTTAGAGGTAGATTTGACCAACATTTTATATCAAATTCCGAATATTCCGAATGAGCAGGTAAAAGCTGGTGCATCTGCGGATGACAACGAAATTATCTATCAGTCTCACGACGTGGCAGGTTTGGGCGAAGGTGCAATTCCGCATTGGGAACTTGCAAAAAAATACAACCTGATCGATTTTGAATTGGGTGTGAAAATTGCTGGTGCAGGCTTCCCGGTTTATCTTGGAAAAGGTGCGAGATTACAGAGAGCTTTGGTTCAGTATTTTTTAGATAAAAATGTTGAAAAAGGTTACATGGAAGTAAACCCTCCTCACGTTGTAAACGAAGCTTCAGGTTTCGGAACGGGGCAATTGCCTGATAAAGAAGGACAAATGTATTACATCAACGAAGATAAACTGTTCCTGATTCCTACAGCTGAAGTTCCTGTGACGAATCTTTACCGTGATGTTTTGTTTCAGGAGAAGGATCTTCCGGTTAAAAATACAGCATTCTCGCAATGTTACAGAAGAGAAGCGGGAAGTTATGGTGCACACGTAAGAGGTCTGAACCGTCTTCATCAGTTTGAAAAAGTAGAAATTGTAAGAATCGAAAAGCCGGAAAATTCTTATGCTGTTTTGGAAGAAATGGTAGAACACATCAAAGAAATTTTGGTTGACCTTGAGCTTCCGTACAGAGTTTTAAGACTTTGTGGCGGCGATACAGGCTTTGCTTCTGCAATGACTTACGATTTTGAAGTGTGGAGTGCTGCTCAGGAAAAATGGCTTGAGGTAAGCTCAGTTTCCAATTTTGAAACATTTCAGGCGAACAGATTGAAGTGCCGGTATAAAGCGGACGGAAAATCTCAGTTGGTGCATACTTTGAACGGTTCTGCGATGGCTTTGCCTAGAATTATGGCAGCTTTGCTTGAAAATAACCAGACTGAGGAAGGAATCAAATTGCCGAAGAAAGTTGCTGAATATGCAAGATTTGAATTGATCAGTTAATTGAGATTTTGAACCATTAAGGTCTATTAAGCTGTTAAGTTTGATTAAGAATTTGCAGGCAAATTTAAGATTGTTTCTTTAAGTAAACTTAATTAAAATTAACTTCAATAAAAAATTTAAACCACCCTTCGAGGTGGTTTTTTTATGCGTTTTTGTCGATGATAATTTTGTGATGAAGCAGTAATCCGGAGAGATTTAAAGGAGAAAATTTCGCTCCCTTCATTTTATTATTGTCGGGATTAAAAGCGAAACTGTAAGCCGTTCTGAAATCTGATTGTTCGAGATTTGTACGGTCAAAAGTTGCACCTGAAAGATCACAGTTTAGAAAAGCTACATTCCTGAGATCAGCTTCCGAAAAGTCGGTTTCGCGTAAAATACAGTCTTTGAAAACAGTTTTTCTAAGCGACAGTTTGTAAAATACAGAATTGTTGAGAATACAGTTTTCGAATCTGAAAGAAAGTCCAAAATCATTGCAGGAATCAAAGGCAAGCCCGAGCATTTTTGAATTTTTAAAAATGATATCGCGGAAAGCAGTGGAATTTAACTTGACCATACTTAGATTACAGTCTACAAATTCACAGTCATTAAATTTAAAACCGGAAAAGTCGGCGTATTCAAAATTGCAGTTTTGAAAAACACAGTTTTCGTATTCACCTGACTGTAAAGGAGATTCAGTGAAATTTACCTGATTGTAATGTTGATCTGAAATGTAATTTGAATTCATGGAAATCTTTCTGGAATAAATAATGTTTTAGACAATTAGAGCCTGTTTAAAAATCATTAAAAAACAAATTTACAAGTCATTTTTCTTTTCCCCAACTCTAAAGGGTGGAAAAATGCCTTGTAAATTTCATCAGAATTAACTCCCTTTAGGGTCGGGGAAATTAATTTTGATGAAATTTAAACAGGCTCCAAATTAGTAAAATATATGTTTTAAAATTATCTCACGCAGATTTTGCCGATTGAGCAGATTATAAAATTCTAAAGAAAAGCTGTAAACTTCCATCTCCCATCTTCCAGCTTCCTTCTCCTATACCAAGCTATTCTTATCGGCGTAATTTAATTTAAAGAAAATAAAAGTCATAATCGAGAATGCTAAAAGCGAACTTCCACCGTAACTGAAGTACGGCAAAGGAATACCCACCGTCGGAAACAAGCCCATAACCATCCCTAAATTGATGGAAAAGTGCATTAAGAGAATCGAAGCAAAGCAATACCCGAAAACACGGTTAAAACTCGATTTTTGCTTCTCTGCGAGGTAATAAATCCGTCCGATGAAAACCATGTAACATAATACTAAAACAGCACTTCCTACAAATCCCCATTCTTCGCCCACGGTACAGAAAATATAATCTGTTTCCTGCTCAGGGACAAATTTTCCCTGCGTAACAGATCCTTCACGGTAGCCTTTGCCAAACATTCCGCCAGAGCCGATAGCTGTTTTAGAATAAAGCAAATTATAACCTGAAGTATCTCTGAAAGCCTTTTCACCTTTGTAAAGAACTTCAATTCTTTCTCTTTGGTGTTTCGGGAGTTTTTCGAGAACGTAAGGTGTCCCGAAGGAAAGTAGGGATAAAACCGCTATAACTCCTACAACAGAAACTATAGAAATAATATCAACAGAGTCTTGAAAAGATTTTACTACAAGATAAATCCCGATGGCAATAACAATTCCCAAGAGAATATATGCATTGAAAATCAAGATAAAATAAGCTAATATAAGCGCCACGACGATTCCCAAAATTAGAAACCAATTCAAGGATAGTCTTAGCATCGAAATGGCAATCGCAATTTCAGCAATCAGGACAAGGAATAAAATTACATGCTCCGGCGGAAATGCCAGGGATGTAAGAAATACAGCAGCAAACGTGCCACCAATACCGAAAAGCCAACCACTCAGTCCTTCACGGTACAATGCTATGAAAAATGCCAAAAAGACGAGCAATGAACCAACATCGGGAATCATTAAAACAACCACAGCAGGAATTCCAATAATCGCTAAAGTTGTTAATAAAGATTTTCTGTTTTTTAAATTAAATTCAGCTCCGGAAACGTAGCTCGCCAACATCAAAGCTGTTCCGATCTTGGAAAACTCCACGGGCTGCATGGTTATACTTCCGAATTTATACCAGTTTTTCTGTCCTAAAATTTCGGTTCCGAAAGGGAAAAGCCCGATCAAAAGCAAGACACCGCCGATGTAAAATATCGCTGAAAGATTTTCAAAAAACTTACTTCTGCTGAAGAAAATAATTAAGCCTACAAAGATTGAAATCCCGAAGAAAATCAATTGTTTTTCGCCCAATTTCTGATCTACACTGTAAATATTGGCAATCGCAAAAATGCAAAGCAAAAAATACAGTCCGAGCCCGAGTTTGTCTATTCCTTCTGTCCACTTCATAATTTCGGGTTTTTAGAAGTTTTTGCTTTTTCTTTTTCCTGAAGTTTGGCTTTTTGTTTTTTAACCAATTCAAGGCTGTCCTGTATTTTTTTCAGTTTGATAGAATCCGGTTTTGGCTCTTTGTAGAGACCTTTCCTTTTTAAATCAGCAATCCATTGACGCTTGTACTCAGGCATAAAGCTGGCAGTGATCATTTTTTTGTAAAGATGTTCACGCTTCAAGTCGCCCGTAATATATTTTTCGGCTATAACCGTACACGCTGGACCTGCCCATGTTGCACCAAAACCTGCGTGTTCCATTACGGCAACAACTACGATTTTAGGCTTATCAGCAGGAGCAATCAAAACAAAAATTGAATTATCTTTTCCTTGGGGAACCTGTGCGGTTCCAGTTTTAGCCAATTGCGTAAACTCAGTTGATTTCAAACCTCTGGCGGTTCCGGCAAGCACTACGGCTTCCATCCCTTTTAATACAGGTTCAAAATGTCTCGCTTCAACTAAAGTCTGATGTTTCTTTTTGAATCTCGGATCGGGATTAGGTTTCCCGTCAATTGATTTTACGATGTGAGGCGTGTAGTACCAACCGCGGTTGGCAATTGCTGCAACATAATTTGCGAGCTGAATCGGTGTCACCAAAACGTCACCCTGGCCCATACCGTTGTAGATCGCTCCTGTTGGCATTTCGTCCCAGTTTTTAAAATCTACTTTCTGCGAGCCGTTGGCTTTCATAATTGCTTTAAACCGTTTTTCATAAAAATCACCTGAAGGAATTCTGCCCTTTGCGCCAACAGCAAAATCATTATTTAAAAATTCGCCTACCCCAAAACTGCTCATGATTTTTTTCCATTCATCAACACCTTTGGATGGATTTCCCGGATATTTCTTAATGATAGCAATAAACGCATAAGTGAAAAAACAGTTGCTCGAAACCTGAATCGACGGAATTAGCGGATCGGCACCACCGTGACCTTTGATTCTTTTTCCTCTGTAATAAAATCCGCCACCACACGGGAAAATTGTTTTGTCGGTCATCACACCCATTTGCATCGCAGCCAGGGCGGTCAGCAATTTGAAAGTCGATCCCGGAGGATAGCCTGCCTGAAGAGATCTGTCGAAAGTGGGTTTGTTTTCGTAAATGGTGTCTTTTGAAAGTCTGTAAAGATTTCTTGATTTGTTTGGTCCTGTAAAAAGGTTAGGATCAATATCCGGACCTGTCGCTGCAACCAGAACTTCACCGTTGTTGGGATCGATGGCAACTACGGCTCCATGCTTGTCTACCAGCATTTCTTCCGCCATTCTCTGAAGGTCGTAATCGATGGTTAGCGTAATGTCTTTTCCTGTAACAACTTCTTTGTCTAAAGTTCCGTTTTTATATGGACCTACATTTCTGAGTTTAATATCTTTTTGGATATATTTGATACCCTTGATTCCGCGAAGTTCTTTTTCATAAGCCTTTTCAACACCACTTTTACCTATAAAATCTCCGGGAAGATAATAGGTGGAGTCTTTCTTGATTTCGCCATCATTCACTTCATTGGTATACCCTAAAAGATTTCCGGAAGTAGAAACTTCATATTGTCTCTGAGGTCTTGAAACGATGTTGAATGCAGGATATTTAAATATAATTTCCTGAACTCTTGCAATGTCTTCTCTACTTAAATCTTTAAAGAAAGTCATTGGTGTGAGCTTTGAGAAATATTTTTCCTGTTTGATTGCATTGACTTTTTTAATGAATTCAGGTTTTGAGATTTTCATTAAATTACAAAAAGCAATGGTATCAAAATCGGGCTTCATTAAAGCCTGAGTAAAAGAAATTTCGTAAGCCGGTTGGTTTCCTACCAGAATTTTTCCGTTTCTGTCAAAAATCACACCTCTCTGTGGAATAATATATTCGGTTTTAATGGAGGTATTGGCAGCATTTAACGCATACCTGTCTGTAAACAGCTGTAAATACGAAAGCCTTGCTACAAATATTAAAGCAATGACAACGAGTACGGAAAAGATTTTTAAATAGCGTGTATTCAAACTTTCTGTTTGATTTTAAAGATTAATGCGTAAATGATTATAAATATAAACGAAATTAAGCTTGTAATCGATATATTAAGCAAAATTTCAAAAATTCTTGTGAATTTGAAAAACTCAATATACTGCACAAATAGCTGATGCAGGAAGATACTTGAAAATAAGAATAGTAAAAACTGACTCCATTGCAAAGACTGAAATGAGAAAAAGTCTGTGGAAGTATCTGTAGATGTTCTGAAAATCAATGTTCTGAAATAAGCAATGAGCGTGGTTGCAAAAGCATTATTTCCTCCTGAATGAAGGAATGTGTCAATCGTAAAACCAATTAAAAAACTTAATGCTAAAAACTGGAATTTGTTTCTGAAAAACGGATAAAACATAACAAAAACAGGATAAATAACCGGTGTATAAATCCCGAAAAGTGTAATTCTATTAAGCACAAAAATCTGCAGTGCCACAAGAAATGCCATGATCAAAAGGTCGGTAAATATGGTTCTGCTAATCATGTTCTTTCTTAATTACTGCTTGCATGGTATCCTGAATTTTCTGCACTTCTGCTTTTTTCAGGTTTTTAACCACATAAATTTTACTTAAAGCACCCATTTTTTCGCTCAGTTCAACAGAAATATCCCAGAAACCGGTTTGGTTGTCTACAGAATATCCCGCCACTTTACCAATCATTACACCTTGAGGAAAGATTGCTGATTTACCATCGGTTACAATCGTATCGCCTACCCGCACAGAAACATATTTCGGAATATCTGCAAGATGCATCACCCGTGAGTTGTCCCCTTTCCAGGTAAGTGTTCCGAAGTAGCCTGATTTTTTCAGAGAAGCATTTACTCTGATGTTTTTTATACTTAAAACAGATTGAACAAGGGCATAAGAATCTGTAGCATTAATAACAATCCCCGCAATTCCTTTTGGTGCCATAACGCCCATTTGAGGATAAACACCGTCTCTTTTACCTCTGTTGATTGTGAAGTAATTATTTCTTCTGTTGATACTGTTGAAAACAATATCGCCGTCTACAAAAGTGTAGATCTGACCGCCGCCCAAAGTATCGTGTACCTTTCTGAACATCGGGTTTTTGTTGTAGCCTTTACCATAAAGCTGAGTCATCAGCATTTTATTCTGAGCAACAAGATCTTCATTGGTCTGCTTGAGTTTCAGATAAGAAACCCCTTCGTCAATATAGCCGGAAACCCACGCATTAAAGGCTGCACTCTGACCGGCGAGCCACGATTTCTGCATTGCGTTTTTAGAAAATATCAGAACAAGAGCAATGATCTGCAGAAAAATAAAGAAGATAAACAAAGAGTTCTTCGAAAAAATTCTCAGCAAAAATCCCATTCAGATAAAAGGTCGTAAAAAGTTAAAATTATTTAATTAAGAAATTGAATTTATCCATATTCTTAAGTGCGATACCCGTACCTCTTACAACAGCTCTCAAAGGATCTTCTGCTACAAAAACAGGAAGACCTGTTTTCTTGTGAAGTCTGTCTGCCAAACCTCTCAGTAAAGCACCACCACCGGCAAGATAAATACCTGTTTTGTAGATATCAGCCGCCAATTCCGGAGGAGTAAGTGATAAAGTTTCCATTACAGAATCTTCAATTCTGATGATTGATTTATCAAGAGCTCTTGCAATTTCTTTATAACCAACCATAATTTCTTTTGGTTTACCTGTAATAAGGTCTCTTCCCTGAACTGGAATATCATCGATATCCACATCCAAATCTTCAACCGCAGAACCCACTTCAATTTTAACTCTTTCAGCAGTTCTTTCTCCGATATATAAATTGTGATGTGTTCTTAAAAAATATGCGATATCATTGGTGAATACATCTCCTGCAATTTTCACAGATTTATCACAAACAATACCACCCAAAGCAACAACAGCAATTTCAGTTGTACCACCACCGATGTCGATAATCATGTTACCTTCCGGCTTCTGAACGTCAATACCAACTCCTATTGCAGCTGCCATTGGCTCGTAAATTAAACGTACTTCTTTTGCATTTACTTTCTGCGCAGAATCTCTCACCGCTCTTTTCTCGACCTCAGTAATTCCTGAAGGGATACAGATTACAATTCTTAAAGCAGGCTGAATAAATTTACCTTTAATACCAGGGATTTTTTTAATAAATTCTTTAATCATATGCTCAGAAGCATGGAAATCTGCAATCACCCCATCTTTCAAAGGACGGATGGTTTTGATATCCTCATGAGTCTTTCCCTGCATGTGTTTTGCCTGCTCTCCTACAGCAATAGGCTTGCCTGTAGAACGCTCAATAGCAACTATGGAGGGTTGATCAATTACAATTTTATTATTATGTATGATAAGTGTATTTGCGGTTCCAAGGTCTATCGCAATCTCTTGCGTAAACATATCGAATAAGCCCATAAGTTTCTGGTGATTTAAGTTTACAAAGATATAAATTTAACATCAGCCATAAAATTTGATTTTAAATTATTTGGTTAAAATTTTATTAAATTTTCAAACATCCCTTAACAGTAGACTTATAAAAAATCAATACTTTTTCTGTTGTTTAGCATCATTATAAATAGCTTTTCACGATATTTATCATAAATGGAATCACAAAATGCTTTGATAAAAAAGAATTAAATTTGCACTTGTTTATGATACAGTATTCTAAAGTACATCAGACATCCAATTTTGCCGTTCTGTCAATCAGTTACGAGAAAGCCGATGTTGAGACAAGAGGAAAATTTGCATTTTTTGATGAAAACATCAAAAGTTTCGTCACCAAAGTTCACGAGCAGGATCTTGGCGACGCATTCGTTGTATCTACCTGCAACCGTACAGAAATTTACACTACAACCAACAACTACCTTCTGATAGCCGAAGAGTACTGCAAAACCATCGATGTACAGCTGAACGATTTTCTACATTTTGCTAATATTCTAACTAAAGAAGAAGCACTGAAACATCTCTTCAGAGTGGCAGCCGGATTGGAGAGTCAGATCATCGGAGACTTTGAAATTATTGGGCAAATCAAAAAAGCGTACGCAAGATTTAAAAGAGAAAGAAAAAATTCAAATCCATTTTTAGAGCGTTCTATCAATTCTGCGATTCAAATTTCGAAGAGAATTAAAAATGAAACGGGAATTTCCAACGGAGCGGCTTCGGTTTCTTATGCGGCGGTTCATTATATTTTAAACAATCAGAATAGAATTACCGAAAAAAACATTCTTCTTCTCGGTGTTGGAGAAATCGGGCAAAACACGGTTGAGAATTTAGTAAAACACGTTTATCAGCCAAAAATAAAAATCGCCAACCGAACGCAGGAAAAAGCAGCGAAGATTTCTGAAAAATACAGTATTCCAAATATTGATTATGCTGATTTTGATAAAGAATTGGAAAACACAGATATTCTGATTGTTGCAACAGGTGCCAAAACTCCGATCATAAACAAATCTCATTTAAGCAACGGAAAAGAAATTTTAATTATCGATCTTTCGATTCCTCATAATGTTGATAAAAACGTTTCTGAACTTGAAAATGTAACACTGATCGATGTTGACGAACTTTCGAAACAGATTCATGAAACTATTCAGCAGAGGGAAAAGGAAATTCCGAAAGCGGAAGTCATCATTAAAGAAATGACCAAAGATTTTCTTGAATGGGAAAAAAAGAGAAAACTGGCGCCGAACATTCATCATTTCAAAGCCGTTCTGAAAAATATGGAACGCAACGAAATGCATAACTTTTACAGAAAAAACAAATACATCAACATCAACGATATGGAACTTTCTGAAAAAATGATTCAGAAAATCACCAACCGTTTTGCAAAATACATCATCGACAATCCTTTGAAAGCCGAAGAAATCAGCAAACTGATGCACGAAATTTTAGTGGAACAACCCAACAATGAATTCAATGAAAAACATTAGAATAGGAACAAGAAAATCTGCGCTCGCCCTTTGGCAGGCAGAGGAAGTGGCAGAAAAACTGCAGGAATTAAATTACACCACCGAGATTGTTCCGATTGTTTCTTCAGGCGACAAAAATCTTACCCAACCACTTTATTCATTGGGAATTACAGGTGTTTTCACGAGAGATTTAGATATTGCTTTACTGAATGACGAAATTGACATTGCTGTACATTCATTGAAAGATGTTCCCACAAAACTTCCGGAAAACATAGAAATCGTGGCCTGTCTGGCGAGAGATTTCCCACAGGATGTTTTAATCAGAAGAAAATCTGCTGTCAATAAAGAATTACACGAACTTAAATTAGCAACAAGCAGTTTAAGAAGAAGAGCTTTTTGGTTGAAACAGTATCCGGAAACGGAATTTTTCGACATCAGAGGAAACATTCAAACCCGACTTCAGAAACTGGAGGAACAGGATTTTGATGCGACAATTTTATCATTAGCCGGAATCAAAAGAATGAAAATGGATATCGATTATGAATTCCTTCCGATGATGATTCCTGCTGCGTCTCAGGGCGTGGTGGCTGTTGCCGGTCATTCGAAGAAGAAGGAGATCAACGAAATTTTAGCTAAAATCAATCACAGAGAAACCCAAATCTGCGTGGAAATTGAAAGAAATTTCCTCAGCACACTGGAAGGTGGCTGTACTGCTCCAATTGGTGCTTTTGCAGAAAGATTTGAAGATAAAATCAGATTAAAAGCGGCACTCTGCTCGCTCGATGGTAAAAATTATATCGCTACCGACGAAAGTTTTGATTTTAATGAAGAAGAAAATTTCGGAGCCAGGTTTGCGAATATCGTTTTGGAAAACGGCGGTAAAGAATTGATGGCGGAGATTAAAAGTCAGATTTAAGGTTTAGGTTTAGGTTTAGGTTTAGGTTTAGGTAAAATTAATACTTCTCCAGAATCTTAACATTTCTTTATATTTTAGATTCTTTATTGTTTGGATTTAATTTTTGAACTTTACAGAAAGTCTATCTTCAAATTTCTAAGTGATGAAAAAATATTTTTCCATACTCATTCTTCTGTTTTTTGTTTTTGCAGCCAACGCGCAGAATCAGTTTGCCCAAAAACTGTGTGATGCTGCTTTGAGTCTGACAAAAGACCGTGTAGTTTACGATCCTGCCTATTTTTCAATCAAATATCCGAACGGCGATGTTCCCGCAGACAAAGGCGTTTGTACAGATGTGGTCATTCGTGCGTACAGAAAACTGGGAATTGATCTTCAGAAGGAAGTGCATGAAGATATGAAAAAAAACTTCTCAAAATATCCGAAAAACTGGGGTTTGAAAAGACCGGACACCAACATTGACCACAGAAGAGTTCCCAATCTGAAGGTTTTCTTTGCCAAATTCGGGAAATCGAAATCTATTGAAACCAATCCTGCACTCTACGCTCCCGGAGATATCGTGACATGGCTTCTTCCCGGAAATTTAACTCACATCGGAATTGTAGTCAACAAAAAATCAGCAGACGGAAAAAGATATTTAATTGTTCACAACATCGGTGGCGGACAGGTGATTGAAGATTGTCTGTTTAAATTTACGATTACGGGACATTACCAATATTCAAAATAATTCAGCATGAAAAAGGTAATTTTCCTTCTTTTCGTATTTGTTATACATTTCAGTTCTGCACAGAATTCAGGTTTAAAAATTGTTGAAAAACCGATTAATTATTCAGCGGAAAGAGTCCGTTTAAGTCTGGAATATCTCAAAGACCATCACGGTTTAATCCAGAAAACACCAACGATTGTTCCTAAAATGATCGTTTTGCATTACACGGCTGGCGGAACGGTGGAAAGCAATTTTAAATATTTTAACAATACACATCTCGAAAGTGCCAGAAATACTTTGAAAAAACAAAGCACTTTAAATGTTTCTTCTCAATTTATTATCGACAGAGACGGAACAGTTTATCAATTAATGGAATCCAATCAGTTTGCAAGACATACGATCGGTCTAAATTACTGCGCCATCGGAGTTGAAAATATCGGAAGTAAAACTCAGCTACTTACAGACAAACAGATCGAAGCCAACGCTCAATTAATCAGATATTTAACTCAAAAATATAAAATTGAATACCTCATCGGCCATTCAGAATACAGAGTTTTCAGAAATTCAAAACTTTGGAAAGAATCTGATCCGAAATATTTCACAGGAAAAGAAGATCCCGGAAAAGATTTTATGAACAAAGTAAGACAGAAAATTTCTGATTTAAAATTAAAGGATAAGCCTTAAAACCAGTCTTTCATCTAAAATTAAACTTTCAGGAATATTTTAGTTTTTAGTAGTATTTTTGTCATTCTGAAAGAATCTCAATGCGCTAATGTAAAACCGTTTAGATTCCTACGGAACGACAAAATGACTGTTGCTTTTGAGAATTATAAACAGAACGAACATTCAAAACTGATTAAAAAACTTCGTTATTTTAGTTTTATAGAAGGCCCTTTCGAATTTTAAAAACAGATAGTAGCCAAAAAACTATTGCGTTAAACAACAATGAACATTTTATTTACCAAAAATTTAGATGAAAAATATATCTCCGAGAAATTGGAAAGTGATATTTCGTTTGAAACAATTGAGGTCATCAAAATAAAATCCCTTCCTGTAAAAAGTTTTGATTTAAAAGACAATTCATTGATTTTCACAAGCGCAAACGGTGTAAAATCCTTTTTCGAAAACGGTTTTAAGGCTGATGAAGATTTTACGTCAAAAAACTACAACAAAATCTACTGCGTTGGCGAAAAAACCAAGAGAGAACTTCGGAAAAACGGTTTCGGAACCTTTAAAGTTTTAAAAAATGCCGAAACGCTTTTAAAGTTTATTATTGAAAAATGTTCGCAACAAAAATTCATTCATTTCTGTGGAAATCTTGCGCTTGACGTTTTGGATAAAAAACTTCCGCTGCAAAATATTCAGTACAAAAAAGTAGTGGTTTATGAGACGGAAGAGCTCAATCCGACAATTACTGAGAAATATCACGCCATAGTTTTTTTTAGCCCAAGCGGAGTTCGTAGTTTTGCGAAAAATAATTCTCTGGAAAACACACTCCTTTTTTCGATTGGCGAAACCACTTCCAAAGAATTAAAAAAATTTACTGATAATAAAATTTTTACCAGCAGAAAAAACAATTTAGAAGATTTATTAAAAATGCTGTCTGCAAACCTGAGCTTTTAAAGCCATGAGCCAGAAGCCAAAAGCTAAGTTATGATAAAAAACGACCTATATTTAAAAGCACTTCGTGGCGAAACTGTAGAAAGACCGCCGGTTTGGATGATGAGACAGGCAGGAAGATATTTGCCGGAATTCATTGCCCTTCGTGACAAATACGACTTCTTCACAAGATGTCAGACTCCGGAACTGGCTTCTGAAATCACCGTTCAGCCCATCAGAAGATTTCCGTTGGATGCTGCGATTTTGTTTTCAGACATTTTGGTAGTTCCTCAGGCGATGGGAATTGATTTTAAAATGAAAGAATCAGTCGGTCCGTGGTTGGATGAGCCCATCAGAACTGCAGAACAAGTGGATAACATCGTTGTTCCTGATGTGAACGACACTTTAGGATACGTTTTTGATGCGATAGAAATGACTTTAGAAAAGCTGGATAACGAAATTCCTTTGATTGGATTCGCAGGTTCTCCTTGGACAATTTTGTGTTACTGCATCGAAGGAAGAGGTTCTAAAGATTTTAATATTGCCAAATCTTTCTGTTTCCTGCAAACCGAAGCGGCGCATAAATTATTACAAAAAATCACAGATACAACGATTGCTTATCTGAAAAGAAAAGTTGAAAAAGGTGTTTCTGCAGTTCAGGTTTTCGATTCTTGGGGCGGAATGCTGTCTCCGGCAGATTATCAGGAGTTTTCATATCAGTACATCAACCAGATTGTTGAAGCTTTGGCACCGTTAACGCACGTTGTGGTTTTCGGAAAAGGCTGCTGGTTTGCTTTGGAAGATATGACGAAGTCAAAAGCCTCTGCACTCGGCGTTGACTGGACGATTACACCAGAATTAGCGAGAAAGTTTACTAGTAATTCTGTGACTTTGCAGGGAAATTTTGACCCATCAAGGCTGCATTCAACTCCTGAAACAATCAGAAAAATGGTTCATGAGATGATCGACCGTTTTGGAAAGGATCAATACATTGTCAATCTCGGACACGGGATTTTACCGAATATTCCTGTGGAGAATGCGGAAGCGTTTATCAGAGCGGTGGTGGATTGGAAGGTGAATTAATTAATAAAATAAATTTAAAGTTGCTCAATGTGAGCAACTTTTTTTAATTAAAAATACCTAAGATGGAAAATCAAGATATAGAAAGTTTATTTAAAATTTTTAAAAGTGAACAAGAAGAACTTGGAAAAATAATATTACCAATTATTGAAAAATATAACTTACCACAAAAAGAGATTATTGAGGTTTGTCAGATAGGAAAATTTATCTATAAACTTAACGACAACTTACATATAGTTGAAAAACCAAACCCACCAAAGCCAGATTTCATCATTGGAAATCAATCGAAATTAATTGGATTGGAACACACACGAATATTTACTGAAAATTCGAATAAGTATAATCGTATAAAATCTCTTTTTGAATATTCCGAGAAAGTTTTTATTGAGCTATTTCCTAATGAAAAAATATATGCATCTATATCAATTCATGATGATAGTTTTGAATATAAGCAGTTTCAAAAAAAAGAATTAGCAAAAGAAATAGCAAATTATATTCAATCTCTAATTCTTAATAATGAAGCTGAAAAGCCTAATTTTATTAATGAAGTTCGACTCAAAAGGCATTCTATTGTTAGCTTTAATTTTAATGAAAAAAATTGGCAAGGTCCTTATTTAACGAATGAAAGATTAAATGAAGAAATAAAAAAGAAAGAATCTAAATTGCAAATTTATCAAAATGGAGATTTTGAAGTTAATGAATTTTGGTTGGTTTTAATTGTTGGTTCGTTATCATCTGTTTCCTATCAATTAGATGACTTGGAAAATTATAATACTGATTCAAACTTTGATAGAGTTTACTTGATGGCAGATTTTGACGCAAAAATAGTCAGGGTAAAATAAACAAAATCCCTTTCAAAACAATTTGAAAGGGATTTTCTATGAAAAAAAATTTAGCTCTTAATTCAGTTCTGTGATGAAATCTTCTTTCGATTTCCTCACTTTCGTCAGGTTCACCAACCAGTCATTTTCAGAATCTCTATAACCGATTGGTAGTAGAAGAACGCTTTTCAGACCTTTGTCTTTTAAATTTAAAATTTCATCTACAGCTTCAGGAGAAAAACCTTCCATGGGAGTTGAATCTACTCCCTCAAAAGCTGCTGCAATAATTGCCGCGCTGAAAGGAATATAAGCCTGTTTCGCCGCATGATTAAAGTTTTCCTCGGCTGGTCTCGGAGGATACATTGCTAAAAGCTGCTGTCTGTAATTTTCCCAGCCTTCGTTTTTAAAACCTCTGATTTCATTGGTCAGATCAAACATTTTGTTGATTCTTTCTTCGGTGTAATTATCCCACGCTGCAAAAACCAACAGGTGCGAACAATCCGTAATCTGCGGTTGATTCCAAGCGTGAGGTTTTATCTGTTCCTTAATTTCCTGATTGCTGATGACAATAATTTCTACAGGCTGCAAACCGCTTGATGTGGGAGCCAGCCTTGCCGCTTCTAATATTTTATCTAATTTTTCCTGAGACACTTTCTGTCCGTTCATTGCTTTTGTAGCAAATCTCCAGTTCAGTTTTTCTAATAATTCCATGTGTTGAATAAATTTTACGACACAAAATTAGAAGAAACTGTACTAAAAAAGCCCATCAACAGGCTATTTGTTCTATTGGTAAAATCTATAATGTAACAAAATAAGTTACAATTATTTGAGTAAGAACTTATTCGGATAAAAAAATCTCTTCCGAAATTGAAAGAGATTTAATTATAGAAAATTATTTCGTTTTTGCTGAAACAATATAATCGTAAACCCATTGGTGCTGCTCATCAGTTAACCTTGCTTTAGGAGCCATTGAATTCATAATTCCTACCCATTCCACAGAAGTAAAATCATCTGGTTTTGGCAGACCGTGGCATTTTTTGCAAGAATTTTCAAAGATTGTTTTTCCCTGAGCCAATTGTTCAGCCGTGCTGGTTGCTGCTGCAGGAGCCGTTGCTGTTGCAGTTGATTTCGGAGTACATGAAGTAATAAAAATCGCTACCAAGAGTGCTGATCCTATGAGTTTTTTCATTTTTTTATTATTTGATAAACAAAATTAGTGTTTCAGATTTTATTTTGTGTTCTCAAAACTTAATTTAGAAGCATTAAAATTAAGACTTTCATTAAACGCTTTTTCCTTTAAATTTTTATATTTTTGAATCGATGAAAATCTCTACACAGGAACTTTTCGAGGGAATACGTTCAGGCAACAAACGCCTGATCGGCAAAGCCATTACTCTGGTTGAAAGCAAAAAAGCCGAACACAGAAAGCAGGCTGAAGATTTGCTGAAACAGATTATGCCATTTACTGGAAAATCCATTCGTGTAGGAATTACAGGCGTTCCGGGAGCAGGAAAGTCAACTTTTATAGAAAATTTCGGACTTCTGGCTATTTCAAAAGGCAAAAAAGTAGCGGTTTTGGCAATTGATCCAAGCTCTGCCATCAACAAAGGAAGTATCTTGGGCGACAAAACCAGAATGGAAGAATTGACTAAAGAAGAAAATGCTTTCATCCGCCCTTCCCCGAGTTCCGGATTTTTGGGAGGCGTTGCCAATGCTACGTTTGAAACCATGCTGATCTGTGAAGCTGCGGGTTATGATTATATTTTAATCGAAACTGTTGGTGTAGGGCAATCTGAAACTTTAGTAGCCGACATCACGGATATTTTTTTATTCTTAAAAATTATTGGCGGCGGAGACGAGCTTCAGGGTATCAAAAGAGGGATTATGGAGATGACTGATGTGATTTTCATTAACAAAGTTGATGACGATAATCTTCAGAAAGCTAAAAACACAAGACTGGAACTGAAACGTGCATTAGACTTTATTCCCCCAAAAGAAAAAGACTGGAAAGTTCAGATTTTATTAGGTTCAGCTTTAAACAATCAGGGATTGGAAGATGTTTTTGATAAAATAGATGATTTCATTTCATTAAAAAAGAAATCCGGAAGATTTGAACAGATTAGAAAACAGCAGTCTGAAAAACGCTTTGAATATTGGGTTCAGGAATATATTTTAGCTTCACTGAAAAAAAATAATATGTTTGAAGAATCTTATTTTGAGCATAAAAAAAATGCTTCAGAACAGGTTTCAAATCCAAGTTCTGAAGCAAAATTATTTGTTGACAGATTTCTTAACAATAAAGATTAAAGTTCTTCTTTCTTAGTTTCAATCTCTGTTTTTGATATATATCCATCGTACGAAATAGGCTGTCTATCATTGCTTTTAATGGAAGTAAGAGCAGTTCCGTTTTTGAAAATTTCAATATAAATATCACTTACATTGGTCACATCTTTGGGCTGGATTCTGAAAATCCATTTTCCTTTTTTCTTCTGAGTTTTTTCAATGGTAAAATCTTTCGAAGTAAATCTGTAGCTGTTACCATCAGGATTTCCGTAGGTTGGATTAAAAGTTCGACCGAAATAAGGGAGAACAACTTCTAATTCATTTTTTTTAATAATAATAACATACCCTTGGCCTTGTAACTGAAACATTCTCATTCCTGGGGCATTCGGCATTGAATTGGCGATATTGACGACATCGTAATTAACAGGATTGGCTCTGTCAGCATGAAAAGTGAACTCATCAGAATTCACTAACGCATCCGTTTGTGTCTGAGTCATCTTTTGGGCATTCACTTGCTGGAAATTTAAAATTAATCCGAACATTAGAATGAATACAATATATTTTTTCATAATTTTATATAAATTGAATTAGCATTAAACATAACAAATTTTATGCTAATATAGTATTTGTTTTCTTTTTGGAATAAATATTGTAAGACAGCCAATATTAACACTCGAAACAATGAAAACTAAATTCATTTTAGGAATGGGCGCTGCTGTTTTTGCAGTTGCTGCTTGTACTACAAACCCAATTACAGGGAGGTCTTCGCTACAGTTAGCGAACAATTCTGAGATTCTTACAATGGCTTCTCAGGAATATAAAACTACACTTACTGGTTCTAAAGTTGTGAAAGGAACTGCCGATGCCAATAAAGTTGTAAATGTAGGTAACAGAATAAAAAATGCAGCAGAAAAATATTACACAAGTATCGGAAGACAAGCTGATCTTGTGAACTATGCCTGGGAATTTAATTTAATTCAAGATAAACAAATCAATGCCTGGTGTATGCCCGGCGGAAAAGTTGCAGTTTATACAGGAATTCTTCCCATCACAAAAGATGACACCGGATTGGCTGTTGTAATGGGTCACGAGGTTTCTCACGCTCTTGCAGGCCATGGGAATGAGAGAATTTCCCAATCGATGGTTGCTCAATATGGTGGTCAAATCTTAGGTGGATCTATTTCTAATGCACAATGGGCAAAGGTCTTTGAGGCAGCATATCCTATAGGATCTCAAGTTGCACTTTTAAAATACGGAAGAAATCAGGAATCTGAAGCAGATCAGATGGGATTATATTTAATGTCGATGGCCGGATACGATCCAAGACAGTCTATTCCTTTCTGGCAAAGAATGGAATCGGCTTCTACAGGAGCAAGACAACCGGAATTCCTTTCTACACACCCGAATCCTGAGACAAGAATTTCAGGTTTAAATAAAAATCTACCTCAGGCTCTTGAATATTATAAAGCAGCCGGAGGAAAACTTTAAACATAAATATTGCCTGATTTGTATTAAAATCAGGCATTTTTGAGCTTATTTAATTTTAAAACTATGAAAAATCTATCAATAACAGGAATCGTACTTTTAGCAATAGCTATTTTGCTTTTTTACCTTACTACTGATGGTTTCACAACAGAAGAAATCGGCTTACCCCATGTGATGGGAATCATGGGTGGCGTAGGAATTGGCTTGATTATCGGAGGCATTGTAGGTTACTCCAGTAAAGGGTCTGCAATTAAAGAAGAGCAGCGCAGAAAAGAATATAAACAGCTTCAGCAGGAAAAAGCTGAAATGGAAATAAAAGCCCAGCAAATCGCTCAGCGGGAAGCAGAGCTTGACAGAGAACAAAACAGAAATCCTCAAATTTAATTTGAGGATTTTTTATGTTTAAATTTAAATTTGATTTAAAATTTATATCCAACACCTACCATAAAAAGGTTAGCTCGGTTGTCATAACGAATGGTTTCGGTATTTTGAGCACCTCCTATTCTTCTTACAAAATCTCTTTGGTCTTTCGTTAAAGCACCTTCATATTTTGCATTTAATATAAGACTCTTCAATTCTATCTGTGCACCAAACTGGTACCCTACAGTAAACTGTTTTTTAGAATTCTCTACAAAATCATTGTAAGTATCTTCTTTCGCAAGATTGTAACTCATCACAGGACCAATAAATACACCTAATGTATTTCCTAAAACTTTATGCCCAACCAAAAGCGGAACATCTAATCTGTTGTTTTTTACGTCAAAAGTGGTGTTAGAAACCGGATCTGTAAATTCGTTTTTAAAAGTGGTGTAGTAGACCTCAGGCATTGCAAAGAATCCTAAAGGTAGATCAACTTTTACAGAAAGACCGACGTTGAAACCAACGTTATTACTTCCTTTGTTTTCAAACGCTGCAGTGGCAGAATTTGAGATATTTTTCCATGATGGCGAACCAGTCGGAAAGATTAAATTGGCCTTTCCGGCTAATGAAATCTGTGCCGATGCTGCCATTGAAATTCCTATTAAAGCGATGCTAAGAACTTTTTTCATTTTCGTCAATATTAGTGATTGTATTTTCAATCGTTTTATTATTTTCAAGTAAATACTCCCTCAATTCTTTGAATAACTCTGATGAATAAACGAAATCAATCAGATTTTTATTGCCTGCGGTGATGAGAATGTCTTTATCTCCCTCCCATTCTTTAATTCCTAATCTCAGATAAACGATTTTTTGTCCGATTGTCATTACGGAGTTCATATCGTGGGTGTTAATGATGGTTGTAGTGTCGTACTCCTGCGTAATTTCCACCAAAAGATCGTCAATAACATTTGATGTGTATGGATCTAGCCCTGAATTCGGCTCGTCACAGAATAGATATTTCGGATGGTTTACAATCGCTCTGGCAATTGCCACACGTTTCTGCATTCCTCCTGAAATTTCAGACGGGAACTTTCTGTTGGCTTTATCTAAATGCACTCTTCCAATTACCTCAAAAACCCTTCTTTTTTTCTCTCTGAAAGTAAGATTGGTAAACATATCCAGTGGAAACATAATATTTTCTTCCACCGTCATCGAGTCAAAAAGTGCACTTCCCTGAAATAATGTTCCGATTTCTGAACGTAAATGCTGCTTTTCTTCACGGTTCATCACATTGATATCTCTTCCGTCGAATAAAATCTCTCCTGATGAGGGCTGATAAACATTCAATAAACTCTTCAGGAAAACTGTTTTACCAGATCCACTCTGCCCGATAATCAGGTTTGTTTTTCCTTTTTCGAAGGTGGTTGAAATTCCTTTGAGCACTTCAACATCACCAAAACTCTTTTTAAGATTTTTTACCTCAATCATCAGCTTAGTATTAATTGTGTTAAAAGTAATTCGGAAATAATGATGAAAACCATCGTCCAAACTACCGCCTGTGTACTCGCTCTACCTACCTCCAATGAACCACCTTTCACATTATACCCGAAGTATGAAGGAACTGTAGCAATTACAAAAGCAAAAACAATCGTTTTGGAGAAAGCATAATAGATGAAAAGATTGGGCATATACATTTGGATTCCGGTAATATAATCTGCCGTTGTCCAGCTACCTGTAATCATACCTGCGATATAACCTCCACAAATACCGAAAACGATACTGATTGCAATCAAAATCGGATTAAAAATAAGACATGCAAGTATTTTAGGTAAAATTAAAAAATTCGGCGAATTGACCCCCATGATATCTAATGCATCAATTTGCTCAGAAACACGCATGGTTCCTATAGTTGACGCAATGTAAGAGCCAACTTTTCCTGCTAAAATCAAACTGATAATGGTGGGTGCAAATTCAAGTACCAAAACAGCTTTGGTAGCATACCCTACGAATGCAGGAGGAATTGGGAATGAAGAAGCATCAAAATTATTAAACATCTGAATGGCAACTACAGCTCCCACAAATATGGATGTAAAGATAACCAACCCGAAAGAGTTAACGCCCAAGTCATTGATTTCCCGCATAAACAGCTTCCAAAAAACCCTCATTTTCTGGGGCTTCTGAAGAGATTTACCGATAAGAATCATGTATTCTCCTATGGCTGTAAAAAACTTTTTTAACATTCTGCTAAATTATACTATTTTTATTTAAATAAATTAAACCTGAAATTAAGATTAATATAAAAATTAACCTCTCAGAGAGTTTCTAACCTGCTTTTTTATCTCCTGTAAATACGAGCAAGATGGTTTTTAAAATAATCACAAGATCCAAAACAAAGCTCCAGTTTCTTACGTAAAAAGCATCCGCCAAAACCCTTTTATTCATTTCAACTTCTACATTTCCATCGTCACCACGAAGACCGTTGACCTGAGCAAGACCTGTAATTCCAGGATTGACCATGCTCCGAAGACTGTATCTTCCAATTTTCTGCCTGTAATGATTGTCTACCGCAAGCATGTGTGGCCTTGGCCCTACGACAGACATCTCACCTTTCAGAACATTGATGAATTGCGGCAACTCATCAAGGCTTGATTTTCTCAGAAACTTTCCAATTTTTGTAATTCTTTTGTCATTCTTTTCAGTCGTTTTGGTTGAAGAGTCATCATTTACAACCATCGTTCTGAATTTTAAACAACAAAAAACATTCTCGTGAAAACCATATCTTTTTTGAATAAAAAAAACAGGACCATTTGAGGACAGTTTAATCAAAACGGCAATCAATGGAAACATCCACGAACAGATGAATAGCAAAACAAAGACCGAAAAAACAATATCGAAAGTCCGTTTGAGAATAAAATTTGAAAAATAGTCTAGAGGATATTTTGTCTGCTTTAAAACAGGCTGTGTTTTGATGTAATCGAGGTCGTAGAGAAAAAACTCATTTTGCGAAATTGAGGGAACCATCGTAACATTGACCTTATTCTCTTCAGCCAATTTAAAAATATCTTCTTCAGTTTTCTTATCTATTGAGTTTTGTGTGGGAATAAAGATTGTGTGAATTCCCTTTTCTTTCCAAAACAAGCTAAGTGAATGAAGTTCAAAAGACTGTGTGTAATCAAATATCTTATATCCAAAATCCTTTCTTTCTTTTAAAAAGTTTTTCAGCACCTCAGTTGATGCATTTTCTTCTAAAAACATAGTGTTTCTGTTGTTTACACCACGAGACCTTAAATATTTAATTCCAAAATAAATTATTGATTTTGAAATCATTACGAAGACAAACAAATACAGTGAAAGCCATGCCAATTCACTGCTAAAGAACTGATTGTTACTCACTTTCCGGATCAGAACCAAACCAATGACAAAGAGAATAAATTGTGCAATAATTCGCTCTGTAAATAAAGTATAAGTTAAATTTCGGGGAATATTGTAAATTTTTGTCCGCCCACTTAAAAGCAACCAAAACGAAACAAGTAGCAACAGCGGAAAAGAATTTTCATACCAGAGGTCTGCATTGTGAATCAAATCTGAATTTCGGCTTACATAAAAAAAAATGAACACTGAAGCCAGCACCAAAAGGTCTAGCAAAACAATGATCATTTTTAAATATCTGGAGTACCGTATTCTCTGCATCTCGTACTGAAAACTTATCGGCTAAGATAACGATTTTTAAGGGATATTCAAGTATTTGTGAGTTTGCACGGATGCCTGCCAACGCGGATTTGCAAGAATAAAATCTGTAATCTTAGGATAGATTTCATCCCGCTTGCTCCACTCACTTTGAAGATAAAGTCTGCAGTTTTCTGAAACTTTTGCGGCTTGCTCTTCGGCAAATTTCAAATCATTATTATTAAAAACAATCACTTTCAATTCATGGGCTTTCTGATAAATCTCCTCTTTTGGAAGTCCGGTTTTCTTTGGTGAAAGTGTGATCCAATCCAGTTGTCCGCTCATAGGATAAGCTCCTGAAGTTTCGATGTGAACGGTGCAGCCCAATTCTTTAAGCCTTCCGGTTAACACATCCAAATTCCACATCAATGGTTCGCCACCTGTCAAAACAATAATTTTACAGTGACTGGCAGCAGTTTCAGCAATTTCCTCAGCATTCATTAAAGGATGAAGCGCAGGATCCCAACTTTCTTTTACATCACACCAATGGCAACCGACATCGCAACCACCCAGCCTGATGAAGTAAGCAGCTTTTCCGGTGTGTGCACCTTCCCCTTGAATAGTGTAAAAATGCTCCATCACAGGGAGCATTTTACCTTCTTTTAATAATATATCTTCTACTAAATCCATTTTTCTATGCCAAACCTTCAAGATTTTTGAAACCTTGAAGGTCTAATTAATTAATCATTGTAAACCGAAGTTTTGTAGGCAATGATGGTGTTTTTCATCAACATCGCTCTTGTCATTGGTCCAACTCCTCCGGGAACAGGCGTAATCCAGCTTGCTTTTTCTGCACAGCTTTCAAAATCTACATCACCTGCCAGATAATATCCTTTTGGAGAATCATTATCAACTCTTGTAATTCCTACATCAACAATCACTGCTCCGTCTTTGATCATTTCACCTTTCAAAAAGTGAGGATCACCTAAAGCAGTAATTACGATGTCTGCTTTTTTCGTGTATTCTTCAATGTCTTTTGTGTAAGAGTGCGTTAAGGTAACAGTAGAATTTCCTGGGAAATCTTTTCTTCCCATCAAGATACTCATTGGTCTTCCTACGATTTTACTTCTTCCAATGATCACGCAGTCTTTACCTTTTGTTTCGATATTGTATCTTTCCAATAAAGTTAAAATTCCGAATGGTGTTGCAGGCAGAAAAGTATCCATTTCCAAAGCCATTTTTCCAAAATTTGTAGGGTGGAAACCGTCAACATCTTTTCGTGGATCAATTGCGTTGATGATTTTTTCCTGATCAATCTGATCCGGCAAAGGCAACTGAACGATAAATCCATCTACAGACTTGTCTTTATTAAGTTCCTCAATTTTCTCCAATAATTCCGATTCAGAAACTGTACTTGAAAATTTAACTAAGCTTGACTGGAAACCTACTTCCTCGCAATCTTTCACTTTTGCGTTTACATAAGCCTTACTTGCGCCGTTGTTTCCAACAAGAATGGCTACCAAATGCGGTGCTCTTCTTTTAGAAGCAACTATTTTTTCAACTTCAGCTTTTATTTCCTGTTTTATTTCTTTGGATACTTTTAATCCATCAAGAATTTCTGCCATTTTTACTTTTATTTTTACTTTTATTAGATTCTAAGGATATTTTTCCGGATTTTGATGGGTGCAAAAGACGGAAAGAATATATATCATTTTTTCTGTCTCGTCGACTTCATAGAAAATGATGTACGGAAATTTTCTTAACGGTAAAGCTCTGACATCTTTATATCGTTTTTGAAAATATGGATTAATTAAAATTCTGCTGATGGAAAGATCTAATTGCTTATGAAAATTTTTCAAAACCTTCGTTGAAATCCCAGCATAATAATCTGTCGCAACCTCAATATTTTCTTCTGCAATCGGGAGAAATTTAAAGCTAAATTCCATATTTAGCTCTGATTCTTTTCAAAGACTCTCTGCCATCGACAGCTGTGGATTTATCTTGCTGTAAGCCTCTTTCAATAGCTTCAATCATTTCCTCAGTCAAATCAAAATCATCTTCATCTTTCTCAAAACTGATTTTCATTTTCTGTAAAAGATTTTGAATTAGAGTTTCCTCTTCTTTATCCTTAAGATGTATTGTAATTGTACTCATGATCTTATTTTTATTCAAAATTAATGAAAATCCGTAATAGTTCAGTTTTAGCTATAATTCAAAATATTAACACACCGAATTTAAAGCCAATAGCAATAAGCTGGATGCCAAAAGCTACTTATTTATTTGATTTATAATAATTAATCAACCCATTCGTAGAACTGTCGTGAGAATTAATTGCTTCACTATTTTCCAATTCAGGTAAGATTTTATTGGCTAAAACTTTTCCTAATTCCACACCAAATTGATCGAAACTGAATATGTTCCAGATGACACCCTGTACAAATATTTTGTGCTCATACATTGCAATTAATTGACCTAATGAAAAAGGAGTTAATTCATTAATTAACAGTGAGTTTGTAGGCGTATTTCCGTGGAAGACTTTGTAATTTAATAAGAACTCAATTTCTTCTTCAGATTTCCCTGAAGCTTTTAATTCTGCTTCAACTTCCTCTTCGTTTTTACCAAAAGCCAAGGCCTCAGTCTGAGCAAAAAAGTTTGCTAATAATTTATCCTGATGATCAGAAACTTCATTTGGACTTTTCGCATAAGCAATAAAATCTGCCGGAATCAATTCTGTTCCCTGATGTATTAGCTGGTAGAAAGCGTGCTGTCCGTTTGTTCCAGGTTCGCCCCAAATGATTGGTCCCGTTTCATATTCTACAAATTCTCCGTTTCTGTCAACACACTTTCCGTTGCTTTCCATATCTCCCTGTTGAAGATATGCTGCAAATCTGTCTAAATATTGAGAGTATGGAAGAATTGCATGAGTTGTCGCAGCATAGAAATTACGGTACCAGATTCCCAAAAGACCCATCAACACAGGAACATTTTCAGAAAAATCTGCCGTCTGGAAATGCTGGTCTGTATTTTCAGCACCTTTTAGCAATTGCTCAAAGTTTTCATATCCAACTGCAAGTACGATGCTTAAACCAATCGCACTCCACAAAGAATATCTTCCGCCAACCCAATCCCAGAATTCGAAGATGTTTTCTTCTGCAATTCCGAAATCTTTAACTGACTGAACGTTGGTTGATAAAGCTACAAAGTGCTTTGCTACATCTTCCTGTTTTCCTGCTTTTAAAAACCAGTCTTTCGCCGAGTTTGCATTCGTCATTGTCTCCTGCGTCGTGAACGTTTTTGAAGCAATGATGAATAAAGTTGTTTCAGGATTTAAGTTTTTTACAACTTCAGCGATATGATTTCCGTCTACATTGGAAACGAAATGAACATTTAATCTTGTTTTAAAATGCTTCAAAGCTGAAACCACCATCACAGGCCCCAAATCTGAACCTCCGATTCCGATGTTCACAACATCAGTAATTTCTTTTCCGCTGAAACCTTTGTGATTTCCTGAAATTACGTTCTCAGAAAAAGATTTCATGTGATCCAAAACTCTTTTGATTTGAGGTTTAATATTTTCCCCATCTACCAAAATTTCTTTATCCGAAAAATCCCTCAAAGCCGTGTGAAGAACTGCTCTACCTTCAGTTTCGTTGATTTTATCTCCTGAAAACATTTTATTTATAGCTTCCCTCAACTGACATTCTACCGCAAGATTTAATAACAATTCTTTCGTTTTTGAATCAATTAGATTTTTAGAATAATCGAAAAGATAATTTTCTTTTTTGATAGAAAACTCTTCAAAACGGTTCGGATTGTATTGAAAAAGACTTCTCAGTTCAAAGTCGTTGTTACCAAAATGTTCGTCAAGAGAGATCCAGCTGTCGGTTTGTGTAGGATTTATTTTAGATAGCATATTTAAATTTTGAATTAGAATTGAGGAATAATTTTGAACAAATTCTCCTCAAAATACGGTTGATAAATTCCGATTGGCAAATTTACGGAATTTTCGTGCAATGATGTTAATTGTGAATTAAAAATCAGTTGGTGAGCTCAAGTTGTATTGCAGGATTGAACCTTAACTTTTTTTCATTTGTATAACCAAATTTTTGAAACTTCCATTTTCCTTCAAAAAGACTTCCGAAAATTGTATTAGATTCCTCATCAGCAGACCCAGCAAGTGCAGGAGAAAACATAAACACTTTTTTGGTTTCGCCCGTATCTTTCATTGTTACAGAAGTCTCATATCGATTTGTTTCATTAAATATCCATTCAAAACCAATGATAATCCCTTCCTTTGGAAAACTTATTTGTTTTGGAGAAAACTCCTGAAGTTTATTATGTCCTGCCTTACAAATAATTTCTTCGCTTCTTAAAATTTCGCCCGGTAATCCATTAACATTTTCATAAATCAACATTCTGATGATGACATTTTTCTTGGATGCAATAGTTTTAAAACTAATTTTTTTAATAAACAGCGGTTCGTCTTTAGAAGTATTAAATGTAATTACCTTACCCCAAAACGAGGATGTGCTTCGATTGAAACCTGCGCCAAAACTTCCTTTAACTTTTAAACTTCCTGTTTTAAAACTTTTTTGAAATTTTGGTCGCACAATTTCCACTTCAGCAATCTCAGTAAATTTTGGTTTCAATAAATAAAGAGACTGATACTTTTCAGCCTTAAAATTTTCATATCCAAAAGATTGTATTTCTGAAATTTCCTCGTCTTTTTCTAAACTAAATATTCCGCTTTCTTCGGTGTTTCTGTAATAGTCTTTTCCTTTCAGAATAAGTTTTGCGTAGGGAACAGGCTTTTGAGTTTCGGCATCGAGAACCTGAATCTGAGCTTGAGAAAAAAATAAAGTTGAGCATAAAACAAATACAGAAATACTGTTTTTTTTAATCATAAGATGTTTTTTTTGTTCTTTAACGAATCTTTTTACTATTTATTTAAATAAAAATGAGCATAAATGTCGTTTGATCTGTCTTCTTTAAACTTTTGATAATCATTAAAAGGAGCAAGACAGTGAGGGCAGCAAAAAGGATTGTAATATTTAAATTCTCCGTCATGCGTTTTTGGAAGTTTCTTTTCTAATTCTTCAAGCATATTTTCGTCAATTTCTATTTGATAATGATTAGGCATTTCCCGAATCACATCAAAACTTACCATGGTCGTTTCTTTGCTGTGAGTAGAATAAAAGTATTGGGCATCAGAAAAACCAGCGTGATAAAAATCGACCGAGAAACTCTCTTGACAATGATCACAAATGCAAATCAGACGAATATTTCCTCCATCGCGATGACCAATATAATGAAGCCCTCTTGCAATCATTCCGCGACCAATCAGTTTTTCGTCATTTTCTTTTCGGTGTGAAAGATGAAAAGGCTGAAATCTCAAATATTCTTTATTGACATCTTTCTTATATAGTAAATGTTCCATGTCTTTATAAATTACTCCTTCAATCTGAACAGAGAAATCTTTATTCACCCGTATTTCGCAATCAAATATTTGTCCGTCAAGATTCGGATTGGAATTTTTAGGTTCTATTTTAAATATTTTGATGAGCTCATTATTTTCAAAAATTTTAATTTCAGGAACTGAGCCTTCCAACGTTAAAATTTCAACTTCGGTATTGGATATTCCTGAATAGAGATGGTGATTGCTTATGTGAATTTCGTTTTCTTTACAGATAATTCGCTTTTTCTGGTCTTCCAAAAAATCCTTTTGAATATCTGAAAGCTGAGATGTATTTTTATGAAGACTTCTTTTATTATTTTTTCCCGTGAAAACAAAAAACAGACTAAAAATGATTAAAAAAAGTAAGATTCCGATGATTAAAACAGTTTCCATGAATTAAATTTCAGCAAAAATAATTATTTGAATTCACGATATAATGAAATTAATATTGAATTATAAAAAACTCTTAGATTTGGAATAACAATTTTAAACCAATCAAAAATGCTAAGCAGAAGAACATTCATCAAAAAATCATCTCTCGGATTAGGTTTATTTGCAATACCAAATTCTGCAACTTTTTTATTTGATAACGATTTGATCTCAAGAAGACCAAAACTGAATGAAAGAAAGTTCACTTCAGTTTCCGTAGAAAACACCATTAAAACCATCAAAAAATCCATCGCTGATCCTGAATTGGCGTGGATGTTTGAGAATTGTTTTCCCAACACTTTAGATACAACGGTAAAATTTTATCAGAAAAATAATAAACCTTTTACTTATGTGATCACGGGAGATATAGATGCTATGTGGCTTCGTGATTCTTCGGCGCAGGTTTATCCCTATTTAAGTTTAGCTAATGAAGATGAAAAACTTAAAAATTTATTGAAAGGTGTTATTAATAAACAGATTGAATGTGTTCTGCTGGATCCTTACGCTAATGCATTTTTTGATGATGCAAGTAAGATCAGCGAATGGAAAGATGATTTAACGGAAATGAAACCCGGAATTCATGAGAGAAAATGGGAAGTCGATTCTCTTTGTTATGTGATGCGGTTGTCTTACAATTATTGGAAAACCACCGGAGATTCTTCAATTTTTGATTCTGAATGGAAAAAAGCAATGCTTCTTATTTTGCAAACCTTTCAACAACAGCAAAGAAAAGATTCTAAAGGTCCGTATAAGTTTCAGCGTTCGAATGGTAATTCTTTAGATACACAATTTGCAGGTGGTTACGGAAATCCGACGAAGAAAATCGGTTTGATTCATTCGATGTTCAGGCCTTCGGATGATGCTACTTTTTATCCGTTTTTGGTTTCATCAAATATGTTTGCGGTGGTTTCTCTGAGGGAGACGGCAGAGATTTTTTCTAAGATTTTAAAGGATGAAAATTCTTCTATTCAATTTAAAAATTTAGCAGAGGAAGTGGATGAAGCCATTCAGAAATATGCCATTTTAAATCATCCTGTTGCGGGAAAAATATACGCTTTAGAAATTGACGGTTTCGGAAATGCGTTGTTTATGGATGATGCTAATGTTCCTAATCTTTTATCAATTCCTTATTTAGGTTATGCTTCAAAAGAAGATGAAGTTTACAGAAATACGAGGAAATTTTCTTTAAGTGAAGCCAATCCTTGGTTCAGTGAAGGGAAATTTGCGAAAGGAATTGGTGGTCCGCACATTGGCGAACACAAAATCTGGCCTTTGGGTTTGATTATGCAGGCTTTGACAACTGATGATGACGAAGAAATTGTTTCAGTTTTAAAAATGCTGAAAGCCACTCACGCAGGAACCGGATTTATCCATGAATCTTTTGATGTAGACAATCCTAAAGATTTTACACGTTCTTGGTTTGCTTGGGCAAATACGCTTTTTGGTGAATTGATTCTTCACCTTCACAAAACAAAACCCGAAATCCTGAAAAGGAAGTTTTAATCATAAAAAAACCTCCACAAAAGCGAAGGCTCAGAAAGATCTATGTTGATAACCTAAAGGTTAGGATGCCGAATTTTGTTCTTTTGGCTGTGACATTTTATTTTTAGATTTGTTTTTTCGGTAAAAGTAAAATACGATGGCTGCAATTAATACAACTGGCCAAATCATAATTAATCCTACAACTAATCTTTGAATCAAATAATACCCTTCCACAAAAGCATTTTTGGCGCTGTAAAAGAAATTGAATTTATATTTATTGTCGATATTTTGTGAATTGGTTACCGCAATTTCAGCAATTCGGAGCTTGGGTTCTTTGATGTAGATATCGACGGTGCTGTATTTTAAGTTGTCCGAAACATCCATATTGGCGAGTTGTTGCAGGTTTCCGTCAGACATATTTTCATTATCTAAAGTCACCTTATCTTTATTTGCCTTGAGTTTTGAAATATTTTCTTCAGTTTTCTTGATTCTTTTGCCTTCCAGTGCTGCATATTTAATACTTGAAGTCACATCTTCGGCATTAATCACTCTTGAGTTTAGAAACAGTTTTTTATCATTAATTAAGGTTAAAAGTTCGCCTAATTTTTCCGTTGGAACCCTTACCAGCATTGAATTTTCAGTCTGATATTTCTTTACGAGCATCGCATCCTGATCGGAAGTATTGTACGTTTCTTCGGAAATTACTTTGCTTTGCAAATCGCTGTGTGTAACAAATCCGCCCAATTCCTGAATTGTTTTTTCAATGGAAATTGTTGCGTCGTAAACATCTTTTACTTCCATATTAACGTTGGCAGTTTTAATGAACTGTTTGTCTTTTACCGACATTGTTGCGACTGATGAAATACTGTCTGCTGATATTTCTTTACTGCTTGTAGAAGTTTCATAGTCAACTGCTGTTGCTTCGCCTTTTTTACATGAATAAATTCCTAATAAAAGTGATGCTGCGATGGTTAATCTGATGTAAGTTGTTTTCATTGGGTAAAATTTTTGTTTGTTTGCTTAATCCAAAGTTCAGCAGGAATCGTTTGTAATGTTTGAATATTGTAGGTAAACATTTTGTAAATAATTATTTCGATTTATTTAATTGTAAATCAATAATTTGTAAATCACACTATCGCTTAGTGTACCACGTTCGGATTGATTTTTGCTTAAATTTTACAAATCAAAACAGAAATCAATATGTCTAAAACTTTTTCCAAAATCAGAAACGCCATAGAATTATTCAGATCGATTGATTTTGATCAGCTGAGTGAAATTTCGCAGAAAGTAAATCTTCCAAAACTCATGGAAAACTTTTCCAAACTGGATGACAAACAGCTCAGCGGAATGATGAAAATGCTTGATCCCAATAAAAAGAAAAAAGAGCTTCCTCCAATCGATGGAGATTTCTACGACATTTATCACACTTTGACTCCGGAGCAGAGAGAAGTTCAGCTGAAAGTAAGAGCGTTTATGGAAAAAGAAGTGAAGCCTTTAGTTAATCATTATTGGTTAAGAGACGAATTTCCACATGAATTAATTTCTAAATTTCAGAAACTCGATATTTGCGGTGTGACGTATGAAGGTTACGGTTGCAAAGGAATGCCGTTTTTAATGGAAGGCGTTATCGCAATGGAAATGGCAAGAGTTGATGCTTCTATTGCAACATTTTTCGGTGTACAGTCCGGTTTGGCAATGGGATCAATTTATATTTGCGGTTCGGAAGAGCAGAAACAGAAATGGCTTCCTCAAATGCAGAAGTTTGAGAAAATCGGAGCGTTTGGCTTAACTGAACCTGAAGTAGGTTCCGGAGCGGCGGGTGGTTTAACAGTTACCTGCAAAAAAACACCTGAAGGATGGATTTTAAACGGACAGAAAAAATGGATCGGCAACGCCACTTTTGCAGACATCATTATTATTTGGGCTAGAGATTTAGACGATGGCGAAGTGAAAGGTTTCATCGTTGAAAAAGATAATCCAGGATATTCTGTTGAGAAAATCAGAGGGAAAATGGCTTTGAGAATTGTTCAAAATGGTTTAATTACACTGAAAGATTGTGTTGTAACTGAACTGAACCGTTTGCAAAATGCCAACTCATTTAAAGATACCGCAAAAGTTCTGAGAATGACGCGAGCTGGAGTTGCGTGGATGGCGACCGGTTGCGCAAGAGGAGCTTATGAAAGTGCTTTGGCTTATACAAGAACAAGAGAACAGTTCGGAAAACCAATTGCTTCGTTCCAGATGATTCAGGGGCATTTGGTGGAAATGCTTTCTAACCTTACCGCAATGCAGACGATGGTTTTCAGACTTTCCGAAATGCAGGATGAAGGGATTTTGAAAGATGAACACGCTTCTTTAGCTAAAGTTTTCTGTACGATGAGAACAAGAGATGTTGTTTCCAGAGCGCGTGAAGTAATGGGAGGAAACGGAATTCTTCTTGAATATGACGTTGCAAGATTTGTTGCCGATGCTGAAGCGATTTATTCTTACGAAGGAACGAAAGAAATTAATTCTCTGATTGTAGGTCGTTCGATTACAGGTTTCAGCGCATTTGTGTAAAAGTCAATTGTGAATAGTCAATTCGCTTTGCTTGTCAATTTTTGAAATTCACTTGCGAAGCAAAATTCACAATTCACAATTCACATTCTTATTTCAGCAAAGCTTTATATTTCTCTTTATTATCAATAATCATCCAAAGATTGATTAAAAACAAAACACCCGCAATTGACATTCCCATCGTAGATTTGTCGATGGTGAAAACGTGAAGAATAATTCCGACCATTACCGGGAAGATCACAATAGCACCCAAAGCCCGTGTTTTTGGGAAGATAAACAGTAATCCGCCAATAATTTCTACCGCTCCTACCAAAGGCATCAGCCAGTGCAATTTTTTAAACGCATCAAAAATCTTCATCTGTTCCGGTGTGATTTCCGGCATCGGCATGTAGTGTAGGAACTTGTCTAAGCCGGCGTTGGCAAACATAAGCCCGAAAAGCAGGCAGATAATAAATTTTACGATTTTCATGATTGATCATTTTAATCAAATTTAAACAAAATTTTAATCCAAAAATTCATAACAAAACTCATATTTTAATTTTTATTATTTTTAATTATTCTAATTAAATTTGTGGTAGATTTTACAGAAAAGAAAATGCCATCAGAAACCAATCTACCTTTTTTCAAAAACGAAAATATCTCCGTAAACATTGGTGGATCTGCTAATGAATACCAAATCGAAACTGAAAATTGCTTCAATCTTGTATTTTTCCTGAGCTCCAACATGAGTCTTGAAGCAGATGATATTCATTCTGAAATTTCGATTCAAAAAAATTCTTACATTCTTCATTACAGTTTTTCTAAAAAAACCGCAAAACTGATTTCAAAAAGCAATTCTGCAATGCAATTTCTTCATATTCAGTTTGAATATTCTTATATCGTAAATCTTCTGAACCCTCAGGAAAGCAAAGAAAACGACAGTATTTTGAAAAGGATGATTACAAATCAGTTTATTCTGTTAAATCATGCAGAGCCACCAAAAATTACGGTGGAAATGCACATGATTATCAAAGAAATTACGGGGAGTTCTAAAAAAGGAATTTTAAAAAAACTTTTAATCGAAGCCAAGATCATCAAGCTTCTGATGCTAATTTTTGAGCAGTTCAGTGAACCCAAAATAATCCAAACCACCGAAAATATCGCCCAAATTATAAAAATTTATATTGATCAATATTATACGAAACAAATCAGTATAAATGATATTGCCGTGAAATTTGGTTTAAATGAAACTAAAATCAGGTCTGAATTTAAATCTGAATTTAAAACTACAGTTTCAGAATACATCAATGAACTCAGAATGTTGAAAGCCCGAAAAATGATTGTTTTCAACAATCATCTCATCAAAGAAATTGCTTCAGAGTGTGGTTACGAATACGTCCCTAATTTCAGCAGAGCATTTAAAAAGAAGTTTGGAATTTCTCCCGATCAACTGAGAAAAATTTGAACAAAAAGAAAAACCACCGTAAAAAACAGTGGTTTTAAATATATGTTGTTTTGCTTTGATAGTCCTTTTTCCGAATTCAGGGGAAAAAGAACTGACAATCAATTAATGATGTCCGTGACTTCCGTGGCTATCGTGAACAAAAGGACCGTGACCTTTAGGTGAGTTGTAAACAACTTCTACACCTTCCTGCTCATAAAGCATTTTGCTTCTGATTTTCTCAGGATCAAAAGGTTTTACTTTTCCGAAATATTCTTTCAAACCTTCAGTTAACCAAAGTGGAATGATAAATCCGAAAAACATTATAATACACCAAAACCCGACAAGCAACATACAGATGAAGTAAACTGTCCAGATGAATTGGTAAAACGGCCAAAATGCTGATAACATCATGATTCTTTTCTTAAAGATTTACGCAAAAATAGAACATTTTTACCTCTTAGGCAAAACATGAAAGCTGATTTTTGCTATTTATTTTAAATTTAAACTAATTAATGTGCCAAATTTGCGAAGAAGTCATTGCCTTTATCGTCAGTTATGATAAACGCCGGGAAATCTTTTACTTCAATTTTTCTAACCGCTTCCATTCCCAATTCTGGGAAATCTACAACCTCAACAGACAAAATATTTTCTTTCGCTAAAATTGCAGCAGGGCCACCAATTGAACCGATGTAGAAACCGCCGTATTTGTTACATGCGTTCGTTACATCAGCAGTTCTGTTTCCTTTTGCCAGCATCACCATGCTTCCGCCGTGACTTTGGAATTCGTCAACATAGACATCCATTCTTCCCGCAGTCGTCGGTCCAAAACTTCCTGAAGCCATTCCTTCCGGTGTTTTCGCAGGTCCGGCATAATAAATTGGGTGATTTTTGAAATATTCAGGCATCGGCTGCCCTGCATCTAACAATTCTTTGATCTTTGCGTGAGCGATATCTCTTGCAACGATTAAAGTTCCGTTTAATTTTAATCTTGTTTTGATTGGATATTTTGATAGCTCTGCCAAAATTTCAGGCATCGGTTTATTCAAATTAATTTCAACTGCTGCCTCCAAATGTGGCGGTGTTGCTGGTAAAAATCTTTTTGGATCCTGCTCCAACTGCTCTAAGAAAATTCCGTCTTTGGTAATTTTTCCTTTGATATTTCTGTCTGCTGAACATGAAACTCCCATCCCTACCGGACAGGAAGCGGCGTGACGAGGCAATCTGATCACTCTCACGTCGTGCGTTAAATATTTTCCGCCAAACTGAGCACCGATCGCACTTTCCTGACAGATTTTCTGAACTTTCGCTTCCCATTCCAAATCTCTGAATGCCTGTCCGGCTTCATTTCCTTCTGTCGGAAGATTGTCATAATATTTTGCAGATGCTTTTTTTACCGCCGCTAAGTTTGCTTCAGCTGAAGTTCCACCAATTACCAAAGCCAAATGGTAAGGAGGACAGGCAGCCGTTCCCAAATCTGAAATTCTCTCTTTAACGAAAGCTTCAAGAGATTTTTCGTTCAGTAAAGATTTCGTTTTCTGATAAAGGAAAGTTTTGTTGGCAGAACCACCACCTTTCGTCAAGAATAAAAATTCGTAGTAATTTCCTTTTTTAGCATAGATATCAATCTGCGCCGGAAGATTTGAACCTGAATTTTTCTCATCAAACATCGTTAGAGGAACGACCTGAGAATATCTCAAATTTCTTTTTTGGTACGTATTATAAATTCCTTTGCTTAAATATTCGCCGTCTTCAACGCCTGTGTAAACATTTTCGCCTTTTTTACCCATCACGATCGCCGTTCCTGTATCCTGACAAGAAGGTAAAGCACCTTCAACGGCTACTGCAGCATTCTGAAGTAAGTTGTAAGCAACAAATCGGTCGTTATCAGTCGCTTCAGGATCATCAATAATTCGCCTTAAACTTTCCAAATGGGAAGACCGAAGCATAAAAGAAACGTCTGCCATAGCTTCTTCAGCAAGAAGTTCCAGACCTTTTGGGTCGATGGTTAAAATTTCTCTTTCGCCATGTTGCTCCACTTTCACATAGTCTGAAGTCAATTTTTTATAAACCGTATCATCTTTCAAAATTGGATACGGATCCTGATATTTAAAATCCATGTTACTTTCTATTTTCCGTGCAAAAATAAAACATCGTGAAAAAAGCATGAGTAAAATCAATGATTTAGATGCGTATTTATAATGATTATAAATTGCGGGGTTGTTTTACATTGTTTAACTTTATCAATTGAGGCTGAGGTTAAGGTTAAGTCTGATCCAACCTTAACCTCAGCCTAAACCTGAAGAAAACAATTTCACAATGAATTACAGAATAGAAAAAGACACCATGGGTGAAGTGCAGGTTCCTGCAGACAAATTTTGGGGCGCGCAGACAGAACGTTCAAGAAACAATTTTAAAATTGGTCCCGAAGGTTCAATGCCTCATGAAATTATTGAAGCATTTGCTTATTTAAAAAAAGCTGCAGCATTTACCAATAAAGATTTGGGAGTTCTTCCCGCAGAAAAAAGAGATATGATTGGCAAGGTTTGCGATGAGATTCTGGATGGCAAACTGAATGATCAGTTTCCGTTGGTCATCTGGCAAACCGGCTCGGGAACACAGTCGAATATGAATGTGAACGAAGTGATTGCCAACCGTTCTCACTTTAATGCTGGCGGAAACTTAGGCGACAAAACTGAAGTTCACCCGAATGACGATGTGAACAAATCTCAGTCGTCAAATGATACCTATCCAACAGCAATGCACATAGCAGCGTACAAAAAAGTAGTTGAAGTTACAATTCCTGCAGTTGAGAAACTAAAAAATACGTTGAACGAGAAAGCAGCTGCCTTTAAAGACATTGTAAAAATCGGGAGAACACATTTGATGGATGCTACGCCATTGACTTTAGGTCAGGAGTTTTCAGGATATGTTGCCCAGTTGAATTATGGAATTAGAGCTTTAAAAAATACATTACCCCATCTTTCTGAATTGGCTTTGGGCGGAACTGCAGTTGGAACAGGGTTAAACACACCTCAAGGTTATGATGTAAAAGTTGCAGAATATATTGCACAGTTTACAAATCTACCTTTTGTAACAGCCGAAAATAAATTTGAAGCTTTGGCCGCTCACGATGCAATCGTAGAATCTCACGGCGCGTTGAAGCAATTGGCGGTTTCCTTATACAAAATTGCTCAGGATATCAGGTTAATGGCTTCCGGACCCCGTTCAGGAATTGGTGAAATTCATATTCCGGAAAATGAGCCTGGTTCTTCAATTATGCCTGGAAAGGTAAATCCTACACAGAATGAAGCTTTAACGATGGTTTGTGCTCAGGTTTTAGGTAATGACACCACAATTTCTTTTGCGGGAACTCAGGGAAATTATGAACTGAATGTTTTCAAACCGGTCATGGCTTACAATTTCCTGCAGTCGGCTCAATTAATCGCTGATGCTTGTATTTCATTCAATGATCATTGTGCCGTTGGCATTGAACCGAATCATGAGAGAATAAAAGAGTTAGTTGATAAATCTTTGATGCTGGTAACCGCTTTGAACACGCATATAGGTTATGAAAATGCTGCAAAAATTGCAAAAACTGCTCACAAAAACGGAACAACACTAAAAGAAGAAGCCATCAATCTTGGTTTTGTGACTGCTGAACAGTTTGATGAATGGGTGAAACCTGAGGATATGGTGGGAAGTTTGAAATAGAATATTGCTCACGGATTACACAGATTTTCACAGATTTTAGATCTGCTCAATTTGCAAAGTCTGCGTGAGACAAAAGCGTCACAGTTTCTACACATTTAATAGATTTTTGAACGTACTAATCTGTGCAAATCCGTGAAATCTGTGGGAGATAAAAATTTAAATAATTGATAAAAACTCCGTGGAAAATAAATTTCTGCGGAGTTTTCTGTTAAATATAAATGTGAAAAATCTTACCAGCCTAAAGCAATTCCGAAAACCAAAGCTTTATCATTTTCAAAATAAGAATCTTTGAAGAAATTGCTGAAATCTCTTTTTACGAAAACACTTAAGTTATCATAAGAAACCGTGAACTGAGCGCCATAAACAAATGGATTTACCTGATAGTTCGAACGGTCTCTGAAACTTTGAGAATCTCCTTTAACGATATTATTAGTTGACATTCTTACACCGCCATAAACGTTCGCAGTCATTCGCAAACCGTCTGAATATGTTCTGTACTGAACATCCATTCCGGCATTTTTAATTTTAGAAAAATTATATTGAAATCCGAAAGGAACCATCAAATAACCTGTTCTCAATTTGCTTTTATCAAGACTCCCTTCGTATTTTGCCAACATCACATCGCTGTTTTGTTTTGTGAAAATCATATTATTATCGGGACGAACCGTTCTCCATGAAAACCCTAAACCCGAAATCAATCCCCAAGGGCTCGTTCTGCTGAACTGGTAATTGAATTTTAAACCAAACTCCAGATTGTTGGCGTATCCTAAGTTTTTGTCTAAATCATTATCAGGTTTGTCATTGGTCAGCGTCATAATTCCGTAAGAAAAATAGCCTTCAAGGTTTTTTGTGGGACGGTATTTTTTAAGTAATTGTGATTTTAATTCTTCGTTTGAGGTTACGTCAGAATTTAAAAGAGAATATCTTACCTGCTTTTGGATGACCTGATCCAAATCAAAACCCAAAGCTTCAATTTTTGTATCTATTTTATCCGAATAACTGTCGGCAATTTGCGCTTTCTGTCTGTCGAATTCAGCTTTATCTAAATTTTTGGCTTGAAGAACTAATAATTCGCTTTCCATCAGCTTCTTTTCTTCCTGAATAATTGCATTGATCTTTGCAGCGTACTCTTCTACTTTCTCTTTAACAATCGGACTTACAGTGGTGTCTTCTTTAGACTGAAGGTTGATTCCTAACGCTTTTTTCTGTGCATTAACTGTCGTTGCAACAAGGCACAACATTCCTGTGATGATAAATTTCTTAATCATGATATTATTATTTTTTAGTTTAGAATTGAATTATTTATTGTTCAGATCGATGGTTGCGACATTGCTGCCATCTTTAGATTTTTCGATAACATCTTTATGCTCGATTGAGAAAAGTAAGGTTGAAGGATCAACGAATCTCTTTTTCTTTTTCACCTGTACAGAATCGGATTTTGCGATGATTTTCGCAGGCTGATTCTGAATAATGATTTGAGAAGCAACTTCCGAAGGATTTTCTTTGATAAGTGGCAGATTGCTTTGAGTCTGAATTTCCTGAACTGTTTTTTCCTGCAAAGAAATATTTTTAGTCTCAGCCAATTTTTCTTCTTTTTCAGGAATAATTTCATTCGAATTAATTTCCTCTACCGGATTTTCCTGTTTTTGAGAAGGTATGTTTACCGTTTGAGCCAGTTGTGATTTTGGATCTGCATCATTATTAAAAAATAAAAGCGCTCCCAAACCAAAAATTACAATAAAACACGCAGCCAGATAAACCCAGTTCAATTTAGATTTTCCGGAAACAGAATTTTCAGTCTGAGCCTGAATTTCTGCCCACAAATCCCTTGAAGGAGTAATCTCTCTTTCGTCGATTTGTTTTTTGAATTGTTTTTCAAAATTATTATTAAACGAGTTCATTTTTCAGTTGTTTTTGTTGTTGAAAGTAAATCTTTCTTAATTTTTCTTTTGCTCTGAAGAGTTGGGTCTTGCTCACTGCCAGAGAAATATTCAGCGTATCTGCAATTTCCTGATGCGAATATTCTTCAATCACATAAAGGTTGAAAACCATTTTGTACGCATCCGGAAGCTGATCTAAAAGTTCCTGAGCATTAAAGTCAAAATCAAAAGTCTCTTCCTGCAAATCTTCCAGAACAGAAGCATGAACGTCGTCGAGGTAAAAAACCGTTTTGCGGCTTTTAATGAAATTGAGGCATTCGTTGACTACAATTTTTCTCGCCCAACCTTCGAAGTTTCCTTCACCACGGAAGCTTTCGATGTTTTTAAAAATCTTGCAGAATGCTTTGATTACGCAATCTTCCGCCTGATAGATATCGCTGACGTAGCTTTTTGCAACACTCAGAAATTTCTTTACACTCTGATCATAAAAGATTTTCTGCGCAGCCGGATCCTGTCTTTTGAGGCGGCTCAGCAAATCATCTTTTTTATTTCCAAACAAAAGCTTCATGGTTTATTCTATTTGACTTCGTCGAATCTTCGATTTCTATACTAAAGACAGCAAAAGTTTAAAATGGTTACAATCTTTTTTAAATTATACTTAAATTTCTCGTAACCTACTGAAAATGAATGTTATATTTTATTAAATTATTTTTAAAAATTACAGAATTGGATGCAATTCGTATTATGTCGCCCTTTCAGGGCTTTGTGATATTGTCAAATGTAAAACATCGGGCTGCACCCGATGCTGATTTTGTCGCCCCTTCAGGGCTTGTAATTTTACCGTCGATTACCTTTAGATTTAATTAAAACGTCCCGCTTGTATTTTCTGTTGGTAAATCCTTTGTAATTACAGGCTCTTCAGAAATCACTTCCTTTTTCCCTGAGTTGACCTGATCTTCAAAATACTTTTCAAGGTCGCGTAGAGTTTCGGGAGTTGTTTGTATATCACGTACGACTTCACCTTTATTCACAACCACAATTCTGTTGCAAACCTCTGTTGTGTGGGCAAGATCATGACTTGAAATTAAAAACGTCACCCCATTTTCTCTGGCAAAATCACGAATCATATTTTTCAGTTTGATCTGTGTGGATGGATCTAAATTAGCAAAAGGCTCATCAAGAATAATAATTTCGGGCTTTCCAATTAATGCTCCAACAATTCCTACTTTTTTCTGATTTCCTTTTGAAAGATCTCTGACGTATTTTCCTGCATTGACGATTTCTCCATTAAACAAATCATGAAACTGCTTTAAAAACTCATCTACAGAAGCTTTATTCTGACCTCTCAACTCGCCTATGAAGTAAAAATATTCTTCAGGAGTCAAATATCCAATCAGGAAAGTTTCATCGATGAATGCTGAGACTTTGTTTTTCCATACTTCAGATTCGTTTACTTTGATATTATCAACACTTACAAAACCTGCTGTAGGCTGAATTAAATCAAGCATTAAACTGAAAAGTGTTGTCTTTCCCGCACCGTTATTTCCGACCAAACCGAACGTTTCGCCTTTTGTAATTTCTAAATTTTCTATGTTGAGAACTGTTGCTGTACCGTAGGTTTTCGTGAGGTTTTGAATTGTAATCATTTTTTTGGTGTATTATGTTGGGTGTTGGATGTGGGATGATGGGTGTTTGGTTTTGCTATAATAACACGACTTTCAAGCTTGACAGCTGTTACTGAACTTTTCAGTATGAACCCGAATTACTTTACTTGACTCTTTATACTTTTTACTTGGCTCTTTCTACTTGGTTCTTTCAACTTAATCTTTCTTAAAAGCCTCAATCGTACTGTATTTCTCGGTTTTATAAACTTTAATAATCATATCGAAGATTTTTTCACGAAAAATAAATCCTAAAAGACCCAAAACTGCGATGCTGGCGACCGCAGCAGTAATTCCGAAGCAATAAAAGAATATCCCGTAAACAGCCATTGGTAAGAGCATTTTAGGTATCATTAAAATAAGAGTCTTAAAACTGAAAGTATTTTTTTGTCCGACTCTTTTTTCTTTTGCATTTAAATCAATGAGATTTTTATTGTAAGCGCCCGACAAAAGGGTAAACTGAGAATTGACGCCAATATTGTATAGTCCTGCCGCAAAAAATGCTAGATAGACATCCCATCCGAAGTATATGTAGAATAAGGCCAAGACAATAGAAAAGACCGTTACAATATTCATAAGCCACCATTTGGCTTTGATGTATTCTTTATATGGCACGTTGAGCGTCATCATCAGAGGATAATAGGCACTGTCGAACGCGGGAACTCTCCCACCGAAAGTAAACTGAAAGCCTCCGGTTACAAAAAGCCCCATAAACATTAATGCTGCAGGTGTCTGGTAGTATTTATTTGAAAACATCAGCAAGCCGTAAAACACAAAAAGGAAACTGCCTATCACAACACCTTTGGTTACCTTATTTCGCTTCAACATTTTGATGTCATTGTTGATAAATGTTCCAATAGCTCCGTATTTATTCAGGAAAGCGATGTTTTCGGTTTTTCCGATTTCTTTTTTAGCTTCAAGACCTTCATCAAGATAAAAACCTTTTCGGATGTAATTGAAGGTAATTTTCCACAGACCAAGGAAAAGCATAGCAGGAACTACCGCAAAATAAGGTCGTTCGTACAAATTATAGAAAATCTTTTCTGAGTAAGATAAAACAGGGACAATTTCGTAATAATTTAAAGCAGCAAAAACTGCAATCAAAATTCCTGCTCCGATGGCTACATTTTCTTTATCATTAAATAAAAGATTGAGAAAATTATTCAGATAAAATAAAGATGATACCCCTATAAACCAAGCTACAATTCCCAGAAAATCATAACCGTTGAACGCTAAAATTCCGCAAAATGTAATGAGAAATATTGAATTAAACCAACTCAGCGGCGTAAGAAAAGTTTTAATTAAAGTATAATTGACGACAACTTTTTTAGGAATATTCTGAGTAAGAAAAGGTTTAATATTCTGCGTCGGAATCTGCTGAACCATGTATTTCATATACAAATCAAGCACCCAACCGATAATCATGAAGCGGGAAATCACTTTCAAAGGATCTTCATTCATTTCCTCCTCTACATAGAAATAGGCAATGAAAGCCATCATTGCAAGCCACAAAACAAAGAAACAAATTCCGATGATTCTAAAAATCTTCATCGCAAGATTGATTCCCAACGATGAACCACGGAAAAAGCTCTTCCATTCAAGCTTTAGAAACCTTTTAAACATAGTTTACTTTTTAAATATTAGTAAAGATAAGTTTAAATATGTTACAGAATAAGTCCCTATTTATGGGATAAATTGAAAATTTTTACTTAAAACATCTCAAAAAAAGAAGAAATTAGCCCATCAACTCTTTAGCCTGCGCCATTGCCGCCTCAGTAATTTTACTTCCTGAAAGCAACTGCGCAATTTCATTCAGTTTTTCTTCATCAGAAAGTGCGATGATATTAGATTGTGTTTTTCCGTTGATATCCTGTTTTACCACTTTGTAATTGTCGTTACCTTTTGCAGCAACCTGTGCGAGGTGGGAAATGACGATCAGCTGCATATCTTCAGACATTTCACGCATCAGATTTCCTATTTCTTCAGCTACTTTTCCGGAAACTCCAGTGTCGATCTCATCTAAAATCAGAGTAGGAAGTTCGTCACTTTCTGCAATAATTTTCTTTACAGCGAGCATCACTCTTGATCTTTCACCACCGGAAACCGCCGTTTGAATCGGTCTTAGAGGAAAACCTGAGTTGGCCTGAAATAATAATTGAATATTTTCTTTTCCAAAAGAGTTGAATTCTTGTGAATTTTGTAGCTCGATCTCAACTTTTGCTTTTTCCAGACCTAATTTTTTAAGCAAACCTTCAGCTTTAGAAATAAAAGACGGTGTGCTTTTCTTTCTTCTATCTGAAAGTTTTTTTGAAAGATCAGCCAGTGCTTTTTCTTTTAAAACAATGTTTTTCTCAATCTGAACAATCAGCTCCTCAAGTTCGGAAGCACCCTTCTGTTCGCCTGCCAACTGATCTCTGATTTCTCTCAAGCCTTCGACATCAGAAACATTATGTTTGATGAAAAGCGTATTAAGTTTGTTATTAAGAAGACTTAAAAGTGCTAAATTTTCCGGATTAATCTCAATTTTTTCAGCTTCATCTTCCAATTCAGAAATAATATCTTTTAATTCTACAAAAGAAGTTTCGAGTCTTACATCCAATTCAGAAAAATTGGTAGAGACTTCAGCGATTTTTGAAATTTTATTTTTAGCTTCATTAAAAAACGAAAGAATACCCACTTCCTCCTGATGGAATCTTGACAAGACCTGAGCAAGATTTTCTGAAATCATCTCGGCGTTTTCCTGAACAGAAAGTTGGTTTTGAAGCTCTTCAAAATCAATATGATCCAAATCAATTTCTTCTAATTCGTTGAGAAGAAACGTTTTGTAATCGCTTTCTTTGGTATTTTCTGAAAGCTGGGTTTTATATTTTTTAAGTTGCAGCTGAAGACTTTGAAAATCTGAAAATTCTTTCTGATATTCTTCTAAAATTGATTTATTTCCAGAAATTCCATCAATAATTTTAAACTGATATTCTGAAGTAAATAAATTAGAAGTTTCAAATTGAGAATGGATGTCTACCAGCTGCGAAGTGAGTTCTTTTAAAATATCCAAAGTCACCGGAACATCATTGATAAATGCTCTGGACTTGCCCGAAGGAAGAATTTCACGTCTGATAATCGTCTGATGCTCGTAATCGAGATCGTTTTCGATGAAGAATTTTTTGAACTGATTATTTAAAGAAAATTCAGTTTCTACAATGCTTTTTTCTTCCGCTTTAGAAATAGATTTCAAGTCGGCTCTTTCACCCAAAATAAGACGTAAAGCCCCGAGGATGATAGATTTCCCAGCACCGGTTTCTCCAGTGATGACCTGTAAACCCTTATTTAGATTAACTTCAAGCACATCGATGAGTGCAAAGTTTTTGATATAAATTCTCGAAAGCATAATGAAAGCTGCATTTTGTAATGCAAATATAAAATTTTAAGAATGAGAATTCAACATCAAATGTTTACTTCCATTTATTCCACTTGTCATCTGTAAACTTTGGAGCAAATGTAATCATCAGCTGTTTCAGTTCGCTTATATTCACACCCCCGTTGTTTCCGGAGTTGAAAATATTGTAAATCTCATCACTCTTATTATTGATAAAAGTATTGAAGAAATAGTTCTGCTGGAAGTTGTTTTCATACATTTTCAGCTGCAGCAGAGCATCTGAAAGAATTTTTTTTCCCTGGCTCTGATCCTGATTGAAAAGATTGTCTAAGCCTGCTCTGTGATAAGTGTACATCGTTGAACGAAGCTGATTCATATTTGGATTTAAAATTTCTCCAATCAAAATAGTGCGGCTTCGTGGTTCATTAATCTGATTCCAGCCTTCATAGCCTCTGTTCTGTGAATTTTGCGCAATCTGCTGAGCTTTTGAAAAATACTGAGTTCCACCGTTGGATTGAAAACTGTCGGCATCATAACCTAAAATTACATAAACGTAAAAACTGATTACATCAATCAGGTTTTTTCCTGAAAACTGCCTTTCATTGAATACAAGATTCTCATTTTCCACATATTCAAATCCAAATTTTGTATCTTCAATATTGATCAGTGGAGATTCGTAAGTGGAATTATAAACTGGTCTCACAGCCTGTATTACAATTTTTCCCTTGTATCTGTTTCCGTCTCTTTCGCTGAGAATCAGAGAAAAATTTGATTTTATTTTTTCGAAATTCTGAAGTTTTTTCCCCGTCCAGCTCGTATTATTGATAAAGTCTCTTAAACTTTTTTCCAAAGCTTTGAAAGCCTGTGTATTACTTCCCTGAATTTGCTGTGTATTAACATTTACTGTCGCGAGAATTTCCTGAGCCGATGAAAACTGAGAAATTAAAAGCAGAAATAGTATGATGATATATTTTTTCATTTCTAAGATTAAAATTGAGAACGGAAATTTATTAAATTTATTTTAAATATTGATTTTCAACGAAATCGAGAATGTCTTTGGCGACAGAGTCTTTAGATTTTAAATCAAATTCTTTCTTTTCTGTTTGCGTGAAAATTTTAATTTTATTGGTGTCGTTTTTAAATCCAGCTCCAGCATCTCTTAAAGAATTTAAGACAATCATATCGAGATTTTTCTTTTGAAGCTTTCCCATTGCATTTTCTTCTTCATTTTGAGTTTCGAGGGCAAAACCAACCAGAAACTGATGTTTTTTCTGCTGACCCATCGTTTTTAGAATGTCTGGATTTTTAATTAATTCAATTGTGAAACTGTCTTCATTTTTTTTGATTTTCTCTGAAGCAACCACTTTTGGAGTATAATCTGCTACAGCAGCACTCGCAATACCAATATCAATGGTGTCATAAAATTCAAAAACTTTATCAAACATTTCTTTTGCCGACGTCACTCTATGGATTTCAATATCTTGATTTGAAATTTTCTCAGAACTCGGCCCGGAAATCAGAATCACTTTCGCACCCCGTTTTGCCGCTTCATCCGCCAACGAATAACCCATTTTTCCGGAAGAATGATTTCCGATAAATCTCACAGGATCAATTGCTTCATAAGTTGGCCCTGCCGTAATTAAAACAGTTTGCCCTTCTAAAGTTTTATTTTGATTTAAATTGAAAAAAACTTCAACCGTTCTTACAATTGTTTCAGGTTCAGCCATTCTTCCCTGACCGACCAATCCGCTTGCCAATTCACCACTTTCTGCAGGAATAATCATGTGTCCAAAACTTTCAGCAAGATCAAGATTTCCCTTTGTTGAAGGGTGCTTATACATATCCAAATCCATCGCCGGAGCAATAACAACAGGACATTTTGCCGACATGTAGGTTGCAATCACAAGGTTATCGCAAATCCCATTGACCATTTTAGCCAAAGTATTTGCTGTGCAGGGCGCTACAATCATCAAATCTGCCCATAAAGCTAATTCTACATGACTGTTCCACGTTCCGTTTTCATCATAGAAATCGCTGTAAACAGGTTTTTTAGATAAAACTGAAAGACTCAATTTGGTTACAAACTGTTCTGCATCAGCTGTCATAATCACCTGTACATCTGCACCTTTTTTCACCAGATCCCGAATCAGAAAATGGATTTTGTAAGCTGCGATACCGCCGGAAACTGCAAGAAGGATTTTTTTTCCTGAGATTGCCATTAAAATATTTTTAAAGTACTAAAATACTTATTTTTTGGTGAACAGCAGTGGTGTAAACAACAAAGGTCATAAAAGAAAAATCTCTTATGACCTTTGTTTATAAAAAACACATATTGTTATTTTCTGTCTTCAGTTTTTCTGAAGTAAACGTCATCGTTTAACCACTCTTCAATTGCGATAGAAGTTGGTTTCGGAAGTTTTTCGTAATGCTTAGAGATTTCAATTTGCTCTCTGTTTTCGAAAACTTCTTCTAAAGTAGAATTGTGCACAGCAAATTCATCTAATTTATTGTGAAGCTCTGTACGAATTTCTGCGTTGATCTGCTCAGCTCTTTTGCCCATGATAACAATCGCTTCGTAGATTGATCCTACTTTGTCTTCAATCTTGTCTTTGTTATAAGTAATGGTATTTACTTCTGCTTTTGTATCTTTTACGCTCATTTTGAGAAAATTAATTTATTTTTAAGATGGCAAATGTACGACTTATCTTTGGATTTTGAAAGTGGCAGCAGGAGGAGGTGTTTGCAACACTGCACTGTCTCTTCTCATTTGGTTTGCCTGCTTTTCGTTTTGCATCTGATCTTTCATCTGCTCTTCGGTTTTCACCTTTTTAGCTTCCTGATCAGCAATTCTTTTCTGTCTTTCGTTCAGCAATGCGATTCTTTCTTCATTCTGCTTCTTCACAACTACAAAATCTTTCTTCTCTCTTTCAAGTTTTCCTCTCAGGTCAACTGCAGTTTTAGAATATTCTGTGTTTGGAAGTTCTTTTTCTACCTGTCTTGTGAAAGCCAAAGCACTTTCTATACGCTCGTCTTTAAGCTGATAATTTGAACCCACTGCCAAAAAATAGCGTGCATTCATCATATAATCATAAATTTTCGGACGAAGTTTTGTACTTGGGAAATCTTCCAAAACGTTTTCGAATGCAACACCGGTAGCTTTGTAATCTCCCATTTTGTAATAGTGTTTTGCATTTTCGTATGCTTTAAATTCTAATTTATAAGTCAGTTCATCAATCATGGTGTTGATGTTTTTGCCTCTCTCAGAATCCGGATAGTTAGTCAGGAAATCCTGAAGCTCGTTAATTGCCAGTTCTGTACTCGACTGATCTAAGTTATAATCCATAGATCCGTTGTAGTAACACAATGCAGACATATATGCAGCTTCTTCTTTTCTAGGATCCTGCGGAAAGCTTACCGAGAAATTTTTAAACTGATGCCCTGCCAGCTTATAATTTTTATCATAATAATTAGCATACGCAGAATTAAAAACTACGTTGGGAGCATCATCTGTACCTGCAACTAGGTTTGGTAACCTGTCATATAACGCCAAAGCATTCTTCCACTTCTTTTTAGCAAAATTTTCGTTGGCGGTCTTCAGGATAAAATTTTTATCCGCACTTGTCAATGCTTTTTGCTGAGTGCTTTTGCAGGCAGCAAGTACCGCTACAGCGAAAATACCTAAAATATACTTTTTCATAAGGAATTCAACAGATTCGGTATTTTTCCGAACTTTTAATTTGCAAAAATAAAACTTTTTTTGCAAAAGACTTTTTTTTATGATTATTTAACGTAAAATTAGTCTGTAGCATATCCCAAAATAGCAAAAACCGACATTAAAGTATTCACTCTTACCTTTTTTTCAGCTTCTTTGTCATAAGAATCAGAATCTTTGTGCGGAACGTAGAGTTCGTAAAAGTTTTTATTTCTGATCACAAAAAGTGTTGCTCCGATAATAACGGTAAGCAAATCCTCAGGTTTTGGAGTAAAAGTAAAAACGCCGGAAGCAACCCCTTTTTTAGTTACTTCATCAATTTTTCGTACAAACAACTGATAGCAATCCAAAAGTTCATTTTTCACCTGATCGGAGTGTCTTAATTCCTGAGTAACAAAGCCGTGAAAATAATTGTATTTAAAAAGTTGGGAGATAATAAACTTCACCATTTCCTTCATCTGCATTTCAGGTTTCCCGTCTTTGATAGTGTCTGCAAATTCAGAAAAATTCTCTCTCGTTTTCAAAACTCTGTACTGGTAGAGATAGGACATCATTTTTTCTTTGGAGCCAAAGTAATACGAAATCATCGCAACATTGATATTCGCTTTTGAGCAAATATCCCTTACAGAAGTACCTTCATAACCTTTTCTGGCAATAAGTTCTTCAGCAATATCTAAAATATGGATTTGTTTTTCCGTAAACTTTTTCTTCATAGAAACTGACTTTGCCTTAAAGTTATGAATTTTTTAACAAAATCAATAAACAGCCGTTTAGGAATTTAAAACATAATTTGATTATTTTTGAATATGCCTTACTTTGATTTTCATCATCACAAAATAAATATTACGAACGGAATCTATAATCTTGAACTGTTTCAACCCGTTCCGGACGTTTTGTTTTCAGTGGGAATTCACCCGAAAGATATTGATGAAAATAATTTTACACAGCAAATTGAGTGGTTAAAAACAAGTATAAATGAAAACTGTTTTGCCATTGGCGAATGTGGTTTAGATTCGATGGTTGTGGCGACTGCTGAAATTCAAAACAAAATCTTTCTTGAACAAATCAATATTGCTAATGAATTTAAAAAACCTCTAATTATTCACTGTGTCCGAAGGTTTTCTGAACTGATTCCATTTAGAAAAAAATCAGATTTCCCCATGATTTTGCATGGTTTTAATAAAAAACAGACGATTGCAGACAGTCTTCTTTCAAATAATTTTTATCTGAGTTTTGGAAAAGCCGTTTTGTATAATCTATCTTTGCAAAATACTTTAAAAAACGCTCCTTTAGATAAAATATTTTTGGAAACCGATGATGCAGATTTTAATATCGAAGAACTGTATCACAAAGTTTCAGATTTAAAAAAAATATCACTGGAAAATCTTCAGGATCAAATAGCTACTAATTTAGAAACAATACGAAATGGATAAAAACTGGCTGGAAAGAACAGAACTTCTCATCAAAGAAACAGGTTTGGAAAATCTTCATAATTCCAACGTCTTAGTTGTAGGACTTGGCGGTGTAGGATCTTTTGCTGCAGAATTTTTAGCCAGAGCAGGTGTGGGAAGCATGACCATCGTAGACGGTGACACGGTAGACATCACCAACATTAACAGACAATTACCTGCGCTGCATTCTACAATTGGAAAACACAAAGTTGAAATTGTAGGCGACAGACTTTTAGACATCAATCCGAAACTTAATCTGACGAGAATAAACGAATTCTTAAATCCTGAACGCATGGAAGAAGTTTTTGAAGGAAAAAATTTCGATTATGTTTTAGATTGTATCGATAGTATTACACCAAAAGTAGCCCTAATTATTGCTGCAAAACGCAGAAAAACAAAAGTAGTAAGCTGCATGGGAGCCGGAGGAAAATCTGACCCTACGAAAGTTTTGGTACGCGACATCAGCAAAACCAAACATTGTCATTTGGCAAGACAAGTCAGAAAAAGACTGAAAAAAGTAAAAATTGACAAAGGTGTCCGTTGCGTTTTTTCTGATGATATTCAAGATGAAGAAAGTCTGAAAATGACCGACGGAAGCAATTATAAAAGGTCTTTTTACGGTACAATCAGCTACATGCCTGCCATTTTTGGGTTATATGCTGCCTCGGAAGTGATTAATTATCTGGTTAACAAGACCGAATCTCCCGATGCAGAACTTTAAATATCCATCTGCTGAAAAGCTGAAAGGTAAAAACGACATCAAATTACTTTTCGAAAAAGGAAAATGGAGAACTTTTGGAAATCTGCGTATCATTATTCTAAAAAATAAAGAAAACACTCCCATTCCTGAACTGAAATTCGGAGTGTCGGTTTCAAAAAGATATTTCAAAAAAGCGGTCGACAGAAACCGTTTTAAAAGACTTTTACGTGAATGTTTCCGTTTAAATAAAGATTTGTACAAAGAATCTTTTGGCGACTTGTCACACGCAATGCTGTTCTGGGCTTCTCCGGAAAAAGCGGTTGGTTACAAAGAAGTTGAGGAGCAGTTTGTAAAACTGTGTCAGGCTCAGCGTAAAAAATAAGTCATTGAAAATTTTCAGAGAAAGCATTTAAAATTTCATTAATTTTAAACTTCACAAATCTGAAAATAAAATGCTTGACAATATCCCCTACTTTCCGTACATCGTAAGTGCCTTTTTTGGCATCGGTCTCGCTGCCGCAACCGGTTTCAGAGTTTTTCTGCCGCTGTTTGCCGTAAGTCTTTCCTCTTATTTGGGCTGGATTCCCATGAGCGATAGTTTTGAGTGGCTCGCTGGTCTTCCTACATTAATTATGACAGGAATTGCCACTGTTGCAGAAATTCTTGCTTATTACTTACCATTTGTAGATAATTTACTGGATTCTGCAGCCATTCCGCTTTCTACGGTGGCGGGCTCGGTATTGTTTGCGAGTCAGTTTGCAGATCTGGGAACTTTTCCACAATGGGCTTTGGCAATTATTGCAGGTGGAGGAACGGCAGCAACAATCAGCTCAGGATTTGCAGGCTTGCGCGCGGCTTCCACCGCAACGACAGGCGGAACCGGAAATTTCATTGTTGGAAGTACAGAAACTGCCGGAGCAGGATTTATGACGATTGTCTCGATGCTTGCACCCGTTATCGCTTTTGTTTTAAGTATTATCTTAATTGTACTGATTGTAATTGGAGGTAAAAAACTGATGAAAAAGTTTTCATCTAAAAATAAAGCAAGACCCAAATTAGAATAAAAAAACAGATCGAAAATGATCTGTTTTTATTTTTTATCTGCCTCGGATGTCTTTTACTTCCTGAATTTTTTCTTCAAAATATAATTTCTTTTCAGGATGTTTTCCAATTAAAATCTGGTATGCCTGAATTGCTTTTGAGTACAGTTTCTGCTCGGTATAAAGTTTTGCAAGCGTCTCTGTCATCAGGTGTGAAATATCGTCGGTGCGTTCTTTAACTACAAAACTGCTTTCGTCTTTCAGCTGACTTATTTTAGGATTATTTTCAATGAAAGCTTCAATTGCTTTTTCTTTGATTTCAACTTTTTCCTTTTCTACTTCCAAAGGACGCTCAATCTTTAGCCAGCTTTGCCATGTATTGATAAAACCGGGGACATTGCTGTCTAAAATGGAAGGAATCTGACGTTTGTCAGGCTGAATTTTTGGTTGAGCACCAACTTCAGGTTTAATTTCTTCTTCAGTCTTTTGATTTGATTCTTCTTTTTGGTTAGATTTAATAAATGATGAAATATTATTCCCAAAAAAAGAAACATTAAAAGCCGGAGTGTGTTTTTCTTCTTCTCTTAAATTTTCCTCATTGTTTTCTGAAGTTTCTACAACTTCCTGATCTTCATCGTTTTTAACATCCGTTTCTTCGATTTGAACAGACTCTTTCACCTGTTCTTTTATCGCAGGTTCTGGCTTTTCAGTCGGTTTTTGTTCAGCAACTTCAGCCTTTTTACCAATTGAAGAATCCAAAATATTGGTTTCGAAGGACATTGGTTTCCATGAAGTTGAAGGTGCAGTTTCATCCTCATTTTCTGTTTCAGACTGAGAATTAACTTCAGTTTCAGCAGAAATTTCTTTATCGCTCACTGCGATTTCATCTTCAGCAACTTTAATTTCTTCCTTATTTTCAACAACTTCCGGCGACGGTGTTTCAACTTCAAAAGACTGCGTTTCTGCAAAGCTGATTTCAGAACTCACAATTTCTTCTTCTTTCTCAATTTTGTCGTTGTTATTTACATCTTTTTTAGCCTCTTTCATTTTCAGCTCCACCTGCTCAATCAGACGGCGCATTTCATCTTCATATTTATTTTTAGAACGAGAATTTTCCGCCGGAATTTCCTGCTGAACTGGCGATTTAGATTCAATTTTCACTTCAGGAAGGAAAGATTCTGTTCCGTGAAAACTTAATTGAGAACCGTCTTCAACTTTTTGTTTTTCGTCTTCAGATTCAATTTTATCTTCAGCAATGATGGTTTCTGGTGTAAAATCGGTTTGATTCTCAACCTCATCCTGAGCCACAGTTTCATCTCCTGTACTTTCTTCTTTAGTTTCAGTTTCAAGAGGTGCAATTTCCTGAAAACTAATTGCTTTATCTTCCGCAATAGCTTCTACCGCTTCCTCTAAATTATCATCAGGTGAAACCCTAATTTCAGACTGATTAAAATTAATTTCCGTTTCTTCAACCTCATCATCTGTTTCCGGTTCTAAAGTATGAATTTCCTGATTTTTTGTCTCTGATTCAATTTCAACAGCTTCAATTTCTTCTGATATCTGAGGTGATTCAGACTCTAGGATTTCAGAATTTAGATTGTCTACTTCAGATTCATTAATTTCAGATTTATCTTCAATTACTTCCTTAACCGTTTCACTTTGAATATCTGGAAAAACATTCAGTTTTTCTGTCACTAAATTCCCCGATTCCTTACTGGATTCCAGGTCAATTTTAGTTGTGTTTTCTTCGTTCAGAAAATTTTCTTCACCTTCAAAAAGAATTCTGTTTCTCTGCCCTTCTACTTCCACGGGCTGATTAGAAACTTCCGGCAAAGGCTGTACAGCGGTGTAATGAGATTCTTCTACTTGAGTTTCCTGCTTTTCTTCAGGACGTCTCAACGGAAAACCTCCGCTTTTTGGAACATAAGCAGGATAAGGCTTTTTATTTTCAGTTATTTGAGAAACTTTTGGCGAAGAAATTTCTGCTTTTTTCGCTTCTAATTTACCATTGATGAGATGATATAGATTTTTTTTATCTGTAGTGTAAGCCGCAGTTTTAGAAAGCTCTTTCTGGTAATTTTCAGATTCGTAAAGGTGCACACCGTAAAGATGCAGGGCACGTACATTTTGAAGATACGGAAATTCCTGTATCTGATCTTTCAGAATCTGAAGATCGTCTTTCTGAATATTTCTGGGCTCTTTTAAAAGCTCTAAAACTCTAGTTTTCATCTTACCAGTTTGCTACAATGTCATTAAAAATCTTGTTGATGATTCTGTCTGTCACCAATCTCACCTGCGAAGATTCGATATCTGCCTGCGACAAATCGCTATTGAATGCAGCTTCGTCCATATACGTTCTGTCAAAGCTCAAATCGGGATGCAGTTTGTTTTCGTAGTGCACCTTTATGGTGATTGTCAGTTTATTCTGCGATTGCTGAATGGTACCCGCCGAAGTCTGCTGCGTGGTGGAGCTGATGTTGGTAGGCGTAATCGAATAATCTGTAATCTCACCTTCAATTAAAATATCGGGGTTTGATTTTGTTCCTTTTAAAGTAGTTCTCTGTAAAAATCTGTTTTGAATATCTGTGGAAAACTGCTGCGAAAGTGTAGGATTGACCAACGGAGCATTGTTTGGAAACTCGTTAATCTGCACCGTTTTTTCATCCTTAAGAGATGAACCTGTGAAGCTGTAGCAGGAATTAAGCAAACTCACAGATATGAATAGTAAAAAAAGATTTTTAAGAGAATTCATTTCATTTAAATTTAAAAAGTTCCTTTAGTGGCACCGATTTCGGTAATTTCGTCGTAATCAATCTGCTGAAGAGCATCTTCGTAAGCGAAATAATTGGCAACATAAACGAAAGGCATGGTAGCAAACAAACCAATACCACAGGCAAGAATACCAGCATACAAAATGACAACCAATATCAATGAAAAAAGGAATATTGACACTAAATTCCCTTTGGTCATAACTTTTGAAGTATTCCAGGCTGTTTTGATATCATTTACATCTTTTAAAGAAATCAATGCCGGAATATAAAATCCTTTTAGCATAAAGTAAATAAGAGCTGCATAAACCAATACCATAAAAGGTAAAAATATAAAACCAATCATAGGAGACGGATCATCACCCTGAGTGTATGCAATCATCGGCATCATAATCATGAACGGAATATACAAGACCAAAAACCCTCCTACTATAATCAGTTGAAGAATAAAATAGGGCATAAATTTATCGAAATTGAAAATATCACTCGGGCTTGCCTGCTGACCTTTATTCAATTTTCTTAAATATTGATAAAAATTTCCTGCACCCAGCATTCCGCAAAAAGGAATGAAACCCATCAAAAGACAGCACAAAAATGCTACAAAGATGTTTCCAAAATCTTTCTTCATAAGCTCAAAGGCTTTGCTGATGTAGTCACCTAACTTAAAGTTGATTGGCTTTGCGGTAAAATTTACGTTCATATTTTTTTGATTTAATGTTTACAATTTATTCTTCTAAGTTATATTGTTTTATTTTTCTGTACAAAGTTCTCTGGCTAATCCCCAACTCGTCTGCTGCACGGTTCCTTCTGCCATTATGTTTTTCTAAAGCTTTGACAATCAAATCTTTCTCATTATTCTGAAGAGATAAAGACTCCGGTCTGTTTTCTTCCACTTCAATATCTTCAAAATCCTCGTAACTGTCATCTGAATTCGAAACAATGGTTGGATTCTGAACATTTTGATTGCTGTTGTTATTATTATTTTCAAAATACAATAACGAGTTGGAATTGGCAGTTTGTTGCGGTTCAGGAGTATAAATTCTGCTTATCAGATTTTTCTCCTGATTGCTGAGATCTGCAGTTCCTCTGTTTTTAATCAGTTCCGAAGTTAAGGATTTTAAATCATTTATATCACTCCGCATATCGAAGAGAATTTTGTACATAATTTCTCTTTCATTCCCAAAATCGGTTTGTTTTTGTCCGGCCGGCTGATTCACCACCATTGGCAGATGCGCATCCATCGGGATATATTCTGTGAGTTTTGTCACTGTAACATTTCTGTCACGCTCTACAACAGTCATTTGCTCAACCAAATTTCTCAGCTGACGCACGTTTCCGGGAAAAGTGTAATTTTCGATGTAATGAACAGCACTTGCTTCCAATTCAAGTTCCGGCATCCTGTATTTTTCAGCAAAGTCAATGGCAAATTTTCTGAATAACAAATGAATATCGCCTTTTCGCTCTCTCAATGCAGGCATATCAATCTGTACAGTATTCAAACGGTAAAACAAATCCTCACGGAAACGCCCGTCCTGAATGGCTTTCATCATGTTTACATTAGTTGCAGCAACGATTCTTACGTTGGTTTTCTGAATTTGGGAAGAACCTACTTTCATAAATTCGCCACTTTCTAAAACTCTCAGCAAACGAACCTGTGTCTGCAAAGGCAGTTCCCCCACCTCATCAAGAAAAATAGTTCCGCCATCTGCAACTTCAAAATATCCTTTTCTGGTTGCCGTTGCTCCCGTAAAAGCTCCTTTTTCGTGCCCGAATAACTCGGAATCAATTGTTCCCTCGGGAATTGCACCACAGTTTACAACGATATAAGGCTGATGTTTTCTTTTAGATTCTGAATGAATGATTTTTGGAATAAATTCTTTACCAACACCACTTTCCCCAATCACCAAAACGGAAATATCAGTGGGTGCTACTTGAATTGATTTTTCTAAAGCTCGGTTTAAAGCCGGAAAATTTCCGATAATGCCGAAGCGGTTTTTTATATTTTGAAGTTCGATACTCATAAGTAAAATTTAAATTTTGATTAGGATTTTGTCTACATTCTAAATTGTAGAACTATAAATTATTTGAAAATATTGGTTTAAAAAATTAACCTAAATTCTCCAGATAATCTTTATTCCTGATCTTTGAAACTTTACTTTTGAAATATAAAACCTCAGCTATGAAGTCTTTTTTATTTTCTTTAAAAAAAACAATTAAACGCTGATTATATTTTTCTTCTGAAAAACGAATTTCTGCTTTATGAAGATTTTTTTTATTCTGTTTATAAGCTGGACGACCAAAAAGATCTGCTGCATTTTGCTTTTCTCCAATAGAAAATTTACGTTTTGAATTTCCATTTAAAACGATTTTTTCTAATGCTTCGCAATGGCTTGAGCTTAAAAACTGATTGTAAATTTCATACAGCACTTTACAATCTTCACTTTTTATAGTGCCGCTGCTGATCTGCGCAGAAATATTACTGCTGATTATGACCAATAAAACACTGAGGCAATATTTTTGAAATTTTTCCATTGTCTATGTTTATTGATTTTCTTCTAAAATTTTAATAAAATCTTCTTTGCTCGGCAAAACAGTGAGATATTTGCTGGCAAAAATCTGATCATTATTTTCCGGCAAAGTATATTCAACCAGTGCTTCACTTTTGTCCTGACAAAGAATAATTCCGATAGTTTTATTTTCGCCTTCTATGCGTTTTTCTCTGTCGAAATAATTGACGTACATCTGCATTTGCCCTATGTCCTGATGTTTTAATTCTCCAATTTTCAGATCAATTAAAACAAAACATTTTAAAATTCGGTTGTAAAAAACCAAATCTATTTTAAAATGTCTGTCATCAAATGTTATTCTGTCTTGTCTTGCAACAAATGTAAATCCTGTTCCTAATTCTAAAAGGAAATGCTCTAATTTATCTATTAATTCTGACTCCAAATCGCTCTCTGAATAATTTGGTTTTTCAGACAGGCCTAAGAACTCCAAAACATAAGGATCTTTGATGAGATCTTTCGGTTTTTCTATAATTTGCCCTTTCTCAGAAAGCTTTTGAATTTCATCTTTATTTTTACTTAAAGATAATCTTGCGTACAAAGCAGAATCGTATTGTCTTTGCAATTCTCTTAAACTCCAGTTGTTTTTAAATGATTCAATTTCGTAAAATTTCCTTTCATTTAGATCTTTGATCCTCATCAATTTTAAATAATGCGACCAAGAAAGATTGAAATTAACATCCTGTGCTTGATGAATTTGAAAAACGTCAGACAGTGTCTGACCAATTGATTTTAAAGATTTCCCAGAGGATGTTTCAGAAATTTCATTTGAAGAATTCATCAACAGTGTTGACGAAATTTCATCTCCAAATTGTGCAGACGGTGTTTGCACAATTGAATAAGACAAATAAAACTGTCTCATTAAATCTAAATTTCTTTTTGAAAATCCCTTTCCATATCTTTTAGTGAGCTCAATAGCAAGATTTTTAATTAATTCTACGCCATATTCTGCTCTTTCTTGTCCATTCTGTTCATCCTCTACAATCATTCTTCCGATTTCGAAATACGTAAGAACCATCGCTTGGTTTACAGCGACAGCAACTTTTTTTCTGGCATTATCCAATAACGCAGAAATATTTTGTAGTAGTTGTTGTGACTGTAAATTATTCATAGTTGAAGAACTTAAAAGTTTAAATTCTATACCGTTTCCCCTAAAAGTGTTCCCTGCGTATTTCCGTGAACAAAAACAGACACAATGTCGCCCAGTTTCTGACCTTCCTTCATATCAAATACACAAACAGCGTTCTGGGAATTTCTTCCTTTCCACTGATTTTTATTTTTCTTGGAAATTCCTTCAATCAAAATCTCGTGAACTCTTCCAACGTAACCCTGCATTCTTTTTCGTGAAAGTTCGCCCTGCAAAGCAATTACCTCAGCTAAACGCCTTTGTTTTACATCAGCAGGAATATCGTCTTCCATCTTTTTATGAGCCGGTGTTCCGGGTCTTGTGGAATAAGAAAACATATAACCGTAATCGTATTCAACTTCACGCATTAAGCTCATCGTCATTTGATGGTCTTCCTCGGTTTCGGTGCAGAATCCGATAATCATATCCTGTGAAAATGAAATATCGGGAACGATTTCTTTTCCTTTTTTAATTAAATCTAAATATTCCTGACGGGTGTGCTGACGGTTCATCAACTGAAGAATTCTGTCGCTTCCACTTTGAACGGGAAGATGTACATAATTACAGATATTATCGTGTTTTGCAATCATCCTGAAAACCTCTTCCGTCATTTCGTGCGGATTGGAAGTTGAGAATCTGATTCTCATTTTAGGAACAGCAACAGCAACCATATCAAGCAACTGAGCGAAATTAGTTGCCGTTAACTTTTGCATTTCAGAAGCTTTTGCAAAATCTTTTTTCGGACCACCACCGTACCAAAGATACGAGTCGACGTTTTGACCCAACAAAGTGATTTCTTTGTAGCCATTTTCCCACAAATTCTTGCATTCTTCGATGATTGAATGTGGATCACGGCTTCTTTCACGGCCTCTCGTAAAAGGAACCACGCAGAAAGTACACATGTTATCGCAACCACGGGTAATCGTCACAAAAGCTGTAACTCCATTTCCGCCCAAACGAACCGGATTGATGTCTGCATACGTTTCTTCTTTTGAAAGAATGACATTGATAGCATCTCTTCCGTCTTCGGTTTCCTTTAAAAGATTGGGTAAATCTCTGTAAGCATCAGGACCTACAACCAAATCAACGAGTTGTTCTTCCTCTAAAAATTTAGTTTTTAATCTTTCCGCCATGCAGCCGAGAACTCCAACAGTCATATTTGGGCGTTCTTTTTTGAGATTTTTAAATTGAGCCAAACGCATTCTCACAGTTTGCTCAGCTTTTTCACGAATGGAACAGGTATTTAGAAGAATCAAATCTGCTTCTTCGACTTTTAAAGTGGTATTGTAACCTTGTTCGTTAAGAATTGACGCAACGATTTCAGAATCAGAGAAATTCATCTGACATCCATAGCTTTCCAGAAATAATTTTTTTGAATTTTCCGGTTTTTCGAGGATGGCAAACGCTTCGCCCTGTTTTGTTTCGTCTATATATTTTTCCTGCACAGTTTTTAAATTTGAGATTTGAGATTTGAGATTTGAGATTTCAACTGCAGCGCAATTTCGAATTTCAAACATCACATTTCAAATGAATTCAGTTTGCAAAGATACAAAATATTGTGACAGAATGGCAGGAGGGTATTTTGTTCGATTTAATACAAAAACAAATTAATTCTTGGTAAACTTAACGGGCATTTTAAAAATCTGCTTTATCGGAATTCCTTTGTACGTTCCAGGCTTCCAATATGATTTTTTGGTATTTGCTGCACATTTTACTACCATCTCATTAAACTTATCTAAGTCAGACATATTATCCATGTGAAAAAATCCAGTTTCTCCGGTTGTATAAACATCAAAATTTAATGTAAATGAATATTCAGACCCCACAGGCTTAAAACCATTAGTGTCAAAACAGTTAGCAAATTTTTCTCTAAACTTTTCAATTCCTCCTTCTTTTCCTTTATGTACATAAACTGGCATTGCGAAATCTTCCCTAGAAGTGTAATTACCTATCAACATATTCTCTGTAAAACTTCCAAAAAACATAGCAGGATATTTCTTACCATCAACTTCGGCGGGTTTAAACTTTTTCATCGTTTTTACGATTTCCAGCATTTTGTTTTTTAAACACTTATTGTTTACGACTGCAGTTGTATCATTATCCGCAACATATTTTACAGAATTATCAGGATAGACCACAAACCTCATAAATAAAGCTTCGGGTTTTTCGCAGGCTTTCAGTTTACTATTTTGTGCTGTAAAAACAAGTTCTTTGAAGAAAGCGTCACGACCTCCTTCGTAAAAATCTTGACCTTGCGGATAAGAATAAAGGATTTGAGCATGGAAAGTAAAAGAAAAAAGTAATGCTAAGACAGTAAAAAAAATAGATTTCATCATTAAATAGATTAAAGCTCCAATGTAAGTTGAAGTTTTTGCGAAATTAAAACAAATTAATTCAATTTAGGGTGTGATAAAAATTAAGAAATCATGAATTTACATATCAGTCGCTACAGAATTAAAGTTTATTTTAATTTTAATTTCACTTGTAACAGGTTTTCCATTGCAGGTTGCGGGCGTCCAGGTGTTTTTAATTCTTCTCATCACATATTTCATGTCATCAAAAAAAACTTCACTGTTGTCTACTTTCGGGGTTCCTTCAATTTTTGCTATTTTACCCATCTCATTTACCGTAAGGGTGAAAGTAAAATCTCCGTTTAAAACATAAAATTCGGAGTTTAGATAATTGAACATATATCTTCTCAACGTCTCTGTGTAAGCGGCAACTCCACCCTGCACATTGGCAGATTTAAAATCTTTGCAATCTTTCACAGCCACCTGTAATGGTTCACTGATGGCGATTTTCAGAATATTTTTATTGGTTTCAGAAATAATCACATTACTTCCCTGATCTTCAAGATCATATTGCTGTGCAAATACTAGATTTGAAAATGCTAAACCGATTATTAAAAGTGTTGATTTCATAAGGATTGATTTGTCTAAGCTCAATCAAATTTCCCACCAAATTAATTGGTTTTTTCTAAATTTCCAGCAGATTTTCGACCTGTCTCTTTTAACATTAGTGAAATCAAAATCGCCAGCACAATTCCTCCGATCCAAAAAAATAATGAGTTTTGAAAATGGCCGTCAGCATCAGAAAACCCTAAAGTTTTACCAAAAAAATGACTGAATACAGGACTTAATAATGTCGTCACGCCGAAAGTGATAAAATTGATGGCTCCCGTAGAACTTCCTTTCACAAAATCAGGATTTGTTTCTTTGATCACAGAATACGGAATCATAGCCGCTCCCGAGCCAACACCCAAAATAAACATGGTTAATTTCGCAGGAAATAATTGCGGTAAAAATGCGAGTTGCAGAAGACTCAAAATCATTATTATTGCTCCAGCAACCAAAACTGGTTTTCTCCGACCAATTTTATCGGTAATAAATCCTAATAGCGGACAACCGAAAACCCATCCAAAGGCAACCATTCCGCTGGTTACTGCTGCATCATGGAAAGCAAACTGCTTATCTGTTTCGAAGAATGCTACTGCCCAAGTCATTGCAAAGATTGTTGTCGGCGCAAACAACAGTCCTGAAATCAAACCACAAAGCCACGACTGAGGATTTTTAAAAACAATTTTATAGGTTTCAAAATAGCCTATTTTTTTTGAATTAATATCGGTCTCCTTTTCTGAATTTTCTTTCGGTGTTACGAAATAAAGTGCAAAAGCCGTAATAACAGTAAAAATTCCGGACCAAAGCCAAAATGTATCGATATTCATCCCCGATTCTACCCACGGACCAACTACAAACTGTCCGGACGCGCCACCCAACATTCCCAAGCATTGGGTAAAACCAATCGCAGTCGCTAAAGATTTAGATGAAAAACCTTTGCTTGCCAGATAAACACAACCCGGAAATGCAAATGCACAACCAGCGCCTTGCAAAAGTCTTCCTGAAACTCCGGCAAACTGACTTGAAATCAAAAACAACAAAGCTCCAATCCCTAAAATAAATGTTCCCACAAAGAGAGATTTTTTGCCCCCGAATTTATCCAAAGCAATTCCCGCAAGCAAACTGCAGGTAGAATAGGTGTAATAATAAGTACCCATCATCCAAACCAAATCAAGATTATTGGTATTAAAATGACTTGAAAGTTGGGGCAACATCACTGCAGGTGCAGATCTGATCACATAGTCCAGAAAATAAAAAACAAGCCCGAAAACCCAGGCAATCACATAAAACTTCTTCAAAGAATCACTCATCACGTAAGAAAAAATTGAACTAATAAAATAATATTGCCCTGATTTTCAAAAGCAAATATCTATCTTCAAAGGTAATGAATTATTAAAGATTCTAAATGAAACAAATATTTTAATCGCAAAAAAAGAATCCGCAAAAAATAACGGAGCCTAATATTTTTAAAGAATTTCAATCTGATTTCTCAGCAAATCTTCAAATTCATCTCTTTTTCTAATCAAATGTGCTTTTCCGTCTATGAAAAGAACTTCTGCAGGTTTCAATCTCGAATTAAAGTTGGAACTCATCTCAAAACCATAGGCTCCGGCATTGTGGAAAGCCAAAACATCGCCTTCTCTCACTTCATTCAATTTTCTGTCCCAGGCAAAAGTATCCGTTTCACAGATATTTCCGACAACCGTGTAAATTCTCTCCGCACCTTTCGGGTTTGATAAATTTTCAATTTGATGATAAGAATCGTAGAACATTGGACGAATCAAATGATTAAATCCAGAATTTACACCTACGAAAACTGTTGCTGTAGTTTGTTTGATTACGTTTGCTTTCACTAAAAGATAACCACTTTTTCCAACTAAAAATTTACCCGGCTCAAACCAAAGTTCGAATTTTTTGCCTGTTGATTTTGAGAATTCTGAAATTACTTTCTCTACTTTTTTACCCAAAGTTTTTACATCCGTTTCTTCCTCACTGTCCTGATAAGGGATTTTGAAACCGCTACCCATATCGAGATATTTCAGATTCGGGAAATGTTCTGATAATTCAAGCATAATTTCCAAAGCCTGAAGGAAAACATCCGGATCTTTAATTTCGCTTCCTGTGTGCATGTGAAGTCCTTCTACATTCAGGTTTGTAGATTTCATCACTCTTTCAATGTGACGAACCTGATGGATAGAAATACCAAATTTTGAATCGATATGCCCTGTTGAAATTTTATAGTTCCCACCAGCAAAAATATGTGGATTGATTCTTACTAAAATAGGATATGTATTCCCATATTTGTTCCCGAATTGCTCTAGAATAGAGATGTTATCAATGTTAATGTGAACGCCGAAAGCCATCGCCTCCTCGATTTCTGCTAAGTCAACACAATTGGGAGTAAATAGAATTTTTTCTTTTGGAAATCCTGCTTTTAAGCCTAATTTGACCTCATTTATTGATACACAGTCTAGAGAAGCTCCCAGATTTTTGACATATTTCAGAATATTAATATTTGTCAATGCCTTCGCTGCGTAGAAGAACTTGGTGTGTTTTAAAAAAGAAGATGTAAGTTTTTCGTATTGTGTTTTGATGGATTCTGCATCGTAAACGTACACCGGTGTGCCAAATTCATTGGCAATCTTCAATAATTCTTTTGAGGTCATATTTTAAAATTTTACATAAAAAAAGACAGATTCTTCGAGAAGAGTCTGCCGCAATATTATTTTTTATGCAACGCAACTCTTAGGTATTCCAAACCTTTGAAAACTTTACAGCTCCCTTTTTCCCGGTTTGTTTTTGTTTAAAATTCTGCATTGCTATTTTTAATTCTTGTGCAAAAATACTATTTATTTTGAGAAATTGAAGTTGAAACTTCTTTAATACTGATAAAATTATATTTGAAACTTAAACGCTTCCTTATTTTGGCAAAGGCAAGGTTTCAAAATCACCCCTGAGCAAAGCCATTTGAAGATCATTAATTAAATCTGAAGACTGAAAACAGGTGTCTATTTTTAATTTTGACAATTTGCTTAAAGTCTGTATTTGTGTGAAAAGTTCGTAGAACCCAAAAGACATAACCTTTCCGTTTTCGATGATAATGAAAAGTTTTTCGCCTAATTTTCTGCCTGAACCCAGCCAAAGTTCATTCCTTTTTCTAAAGTCAATTTTATTTTGTAGAATTTCCGCAAACTCAAATTCGGGTTGTGAAGCTAAAAACTGAATCGCTTTTGCTCCCTGAGTGTAAGATTTAAATTTAATTATTGGCTTTTCGGTCCTATTCAGTTTTGTTTTTTCAGCTAAATACTGATTGTTTCTGAAATACAGTCCGTACGGAAAAATATCTCTTTTTCTGATATTCTTGGAATTCAGAATCAGCTTAGCGATAATATCATTTCCGGTGAGTTCAAAATGAATTTGCTCAACACCATTCTGAATGGGCTCCCATTTTTTAGATTTAGAATTAAAAATTTTTTTTGAAAACTTATTGATATCCTGAGCGTGCTCAGAGAAAATAATTTTCCCATTTTCGTCCTGAAAATAAACAAATCCTTTTTCGTTGGGTAAATCCTGAGTTAAAAGCTTGATTTTATTAATATAATTCTTGGCATTAGTCTCATCATGCTGTTTCTGAATGATTTCGTTTTCTGTATCTTTTGAAATCAAAAGTTTAAACAATTCTAAAGTTGCCCTCGCATCACCATCTGCCCGGTGAGCATTTGTCAAAGGAATTCCAAGAGACTTCACCAGCTTTTGCAAAGAATAACTAACTTCATCAGGAATCAGTTTCTTAGCCAAAGGAATTGTATCTAAAGTGTTGATTTTGAAATCATAACCAAGCCTTTGAAAAGACTGCCGAAGCATTCTGTAATCAAAATCAATGTTGTGACCAACTAAAGTAGTCCCTTCAGTAATTTCCACCACTCTTTTTGCCAGTTCATGAAATTTCGGAGCGGTTTTCACCATTTTCGGGCTGATATTGGTCAGTTTTTGTACAAAAGGAGTAATATCACTTTCGGGATTGACCAGCGAAATAAACTGGTCTACAATTTTGTGACCGTCATATTTATAAATGGCGATATCGATAATGCATTCTTTTCTGAACCCTGCACCATTGCTTTCTATATCTATAATCGAATACATTATAATTATTATCTAAATTAAAATAAAAGCCAAGCTTTTGAAACCCTAAGAATTTAAAACATTAAGAAAATTAAATTTGTAAGTTTTCTTAAGAGGAAATGTAAACATTTCTTAAGCATTCCGCTTACATTTGCCTGCAAATTCTTAATCATTCTCAACTTCTTAAAAAAATCTTAATGGTTAAAAATTTATTTAACTGTATTTTAAATCTTGGCTAATCTGCTAAAATAATAAAATTTATCTTAAAGCCTCACGCTGCACAATTATCTTCTTCTTTTGCCCAGTCCCAGCATTCCTAAAATAGCTTTTGCACCTTCTCTCATCAATGTGTTGGCGAATGTTCTTCCGGCACTGCTTTTCATTACCTGCTCAAACATTCCCGGCTCTTCTTTTACTGGTTTTGTTTTTTGTGTAGGAGCTGAATTTTCAACAGCCTGTTCCATTCTTTTCACCAAAATTTCATAGGCAGATTCGCTGTCAACCGGCTTTTCATATTTTGAAACCAAAGCTGACTTCGATGTTAAATCTGAAACTTCTGCATCATTCAAAACATCCATTCTTGATTCAGGAGAAATTAAATAAGTATGAACCAATGGCGTTGGAATACCTTTTTCGTCCAAAGCAGTGACAAAAGCTTCACCAATTCCTAAGTTTTGAATTAATTCTGAAGCATTGTAAAATTCCGTCGTCGGATAATTTTCAACGGCTTTTGAAATTTCCTTTTTATCTTTTGCAGTAAATCCTCTTAAAGCGTGCTGTATTTTCAAACCCAATTGCGAAAGCACATTTTCAGGAACGTCGCCCGGAATCTGAGTAATAAAATAAATTCCAACTCCTTTTGAACGAATCAGTTTGACCATCGTTTCAATCTGGGAAACCAGTGCTTTGGAAGATTCATCAAAAATCAAGTGGGCTTCATCGATGAAAAGCACCAATTTAGGTTTTCCGCTGTCGCCTTCTTCAGGGAAAGTCATATAAATTTCAGCAAAAAGCGAAAGCATAAACGTCGAGAAAAGTTGTGGCTTATTCTGAATATCAGCAACTCTTAAAATATTGACAACGCCTTTTCCATCGCGAGTTTCAAGTAAATCGTGAACATCAAAACTTAATTCCCCAAAGAAATCTGCAGCACCCTGCTGTTCCAATGCAACAATTGATCTTAAAATCGCTCCCAAAGACGCTGAGGCGATTGAACCGTAATTCGCCGACAATTCAGCCTTGCCTTGTGGATTATCGGTTACATATTGAAGAACTTTTTTTAAATCATTTAAATCAATCAAAGGCAAACCTTTGTCGTCGCAGTATTTGAAAACAATCGACATGATACTTTGCTGGGTATCATTAAGTTCCAAAATTTTACTTAATAAAACAGGACCAAATTCAGTAACGGTCGCTCTCAATTTCACCCCTTTCCCACCGGAAATACTCATCAGTTCCACCGGAAAAGCCTGCGGATTATACGGAAGTTGAGTTTTTGCGTAACGTTCTTCGATGATAGAATTCATCTGTCCGGACTCTGCAATTCCTGAAAAATCACCTTTAATATCTAAAACCAAAGATGGAATTCCGGCGTGAGAAAGTTGCTCTGCGAAGACCTGAAGTGTTTTTGTTTTTCCCGTTCCGGTGGCTCCGGCAATCAGACCGTGACGGTTGATGGTTTTTAAAGGAATTGTAACGTTTACTTCTGTGACTACATCGCCATCCAACATCCCTTTTCCTAAAATTATATGTTCTCCTTTCGGAGTGTATCTTTTCGAAAGCTCGTCAATAAATTTTGTTTTGTCTGCCATTTGATTTTTTTAACATCTAAAGATAAAGTTTTTTGCAAAATATTGGGTTTAGTTTTTATCAAATTCATAATAAACTATCTTTAAAAAGAATATAATGGAATATGATATAAAACAGTCTACAGTTTTTACAGACTTTTAGAAACAACTTAAAACCTGACATTTAATAAGTTCCATTAAGTTTTAGCACCATAAAATTTTAATATTGAAAGAAACTATCACACAGAATTATCATTTCTTTATAATTAATTCCTTACTTTGTAGCTTATAATTTTTACAAATAAAACTCAATGAAAATTGAACAAATATATACGGGATGTTTGGCACAGGGTGCATATTATATTGTATCCGAGAATGAAGCAGCAATCATAGATCCGCTGAGAGAAGTAAAACCATATCTTGACCGCCTTGAAAAGGACAATGTCACTTTAAAATATATATTTGAAACGCATTTTCATGCAGATTTTGTCTCAGGACATTTGGATTTAAGTAAAAAAACACACGCACCCATTGTATACGGGCCGACTGCTCAACCAGAATTTGAAGCTATTATCGCTGAAGACGAACAAATTTTTGAGATCGGAAAAGCGAAGATTAAAGTTCTTCACACGCCAGGCCACACCATGGAAAGCACAACTTACCTTCTGATTGATGAGAGCGGTGTTGAAACTGCAATTTTTACCGGAGACACTTTATTTTTAGGAGATGTTGGCCGCCCTGATTTGGCTCAAAAGGCAGGAACAATGACTCAAGAAGATCTTGCCGGAATTTTATACGAAAGTTTACACAGCAAAATTTTACCTTTAGATGACAGCATTACCGTTTATCCTGCTCACGGCGCTGGTTCGGCTTGTGGTAAAAATATGCAGAAAGAAACAGTTGATATTCTTGGAAATCAAAAAAGAACCAATTACGCATTAAATCAGCCAGATAAAGAATCTTTCATTAGAGAGGTTTTAGACGGATTAACTGCTCCACCAAAATATTTCGGAATGAATGTAGCGATGAACAAAGGCGGTTACGAAAGCCTTGATGATGTTATGGACAAAGGTTTAAACCCAGTTTCCGTGGAAGATTTTGAAAGTTTCGCAGAAGAATCCGGAGCTTTGATTTTAGATACTCGCGGTCCTGCAGATTTTCATAAAGGATTTATTCCCAACTCGATCAACATTGGTCTGAAAGGAGATTTTGCACCGTGGGTGGGAAGTTTAATTGTTGACGTAAAGCATCCTTTGCTTTTGGTTGCCGATGAGGGAACTGAAGAGGAAGTGATTACCAGACTAAGCCGAGTTGGTTTTGATAATGTTTTGGGCTATTTAAAAGGAGGTTTCAGTTCGTGGAAAAATTCTACAAAGGAAATTGATGAAGTGAAAAGAATCACTCCAGCTGAATTTGTAGAACAGTTTAATGAAAATTCAAAAATCATTGATGTAAGAAAAATCGGTGAATATTCTGCAGAGCATATTGATAATGCTTACAGCAGACCTCTAGACACGATCAGCGACTGGGTTTCAACGGTTGATGATTCTGAACATTTCTTTTTACACTGCGCCGGAGGTTACCGCAGCATGATTGCCGCAAGCATCCTCAACTCTCACGGAATCAGAAACTTTACTGAAATTGAAGGTGGTTTCAACGGCATTAAAAAAACAGAAAAACTTCCGGTTTCGGATTTTGTCTGTCAGTCTAAAACGCTTTAGGAATTACTCTTTTCCAATATTAAAGACTATGACAGTAGAGCAAATTGAATCTGAAATTGACAAGGCGTTTATTGAAACATTTCTGATACCACGAAAAAAACTGGTTATAGATTTTCTAATTAACTATTTAAGTTCAGATTTCAAATTCAGAGAAGATGATGTAAAGATTAATGTAATAAGTCTTTTCATGTACGCTCCAAGTCCACTCAGCTTTCTTTTTATTGAACCAAATTATGAGTATTATTTACCTGACAACACAGTAAACAGACCAGAGATATCTCTTTCAAGTTATTCTTACATTGAAGTTGATGAATTATGCCTTAAAGTTTTAGATAAAAACAAAATAGATTATTCTAAGCATTTAAATTTGTTAGGCGAACTTGACCCTGCTGTTTACTGGGAAAACAAATCTGTTTTAGAGCATAATTTTCTTCTAGATTGTTGGAAAAATGCAAAAGAGGCAACAAATTCAGAATTATTAGGGTTCTTAGAATATTCAGACTTTGCAGGTGGAGTTTATGATTTAGATTCAGGACATTGTATTTCTGACGACAATTTGGAGGCTAATGAATATTTAGAAAGTAAAAATATATTTTTTGAAAAAGAACTTTAGAAAAATTTAAAACAATGTCACAAAAATTTCAGGAACTTATAGGATCAGAAAGACCCGTACTCATCGATTTTTTCGCAACATGGTGTCAGCCTTGTAAAGTGCAGTCATCGGTTTTAACGACAGTGAAAGAAAAAGTGGGTGAAGGCGCAAGAATTGTAAAAATAGACGTAGACCAATATCCTGCAATTGCCTCTCAGTACGGCGTTCGTGGTGTACCTACTTTGGCAGTTTTTAAAAAAGGAGAATTGCTTTATAAAGAAAGCGGTGTGCACGATGTGAACCGTTTGACGCAGCTTTTGGAGCAGTATATTTAGGTTGAGGCTTAGGTTAAGGCTGAAAATATAATTTATTCGCACACAATGCACGAATTTTCACAGATGAATGGCAGTAAAATGTTTGGAAATAATATTGCCACGAATACACGAATTTAATTAAGGCTGCTTTTAATAAAACGAAAAACATTCGGGCATTCGTGGCAGAAAAATCTGTTAGAAATTCAAACCTTAACCTAATCAATAATCTCAAAAGAATCCCTGTCATTCAAAAACTGAAAGTGATTTCTGAAATCTTTCAATTCATCTAAATTCAGTTCCGCTAATACCAAATTTCCTTTTTTGTCTGAAATCTCTTTTCCGTCAGCAAAAAAACAGTGCGAACTTTCCTGATAAAAAAGATTATTGCCATCGGTTCCGATTCTGTTTAAACCAAAAACATAGGAAAGATTTTCAATTGCTCTCGCTTTAAGCAAATGCTCCCAGGCTCCTACTCTTTTTTCAGGCCAGTTGGCAACATATAAAATCGCATCGTAATCATTGTTATTTCTTGCAAATACTGGAAATCTTAAATCATAGCAAACCTGCAACAGAAAGCGAATTCCCAAAAATTCAACAATTACCCTCTCTTTTCCCGGTGTGTAGACTTTATCTTCTCCCGAGAACGAAAACAAATGTCTTTTATCATAATAAACAACTTCAGAATCAGGATTTACGAAGTACATTCTGTTATAGAAATTACCATTTTCAGCAACGGCAGCACTTCCGCAGAATGCAGCATTTTTTTCCTTTGAAATTTTCTTTAAAAACTCAAGTGATTCTTCATTTTTATCTGAAACCTCATCAGCATCCATACAAAAACCCGTTGAAAACATTTCGGGCAAAAGAAAAAGGTCTGAATTAACATTTTCAAATTCCCTCTCAATTTTTTCGAAATTTTCCTGTTTATTTTTCCAGACAATGTCGAAATTTAATGCTGTAATTTTCATATGTAGATTTTATTGTTTTTAAAGGTCATCCCGAACAATCGGTATAAGTTATGCAATCGCCACATCTGGCGATTTCAAAAACATTCAATAAAGTTCTTAAAATTACGTTTTTTCATTGAAATCGGTTTTATTTTTGCTGCTACCGATTTTTATTAAATTTAAAAAAGAAATTATGAAGAAATTGTTTTTGATGATGATTTTCCTGTTTTCTGCATCATTATTTCACGCACAAGCTTACACCGGAAGTGGTGATCAAAAAGTAACCGCCGGACTTGCTGCGTGGGGCTACGGAACCGGAATTGCGGGAACTTACGATTACGGAATCAATGATCTGATTTCTGTAGGAGCGGGATTGAATGTTTATTTTGAAAATTTTAAAGACAATGACAGCGACAATCGTTTTTTTGCCTTTGGAAGAGTAAATTTTCATTTAAATAAAACTCTTCAGTTACCGAAAAAGCTTGATATCTATCCCGGTGTAGATGTTGGAGTTCTGTACAAAGAGTTCGGAATTGGTGCACACATCGGTGCAAGGTACTTTTTCACAGAAAACATCGGTGTATTTGCTGAAGTCGGCAACAATGGCAGTCTTGGTGTCTCGTTTAATTTTTAAATCCTGCAATAAGATATGACAAAGCTTCTCATTTCGAGAGGCTTTTTATTTGGCATCGTTTTGATAATCGTTACATTTGCAAATTATAATTTAAAAACATTTAATGGAATTAGCAATCAAGATCTTTCAATTTATATTAAGTATCTCTATTTTAGTAATTCTTCACGAGCTTGGGCACTTTTTGCCTGCAAAATGGTTTAAAACCAAAGTTGAAAAATTCTATTTATTCTTCGATCCATGGTTTTCAATAGTAAAAAAGAAAGTTGGTGAAACCGAATACGGAATTGGCTGGCTTCCTTTCGGTGGCTATGTAAAAATCGCCGGAATGGTGGATGAAAGCATGGATACCGAGCAACTGAAGCAGCCTGCACAACCATGGGAATTCAGAGCTAAACCAGCTTGGCAGAGATTAATTATAATGATGGGGGGAGTTACGGTAAATTTCTTTTTGGCTTGGTTAATTTATTCGTGTCTGATTGGAAACAACGGTGAAAACATCTTCGAAGCAGAAAGAATTACTACCCCTTTACACTACACAGAAGCTGCTAAAAAAATGGGCTTTCAGGATGGTGATAAAATTTTAAAAGTTGACGGTAAAATTCAGAGAGATTTTAAAAAATTAGCTTTAGATGTTTTATTAAGTGACGAAATTACAGTTGAAAGAGGCGGAAAAGAAGTTACTTTCCCTACAAATGACGACGGAAAAGCTTTAGCCTTTAATGATCCTGAACCTAAAGCATTTCTTACACCGAGATTAACTCCAATTGTCGACACCATTGTTACCAAATCAACATCTGATGCAGGATTGAAATTGGGTGATAAGATTTTAGCTATTAATTCAAAACCGATCAAGTTCTATGATGAACTAAAACCTTTGGTTGTTCCAAACGCAGGCAAAACAATTGATTTACAGGTTTCCAGAAACAACCAAAATATTGATTTAAAAATTCCGGTTTCAAAAGACGGTACGCTCGGGATTTTAAGTTTTAAAGAACTCAAAAAATATAACAATCACGTTGAGTATAGCTTTGGAGAATCTGTTACAAGAGGATTCACGCTTACAATTGAAAGTCTGACTTATCAGATAAAGCAGTTTAAGCTGATTTTCAATAAAAAAGTTCAGGGTTACAAGAAAGTCGGTGGCCCACTAGCCATTATCAATAAAATGCCTGTTGACAGGGATGCATCAGGAAATGTTTCTATCAACTGGACAGATTTTTGGGCATTTACAGCAATGTTCTCAGTTTGGTTGGCATTCCTAAATCTAATTCCTATTCCAGGATTGGATGGCGGACACGTTATTTTTACTTTATATGAGATGATTGTAGGAAAACCTGTACCACAGAAAGTCTTAGAAAACGCTCAGATGGTAGGAGTTATCTTCCTGTTAGGCTTGATGTTACTGATCTTTGGAAGCGATATTTTCAAGATGATAACGGGAAGTCTTTAAAATTTTTGAAAAATTTAATTCAAAAACTTGCGTGGTATAAATATCCGTCCTATATTTGCACCACTTAAAAATAAGGACATTCCTCCTTAGCTCAGTTGGTTAGAGCATCTGACTGTTAATCAGAGGGTCGCTGGTTCGAGCCCAGCAGGAGGAGCAAAACCGCAGTCAAAAATGATTGCGGTTTTTTTATGTATTACATTTATATTTTATATTCTGAATCCGCAGACAAATTTTACATTGGATACACTGAGCATCCGAGAGAAAGATTATTGAAACATAATCATCAAGAGAACTTTAATACTTTTACCAAAAAGTTCCGGCCTTGGAAAATGACAGCTCTCTTCGAGGTTTCAACAGAGAAATCTAAGGCAATAAAAATTGAGAAATTTATTAAAAAACAGAAATCAAGAAAATTTATACAAATGCTTTGCGATACGAACTCTGAACTTTCAGGGGAATTAGCTCAGTTGGTTAGAGTCCCGAAACTTCGGGATTAATCAGAGGGTCTTCCGCACGTGCGAGCCCAGCAGGAGGAGCAAAAAGACTTACAGAAATGTAGGTCTTTTTTTGTGTCTATTTTTTTCAGCTTCTCAATTTATTTTAAATTTAATTTACTGAAAAATAATCTGATAGATCGTTTAAGGTTTTTTTTAGAGAAAAAACATTTGTGTAATATTATTTTTCCTTTTATATTTGCACCACCTTAAAAGAGGAACATTCCTCCTTAGCTCAGTTGGTTAGAGCATCTGACTGTTAATCAGAGGGTCGCTGGTTCGAGCCCAGCAGGAGGAGCAAAACCGCAGTCAAAAATGATTGCGGTTTTTTTATGTTTCATATTTAACACTTCCATTCTCATCAAATAAACTTTCGACGCAACACAATATTCACAGTGTTTTTTTCGTTACATTTGCACCTTAATAATCAGACACAAAAGCTCTTAAAAATATTTTAGTTTAAATAATTTACAGCACGCTTTTTGTTTAAGCTAAATGCTCGATGAATCAAATGATGTCTACACAGATTTATAAATATTTCCTTTTTATATTTTCCCTCTTTACCACAGGCTTTTTCTTTGCACAAAATTCCGTTTCCGGAAAAATAACAGACGCTAAAACCAATAAAGACCTTGCCGGAGTAAGCATTTTCATTAACGACAAAGACAAAGCCGTTTTAACGACTACAACTTCCCAGTTTACGGTAACTTCAGATACTGTTATTTACAAAATAAGATTTGAGAGAAAAAATTATGCTTCCTACGAGGTTAGTCTTATTGAAAACAACCTTCAGATAAAACTTTCTCCCGAAAAGGAAAGTGCGATTGCCGAAGTGGTAATTCAAAACACCAAGCCGAAATACAAAAACAAAAAAGAAAACCCAGCCTACGCAATCATGCAGGAAGTCTGGAAAAGAAAGAGAAACAACGGACTCGAAAAATTCGACAGCTACAGCTACAAAGAGTACGAAAAAATACAGTTTGACGCCAATAATATCGATAGTGCTTTTATGAACCGAAAGGTTTTCAATAAACTCGATTTTATCTTTGACTACGCAGATTCTACCGCAAACGGAAAAATGGCTCTTCCAGTATTTCTCAATGAATCTATCTACGAAAATTACGGTTTAAATCGCCCTACCAAAAAAACTAAAAAGCTCCTTACCGCACAGAAAACTTCAGGATTTCAAGATAATCAGGTGGTAACTATTACTGCAAAAAATCTTTATCGTGAAATTAACATTTATGATAATACTTTAAATTATTTCGATATCGGATTTCCAAGTCCCGTGGCAACAGATGGCTTCAGCACTTACGATTATCAATTGACTGACACCATTTCCATCAGCGGAAACAGAGCTTACAGAATTCGCTACGAACCACGCAGAAAAGATGTCTTAGCATTTCAGGGGTATCTCTATATTGACACAGAAACTTACGCAGTTTTATCTGCAACGCTAAAATCGACAAGTAAAATCAACGTTAATTTCATCAATTCAATTTCTACTGAACTAGAATACAGCAATCCTGATGATGAAACTTTCTTACCTAAAAAGGTTGTGACTCAAATTGAACTTACTCCGTTTTCAAAAAAGAAAAATTCTAAAAGTCTTATTGCAAGGCGTTCGGTCGATTACTCAAATTATCAGTTTAATCAACCTCTAGCAGACGACCTTTTCATAAGAAAAGAAGAGGAATATGATGACAAATTTGTAGAAAAAAATGATGAATTCTGGGCTACAGCAAGACCAGATTCTCTTTCAAAGCAGGAAAAAGGTGTTTATGAAATGCTTGAAAAGCTTCAGGAAACTCCAAAATTCAACCGAATTGTAAAACTATATGAAACATTAGCTTCGAGATATTACAACGTCACAAAAGGCATTGACTTAGGTCCAATCACATCAATTTATGGAAAAAATGAAGTGGAAGGAGACAGAATTAGAATTGGAGCAAGAACTTATTTCAGCCAAAACGATCCCTGGAGAATTGAATTTTACAATGCTTATGGTTTCAAAGATCAGCAATTCAAATATGGCGTGGAGGGGCGATACATGTTCAACCGTGTCAACCGTTTTATGATTGGTGGAGGCACCAAAAGAGATATCACTCAATTAGGTGTTCAGCTAACGACAGAAGACGGCATACTGTCCCGTTCATTTGCATCTTCAACGGTTTTTGCAAGAGGAGAAAACTCTTCTTTAAGCTCAGTAAGCCAGACAAGTTTTTTCACATCAATTGAGCCTTGGAAAAACTTCCAGGTGAGAGTTGATGGGACTTTGCAGAGCATTAAATCGGCCAATCCTTCCGGTTTTAATTTAATGTATTACCGAAATGGTGATTTAAGAAAAACCACCAATGATTCGCATGTTACTATCAGTTTAATTGCAAGACCTGGAGCTAAATTTTCACAAACCGGCGTCGACAGATATGAGCACGGAACTTTGGCACCAACAATCGTTTTAAAATATACGAGAGGAATTGAAGGACTTTTTAATGCGGATTTCAACTACAACAAACTTCAGTTTATGTTTTACAAGCCAATTCTTATCGGAAGTTGGGGGAAAACTTTATTGAATTTCGAAGCAGGAAAAAACTTTGATACCGTTCCTTTAGCTTTACAGAATATCATTCCGGCAAACCAGAGCTATGGCTTGGTTCCAAACACTTTTTCACAGCTGAATTATTACGAATTCGTAGCCGATACCTACTCTACACTTCATATTGAGCATCATTTTAACGGAAAAATTCTTTCTTTTATTCCTTTAATCAAGAAATTGAAGCTGAGAGAAGTTGCATTCATTAGAGGAGCTTACGGAAGCCTGAGTGATGCTTCCAAAAACATCAATGTTGATAATCTAAAATATTCGGCTCCAGACCAGCAAATCTATTATGAATACGGATTCGGTATCGAAAACATCGGTTTCGGCAACATCAGAATCATTCGTGTAGACTTCAACTGGAGAGGGAATTACCTTGACCGTCCGGATGCCAACAAATTTGGAATTAAAGCAGGTTTTCAGTTTAATTTTTAACTTAGAAAACTTATTTGCAAGATTTGACACATGAGTCACATAGATTTTAATATCCTGTGCTGCATATTTTAGAGCACATTAGAGAAACAATTAAAATTTTTTCTGTTCGCAATTTTATTTCATTTAATACTTGCAGACATTTTAAAAAGAAATCGACAAGCCAGCCGCACGCTGAAAAATCTTCGATTTTTCACTTCTTATGTGCTCTTTTAGCACATTTTATTTGTAAATCTTCTGATGTGACTTATGTGTTTAAAAACTCTCCCATTCTTCAATTCTAAGCACAAAAAATCCTCAACAAAAATGCTGAGGATTTTATTTTTATAAAACGCTTAATTAATTATGCGTTTGGTTCAATAGATACAAAAGATCTGTTGTTTGCTTTCTTTCTGAAAACTACTTTACCGTCTACAAGTGCGTGCAAAGTGTGATCTTTACCAATCCCAACGTTTTCACCCGGGTGGTGCTGAGTACCTCTTTGTCTTACAATAATGTTTCCAGCGATAGCGTCTTGTCCACCGAAAATCTTTACACCTAATCTTTTAGAGTGAGATTCTCTACCGTTCTTGGAACTACCGACTCCTTTTTTGTGTGCCATTTTAGTTTATGGTTTTTTGGTTAAACAATTATTCTGCGCCAGCTTCCTCAGTCTTAGGAGCTTTTTTCGCTTTAGTTTCTTTCTTAGCTCCGTCAAATCCTGTGATTCCAGTAATTTTGATCTGAGTTAATGACTGTCTGTGACCGTTCTTTACCTGATAACCTTTTCTTCTTTTCTTTTTGAAAACGATTACTTTATCAGCTTTTACATGATCAAGGATCTCTGCTTCTACAGTGATTCCGCTTACAGCTGGGGCGCCTACCGTGATTGCTCCGTTTACAGTAAGAAGTACTTTATCGAAAGATACCTTTCCTCCTTTGTCTCCTGCTAAACGGTTTACAAACAGTCTCTGGTCTTGCTCAACTTTATATTGAAGCCCTGCTATTTCTACAATTGCAAACATTGTTTATAAATTTTTAGTTATTTCGAGGTGCAAATGTACTGATTATTTATTGATTAACAAGATGATTTTTAGAAATTTTCTATTTTTTGTGAAGACTTAGTTCCAGGTGATTGTTGTTTCTTTTAAATCCTTCTCCCAAAGATTCTTCATAATACTTAATGATTTCTGCATTGTCTTTTATAATTCTGCCATCTCCAAAACTCACTTCCATCCTAGTATTTGGGCTTGAAAGCTTCTGTTTAATATCTTTGGCAGGATCATTTTTGTAGGAGAGATACAGTTTTTTGTACTGTTCCTGAGATATTTTCACACTTTTCAAATTATTCTCAGCTTCTTTTCTTAAACTTAAAATGTAATCCCAGCTATGATCTTTCTTTTCAAGTTTTTTATTTCCCTTCAATATGTAGCTGTGCGACTTCGTCTGATCTTCCAGTTTCACAATCAAGCCTGGCAAGCCATGAAATTTATAGGGTCCGTCGGGAAATGGCAAGTCTTTGGAAAACCAAGCTTCCCAGGTTCTTCCTCCAAATTTTGCTGTTGCTTTTTGGCAGTTGTAATTTTCAATCTTTGCAGTCTCCGGTAAAATATTCCATCTGATTTCTATTTTTTCTTCAACATTCAGATCGGTACGCTGGATTGATGTAAACCAGTTTATTTTGAATTCCGGATAAGATTTTTCTACAACATATTCAATATTCCAATCATGAATAGTTGAAGTGATGCTGTAATTACCGGGTGTTGCAACTCGCTGTTGGGCGATAGAAACATTGTCGGCAGAATCACTCGCAAACTTTGCCTGACCGTAGAAATAAGATTTTGCAGGCAAAATATCGAGATTCACAAACTCCTTTTTCAGGCTGTCAGTTCTCGTGGAATCTCTTCTCGATTGGTATTCGTAAATAAAACGGTTTCCCTGCGCAGAAAAATTGATCACAGTGAAAAATACCATTAGAAATACAAGTTTTAATTTCATTATTTGTTGATTTAATTTGTTTCTTAACGAAATTTTAACGGAAATATTTTATTTGTACTTTTGAAAAATATTCCACATTCAGATGAGCAGAGATCTTTATATTGATTTTGCGAAAGGTTTGGCGACGCTTTCCATTATTTTCATCCACACCGCATTTTGGTCGGGGCAGTTCTATATTCAGCCGGAAGTGAGAGTCTTTTCACTGGTTTTTGATGTTGCTCTTTTTTATGCTTTGAGTGGAATTACCTCAGGATCAAACATCGAAAAAACTTTTTACCGGTTACTGAAACTGCAGGTCACGTACATGATTTTTGTGACGTTGCTTTTCTTTTTAGATTATTTCTTTAAAATTTTCGGACTCACTTTCTTTTCTCTCGAGTGGCTGCAGAGCTTCTACTCTACTTTTGGATCAAAATACGCTGCAACAAGCATTTCAACAGTTCCGCAATGGCAGAATCTTGGGAATTGGTATCTGCACGAATACAATAATGCCGACACTTTTCCTGTTGTGATGGGAAGTTTCTGGTATCTGAAAGTCTATTTTATTTTAACTGTTTTCGGAGTTTTGATTTTAAAATTTTTCCCGAAACACGTCAACTGGTTTATCGGAATCTGCATCGCTTTAACTTTACTGTTCAATATCTTTCCTGAAATCTATCCAAACGGTCAGGTCGGATATGTAGCTTTTTATATGACCGTCTTCCTCGTTGCAAATAGAATGAAAGGCAAACAAATTCCTGCTAAAATGATTCCCGTTCTTTACGGCGCGGTTGCCGCAGCCTTAGTTTGGATGTTTCTTTATTTCGGAAATGATATTTTCTTTAAAATCAACAAACAGAAATTTCCACCAAAAATCCCGTACATTATCTGGTCATTATTTTCGTTGACGACACTTTTTGTTTTTTATAACAGATTAAAAATCACAAAAGAAAACTTCGTGACTTACATTGGCAAAAACGCAATTTTCTTTTATTTCGGACAGGGAATCAGTTCATCTTTAATTTATTTTTTGGTCGTGCCCATGAAAGAAACCATGCCCTGGTGGCTTTTGATGATCATAATTTATGTTTTCAATGTCATTTTAGCATTTATCATTTCAGCAGGATTAAAGAAATTTGATGCTTTCGGATGGAATATATTAGAATTTTTACGTAAAAAAACCGCTCAATAAAATTGAACGGTATTCATTAAATCGTTATTGTTAATCTCTTCTCTTTCTTCCACCCATTACCAAAGCGGCTATTAGAATAATAAACAGAACCGCACCGATAATAATGTACGTTGGGTCTGCGTACCACTCTTCGGTGTGTGTGGTTTTTGTGGTTGTGGTAACTTTAGAATCCACAGCTTCCTGTGCTGAGGCAAATGTACTCATGATTAAAGCCAGAATTGCTAATGCAGAACTCTGCATTTTTTTTGTAATTTCTGTAATTTCCATCGTTGATTTTTTTGTTTGTTAACGTAGTGTAAACCAACTCTGTGCCACTTACTTTACATGGAATTTTCAAATTAGAAATTTAGCATCATTCAATGTTAATTTTATTAATTAAATTTACCGAAATTTTTGAGTCATGTTTAAGCTGAAACTTCCTACCGACCCGAGGTGGGCAAATATTGCAGAAGGAAACCTTCAGGAAATCCTTACCGACCATGCGTGGTGCGAACAAAAGGCCGCTACCAACGCCATCGGACTGATTACGATGCTTCCTGAACGTCCGGATATTATATCTGAACTTTTACTAATTGCGCAGGAAGAACTTGAACATTTTGGACAGGTTTTGGAAATCATCAAAAAGCGCGGCTATACATTTGGGCGAACGAGAAAAGATGATTACGTTAACGAATTGGTCAATTTTATTCAAAAGGGTGGTCACAGAGACACTTTGATTGTTGATAAAATGCTCTTTGCAGCGATGATTGAAGCCAGAAGCTGTGAACGTTTTAAAGTTTTAACGGAAAATATTAAAGACGAAGAATTAAAAACATTTTACAGAGACTTAATGATTTCTGAAGCCAATCATTACACCACTTTTATAGGTTTCGCAAGAGAACTGGGTGATCCTGAACAGGTAAATGCGCGCTGGGAAGAATGGCTGGAATACGAAGCCACAGTCATCAAATCTTACGGAAACAAAGAAAGCATCCACGGATAAAAATCAGAATTGAAGAAACCAACATTTGAAACCGTAACCAATATCTTCCTGAAAAACTTTTTTCAGGGACTGATTATCATTGGACCTATCGGACTTACCATTTATGTGATCTGGTCGGTGATTACGTCTATCGACAATATCATTCCTTCGGTTGCAAAACAGATTCCAGGTTTGGTTTTTATCTCCGTTCTTTTAGTCACTGCTTTACTTGGATTTTTAGGAAATAAATTTGTCGTAGGTCGCTTTTTTGTTGATTCTATCGACAGACTTTTAGAAAAAATTCCAGGAATAAAGCATATTTATTCGCCGACGAAAGATGTGATGTCTTCATTTGTGGGCGATAAAAAAAAATTCAGCGATCCTGTCTGGGTAAAAACCAACGAAAATCCGGAAATCTGGAGAATAGGTTTTTTAACTCAGAGAGAAATGGACGTTGTTCAGAAAGACAATTATGTCGCGGTCTATCTTCCGCATTCTTATGCCATTTCAGGCTGGGTGATCGTCACTGAAGAAAAAAATATCAAACCCGTTGTGGGAATGAGCGCTGCTACGGCAATGAAATTTGCGGTAAGCGGTGGCGTGGCAGGTTTTCACTCTGATGACAATGTTTTTAAGGCTCCGGAATAGTCTTATTCATTCTATCAAAATATCGTTCTGATATTACTTCTTTTGTTGCAATTATTTTAATTCAATAAAAAACTTTTCTCCAAAAATCACAAAGTCTACAAAGCGAAATTATTTATTTAAATAAATGATTTACTGCAATTTAGAATTTAATTTAAATAAAAACTAACTATACAATAAAATCAAAAAAAGATGAGCAAAGTTGCAATCATTGGAGCCGGAGTTTCCGGTTTGAGCATGGCAAATTATCTTGAAAAAAATAATATTGACTATCATCTCTACGAAAGACGAACTCAAAATGATCTCAAAGGTCACGGTTTTATCCTTCCAAAAGAGGGAATTGAGTTTCTTTCAAACATCATCAACATCGAGGAGCTTTATAAAAGAGGAAGTTTCCTCAAAAAATACATTCACTACAATCAGGCAGGCGAAATCATGTCTGAAAAAGAACTGGATGATGTTTTTGTGGTTTCCAGAAGTGCTTTGATTGAAATTCTGGCAAACGAAATTCCATCAGATAAAATTTCCTACAAAACAACCATCGGACTGACTGGTTTTGAAAACGGAAAAGCACAAATTGAGATTGATGAAAACAACACAATAGAAGCCGACATCGTAGTCGCATCAGATGGCTCGCGAAGCAGAATCAGAAGAAAAATATTTCAGGACGAAACCATGAACGCTGTTCTGGAAAACGAAGTGGTAAATATCATTGAAGACGAAGAGCTCGCCAGCCAAATTGAAAGTAATTTCCTTAAATTTCACCACGAAAAAGGAGGTCTGACTTTCGGTGTTTTAAAACTTTCATCTACGAAAATCCTTTGGTATTGCCAGTTTGACATCACCAAATACTTCATCAACGAAGATTATGATGCTGATTCCATAAAACAGTTTATGCTCGAGAATTTTGGCGACTGGAACGAACTTTTAACCTCAATTATTGAAAGATCAAGCTACGAAAATGCACACATCTGGCGCGTTTATGAACTGGAAAAACTGAATCCTTTCTACCACCAGAACGTGGTATTTATCGGTGATTCTGCACATCCATTGATTCCTTTTACAAGCCAGGGCGTAACTTCAGCTTTGAAAGATTCTTTCACTTTGACCAATCTTTTAAAAGAAGGAAATAACCTTGAAGAAATCTTCAAAAAATATGAAGAAGAAAGAAGACCTGAAATCGATATTCATATCAACAATGGCAGAATTTTATTGAACCAGTTTCTTTTACCATTAAGCGAGCAGCCGAAAAACACTTTACCAATTTCATACAAATAAGCAATGTTTACAAACAACGATATCAACTTCGAAGCCCTGAAACGGAAGGCCTACAACGGCAGATGGGCAACTCTGGAAGACGGAATTATTCCTTTAACGGCAGCCGATCCGGACTTCAGAATGTCGCCTGTAATCGAGCAGGGAATTATTGAATATATTAAAGACGGATATTTAAGTTACGGTCCGTTTTCCGGCTTGCCTGAGTTTAAAAAAAGTGTTGCAGAACATTTTAACAGCGGCAAAAACGGAAATTTCACTCCTGAAAATGTTTTGGCTGTCAACAGTGCTGCGATGGGAATGTATATGGTAGCCAACTATGTTTTGAATCCTGGTGATGAAGCCATTATTTTTGACCCGGTAGATTTTTTGTTCAAAAAAACAGTGGATGCTGTCGGTGGAAATATAAAACTCTGTGCAGTAGATTCTAAAACCGGAGACATTGATCTTGAAATGTTGGTCTTATTGATCGGTCCTAAAACCAAAATGATCAGCATCTGCAACCCGCACAATCCGGTTGGACGGGTTTATTCAAAAGAAATTCTGATTAAAATCTCCGAAATCGCCGCGGCACACGACCTTTGGGTAATGAGCGACGAGATCTGGAGCGATATTGTTTACGACAAAAAAGAATTCAACACCTATTCTTCTGTTTCTGAAGCTGCAAAAAAGAAAAGTTTTACTGTTTTCGGCTTCTCAAAATCGTATGGAATTGCAGGTTTAAGAATTGGTGCTGTTCTGTGCAACGACCAGGATCTTTTGGATGATTTTACAGAAAAATCTCAATTCAATTCTACCATTGAAGGGGTTTCTACATTATCTCAGATAGCCGCAAGTGTTGCAATTGATAAAGCTAAACCATGGTTTAATGATTTTCTTGCACATCTTCAAAGCAACAGAGATTTTGCTTACAATAAGCTGAAAAACTCAGGAATTTTAACCCCAAACTTACCTGAAGCTACTTTTGTCATTTTCCCAAAAATAGAAAATGGAATGTCGAGTGACGAGTTTGCTCAACATGTTTTGAAGCAAGGCAAAGTAGCCATTGTTCCAGGCTCGGAACGTTGGTTTGGAAAAGGTGCAGAAGGGCATGTGAGAATTTGTTTTTCAACTTCGCAGGAGATTTTGGAAGAGGGTCTGGATAGGATTTTGAAGAGTTTTTAAGTTTAACAATAAATTAAAAAGTGGCTGAATCCGTTGATTCAGCCACTTTTTTTTATCTGATTGCAATTTATTTCTTAGAAATTCTATACAATTTCCCACTATCCGTCACTCCATAAAGATTTCCATCCATTCCATTCAAAACATCCCTGAATCTTTCTTTCTGGTCTAAAAGCAAACGCTCTTCACCGACTACTTTATTATCTTTCAAAACGATTCTATTAATGTGTTGTCCACTCAGACAGGCGATGAAAAGGTTGTTTTTCCATTCTTCAATATTTCCGGTGTAGAAAGTGACGCCGCTTGGAGAAACTACGGGATCCCAATAATAAACAGGCTGTTCGGTTCCGGCTTTTTGAGTTGTCCCGTTGTTGATCTTGTCGCCGTTATATTCAATTCCATACGTTACAACGCCCCAACCGTAATTTTTTCCGGGTTGGATGAGATTAATCTCGTCGCCACCTCTCGGTCCCATTTCGATGTCCCAGAGCTGACCTTTTTCATCCAAAGCCAAACCCTGAGGACTTCTGATTCCGAAAGCGTAGATTTCAGGTTTGTAACCGGCTTTTCCAATGAATGGATTTCCCTCGGCAGGTTTTCCGTCTTTGGTAATTTTTAGAATTTTACCTAAATAATTATCGGTTTTCTGGGCATAAACTCTCGTTTCTTTATCTGACCTTTCACCGGTGCTCACAAATAAATTTCCGTCTTTATCAAATTGAAGTCGGCTTCCGTAATGTTTATCGCCATCATAAGTTGGTGTTGCCCTAAAAATGACTTTTACCTCAGAAATATTTTTGAGGTCTGCAGATAATTTTCCTTTGGCAACTGCGGTGTGATTTCCCTCTCCATAAGGTTCAGAATAGCAGAAGTAAATCATTTGATTTGTTTTAAAATCGGGATCTAAAGCTACATCGAGCATTCCACCCTGACCTTTGTCATCCACTTTTGGGAAACCTTCAATTTTAGAAACCGTTTTTCCGTCCGCCGAAACTACATTAATGAATCCTGATTTTTCGGTAATTAAAAAGCGCCCGTCAGGAAGATTGATGATTCCCCATGGTTTTCCGAGTGAGGTATTGAGGATTTCTACGTTGTAAGGTGTAGTAGTTTTTACGGGAGCGATTCGCGTTTGCCCGTCAAATGCAGGTTTGTAGTTCGTATTGGGTTTTTCTTCCTTAGCGGATGGTTCGCTGGGTTTCCCTTTTCCCTGACACGAAACGATGGTGGTGGCAGAAGCTAATAAAATGGGTAATAGAATCTTATTCATAATTAATTTTTAAGGTGTAATATGTTAAAGACGAAAAATAATGCCATAAAAATTTGTTCAATTAAAATTTTACTCTACATTTGTAGAGCAAAATATAAACTTGTAGAATATGAATGAAATAAAACTGACCGATTCGGAGAAAACTTTAATGGAAATTCTCTGGGAAAAAGAGAAAGCTTTTATGAAAGAAATTCTTGAAGCTTATGACGCTCCGAAACCCGCCACTACCACGGTTGCAACACTTCTCAAAAGAATGCAGAACAAAGATCTGGTGGGCTTTACGCTGTACGGAAATTCAAGAGAATATTTCCCTAAAGTAGCGAAAAGTGATTACTTTAAAGACGAAATGACAACCATGATTGACCGCTTTTTCAATTCTTCGGTTACACAATTTGCATCGTTCTTTACGTCAAATTCCAAACTGACGCAGAAAGATTTGAAAGAACTTCGGGACATCATTGATCAACAGATAAAAAAATAATTATGGAAACTTTAGTTTTAAAAATCGTAATCTGTTCAGGGATTTTACTCGGATTGTACCATTGGTTTTTGGCAAAGGAAAAGACATTTGTGTTCAACCGTTTTTATCTGATTTTTTCGATAATTTTTTCTCTTAGTATTCCGTTTTTTACGATTGAATTGCCAAAATTGAATGAAGAAAAACCATCGTTAATAATTGAACAGGAAATTCCTCAACATGTTTTAGCAGGACAGATTGCTGAAGAAAAAAGCTTTGATTTTACACAAATCCTTTTGGTTATATATTGTCTTGTTGCTATAATTTTCATGCTTAAATTTCTTCTTTCAGTTTTAAAAATTAAAAATTTAAAGGGTAGAAAAATAATTTATAAGGGCAAAAAGATCGTTTTACTAAAGAGAGATTTGGCACCTTTCAGCTTTTGGAATACAATTTATATCTCAGAAAAATCTTTCAATGATACCGGAATTGACGAACGTGTTTTCCTGCACGAGGAAATTCATATTCAACAGAAACATTCACTGGATTTGGTTTTTATCGAACTGACAAAAGCCGTTTTCTGGATCAATCCTTTCTTTTATTTCTATAAAAATGCGATGGTCAACAACCACGAATTTCTCGCTGACGAAGAGGTTATCAATAAAAAAACTGACATTAAAAACTATCAGGAACTGATTTTACAGGAAGTTCTGAAGCAACAAAACTTATCTCTGACTCATCAGTTTAATTTTAACAATACTAAAAAACGATTTATTATGATGACAAAACAAAATTCAAAATTTGCCAAGGTAAAAAAGTTTTTGGCAGTACCCGTTTTTGCAATTGCTGCGTTTGCGTTTGCTGAGAAAGTGTATGGCAACAACACTACGGAAAATACTGTATCAAATTCAAAAACATCAAAAATTATTGAGTTTAAAGTAAATAATGATGCGATTACTGAATATCTGAAGATGTCAGAAAAATACGATGACATCATCAAGACCAAAGATTTCGAAAGGTTTCAAAAAGAAGTTCCGGCCGCTGAAAAGAAGAAATTTCTTGAGCTTTTTAACAAAATTAATATTTTAGATCATAGTAAAATACCTTTTTGGATTAGCTATGATGAAATAGTAAAACAAGTTCCAACCCAGAAACAACTAAATCAGTTTTTGGATTCAAAATATAAAATCAATCTGAATCATCAAAATGTAGATAATAATGTTTTAAAGAGCTATAAAAATACAGACTTCTACTCTGTTTACACTGTAAAAGTTCAACCTAAAAATTCTGAATATGGAAAATATCAAACTTACGTTGTATTGTACACCAATAATTTTGCAAAAAAATATAATGCTGAAAAAAAGATGATTGTAAGTTTTACAGTAAATCAAAATGAGTATAAGAAAGCGCTTGAAGCAGATACAATTTCGCCAAAAAAGAGTAAAGAAGCAAAACTTTCTGAAAACCAAAGAAAAAATGCTGACAAAACAATTGTTGAAGATTTTTCGGAGACCAAAACTATCCCACCACCTCCACCTCCTTCGGCAAATTTTGTGCAGGCAGATTTTCCGGGAGGAATACATGATTTAAGAGTAAAGATTGCAGAAAACTTTGATTCGTCACTTTTCGATAAAAAGACAGGAATTATTTCAACATCAATATTTATTTCAGTTGACGAGAATGGTAAGACCACAGATGTAATAGCAGATGGCGAAGATACAGCATTCAATACTGAAGCTGTACGGACTGTAAAATTGGCAACAAACACTAAAGTCTGGAAACCAGCCAAAGATAATGGCAAAAATGTAAAAACTGTTTTTAAACTACCTTTGAAAATGAAATTTGAAGCACCTCAACCTCAAAAATAAATGCAATATGAAATTTTGTGCATTTTTGATTTTAAGTCTTGTCTTTTACAGTTGCTCCGGAAATCACTTCAGTAATTACTCAAAATACAATACCAAAGCCTATTGCTATGAAGACCAGCAATATCTCTGCATCAGTAATGACAGTTTGAAATTGAAGTACGTGAGTTTTGGTGGATTTAAATTTGCTTCAAGCGAAGAAGAATTTAAAAAATTAAATAAGAAAAAACCAAAATTTAAAAATATTCTTCTCTACGGCGACGACAGATACATCAACACAGAATATTATGTTTTGATTGATAATAAAAAGAGAAAGAAAGGCTTTGTCTACAAAGACAGCATCATCGGGAAAACTCATCTTACAATCGCTGTAAACGACTCTTGCCATGAAGCAAATAAAAAGTTTCTTCTAAAAGGTTTGAGAAATTTATAATTTTGAAAGCGTTCTGAAAAAATTCAGAACGCTTTTTTCATTTTGAAATGTCTGTAAATTATGATTTCACTCTCGTCCAAACTCTTTTTTATTTCCTAAATTTGTTCAATGCAATTCAAACTTCAATCAGAGTACCAACCGACCGGAGATCAGCCTACTGCCATCGAAAAACTGACAGCAGGAATCGAAATTGGCGAAAAATATCAAACCCTTCTTGGGGTAACCGGTTCGGGAAAGACGTTTACTGTTGCCAATCTCGTCAATAATGTACAAAGACCCACTTTGGTTCTTGCACACAACAAAACTTTGGCGGCACAGCTTTTCATGGAATTTAAAGAATTTTTTCCTGAAAATGCGGTTGAATATTTTGTGAGTTACTACGACTATTATCAGCCTGAAGCTTATATCGCAAGTTCTGGAACGTATATTGAAAAAGATTTGAGCATCAACGAAGAAGTTGAAAAACTGAGACTTTCTGCGATTGCAAGTTTGCTTTCAGGAAGAAGAGATATTTTGATTGTTGCCTCAGTATCATGCATTTATGGTGTTGGAAATCCGGCCGAATTTCATAAGTCTTTAATTTCATTGGAAATTGGTGAGAAAACTACGAGAACCGCACTGCTTCATTCTTTAGTAAATGCACTGTATTCCAGGACACTCAGCGACTTCCAAAGAGGTACGTTTCGGGTAAAAGGCGATGTGATTGATGTTTTTCCGGCATACGCTGATAACGGAATCAGAGTGCAGTTTTTTGGAGACGAGATTGAAAAAATTCAGAGTTTTGATCCTGTTTCCGGTAATGTAACTTCCAATTTTGAATCTATTCAAATCTATCCTGCCAATCTTTTTGTTACCACCAAAGATACACTTAATGGTGCTGTGAGAGAAATTCAGGATGATATGGTAAAACAGGTTGATTTTTTTGCCTCGATTGAAAAACCGCTTGAAGCCAAAAGATTGCAGGAAAGAACAGAACTTGATCTTGAAATGATTAAAGAATTGGGTTATTGCTCCGGGATTGAAAACTATTCCCGCTACCTTGACGGCAGACTTCCAGGAACGCGGCCTTTTTGTCTTTTAGATTATTTTCCCAAAGATTTCCTGATGGTGATTGACGAAAGTCACGTTACCGTTCCTCAGGTTCATGCCATGTACGGAGGCGACAGAAGCCGTAAAGAGGCATTGGTGGAATATGGCTTCCGACTTCCCGCAGCGATGGACAACCGACCTTTAAAATTCGAGGAGTTTGAAGCCATTCAAAACCAGGTCGTTTATGTTTCTGCAACTCCCGCAGATTACGAAATGGAAAAAACAGGCGGTGAATATATTGAGCAGATCATCAGACCAACCGGACTTTTGGATCCTATTATTGAAGTGAGACCATCCTTAAATCAGATTGATGATTTGATGGAAGAAATCAACAAAAGAGCAGAATTAGACGAGAGAGTTTTGGTAACAACTTTAACCAAGAAAATGGCTGAAGAACTGACTAAATATTTCACAAAATTTGGTATCAGAACACGTTATATTCACTCTGATGTGGAGACTTTAGAGCGAATTCAGATTATGCATGATCTTCGTGTAGGTCTTTTTGATGTTTTAATTGGTGTAAATTTATTAAGAGAAGGTTTAGATTTACCCGAAGTTTCACTTGTCGCAATTTTGGATGCTGATAAAGAAGGAATGCTGAGAAGCAGAAGATCAATGATTCAAACCGTGGGTCGTGCTGCAAGAAACATCAATGGCAGAGCCATTATGTATGCCGATAAAATCACAAAATCGATGCAGGCAACTTTGGATGAAACCGAATACAGAAGAAGCAAGCAAATAGCTTATAACGAAGAACATGGCAAAGTTCCGACCGCTTTGAACAAGAAAATTTCAGAAAATCTGGTGGGAAGAAGTAAAGATTTCCCGGATGAAAAATATACGCAGAAAGAAATCACTCAAAAAGTTGCTGAAACGAAAGCAAATTATTCTACAGAGGATGTGGCAAAAATCGTTCAGCAAAAACAGAAAGAAATGGAAGCTGCTGCAAAGAATTTAGACTTTATAAAAGCCGCAAAACTGCGTGATGAAATCGAAGCTCTGAAAAACTAACGTTTAGGAAGCAAAAATTTATAAAACTTAAGAATTTTTTTCATTTTTCGCTTGCGAACCATTCCGTTGATGGCCTGGGTGATTCTGTTGAAACAATAATCTCCGGATGTGCCTACGAGTTTCGCGTATTCGTTACTTATTGTTTTAATTACTTCTGTATCAGAAGTTAAACGCGCAAAATTATTTAATCTTTTATCTAAATTCATCTCCTGATGAAAGCTCATACGGTTGAGATCTACCATATAAAATCGGTTGATTCCATTTTCATTTTTTATAATGAAATTCCCAGGCGCATTGTCTAAGAACTCGAATCCCTGCTCATGCAGACGAAACATTAAATGAGCATATTCTCTGATAATTTTTTCTCTATCTGGAAAAGAATGATTGACGATGACCTCCATCAAAGTAGGCGAATCTTCGAGCTGCTGACTGATGTAATAGCTTGACGTCACACCCCAAAAGTCAAAATTTTCGATATAAGCAATCGGTTCAGGCGTTTGAAATCCTTTGCTTAAAAGCAGTTGAGCATACTCAAAAGAGCGTCTGGCTTTTGATTTTCTGTAGTATTTATAAACATGTCGGTTGATAACATTGTGCTGTTTGAAAGACTTAAAATTGAATCTTTCGCCATTAATATCAAAGATTTTCACCACATTCCTGCTTCCGGGGCCAATAAGAATTCCACCCGTTTTAAAATTATTTAAAACATCTAAAATCTTACTCTCAAGATGACGGAAACCTTCAGCATAAAAACTCTTCATAATGACATGTTTATTTAATTCCTTAGAGGATATTCTTTAATAAATTGATGATTTCATCGGTAGAATGTTGGTTGGTATTTACCGAAAAGCTCCCTTCGTTGTAAGGTTTATAAACTTCTTCTTCGGTAACCATAAAAAGCCCTACCGTTGGTGTATTTACAGCACTCGCCAAATGCATTACACCGTTGTCTGCAGCGATAAAAACTTCGCAATTGGTAATAAATCCGCCCATTTCACGGATGTCTTTACTGTAAAAAGACGGAGCGCGGAAATTGATTTTAGAAATATTTTCTACCGGCAAAAGCTCTACAATATTGTAATTTGGAAATGCAGTCTCTAATTTTTCGTAAAAAGTATTCCACCATTCTTCCGAATAACATTTTGCTCCTGTAGCATTGGTAAAAAGACAGATAGATTTTTTGTCATTTTTCACCAGATCTGTCAGCTTTTTTTTGCCCTCTTTAACTTCTGCATCGCTCAGTTTTATATCTAAATCCGGTATTTTAGAATTGCTTCTGTCAATATCCAAATGACTTAAAAAATCTCTCAAACTGTAAATTGAATTTTTTGCAGCATGACGGTAATCCGAAAATTTTGATGCTGATTTTTCGTCAGTATCTCCAAAAACTTTATACTCACCCCGAGCCATAGAAGTTGACAATTTGCCTGAAGAAGAGCCATAACTGGCATTAATGACCAAATCGTACTTTCTGCTTTTCAGCGTTGCCCAACCTTTTATGTATTGAAACAAACTGCTGAAAGGTTTTTTGGGAAGCTGAATAATACGGTCTATATTTATATAATTCTGATAAATGATTGGTGTAATTCCACCTTTAACAAAAAGATCAACCTTAGCATCCGGAAAAGTCTCAATAACTTCCTGTACCAAAGGAGAAAGCAACAATAAATTTCCAAGCCTGTGGTTGGGTCTGGAAATCAATATCTTTTTGATCGGGATATTTTTATGTACAATACTTTCTGCATGTGATTTACCAACGTTTTTGGTAAGCCCTCTCATCAAAGACCTTCTGGCCGCATTTACTTTTTTAGATACTTTCATTTAGAGAAATAAAAACATCCTGCAAAGGTCGGAAATAATTTTGAATGAATCTAATTAATTCCTGAGAGGTCTAAGCAAATCTGTAAGCCCATTAATTTTAATTTCGTAAACCGTTGAAAGCTGCATTCCCAGTTTCCCTGCGGGCATTCCTTTTCTATGCATCCATTCAAGATAATTTACCGGAATATCAGCTAGAATCGTTCCTTTATATTTGCCGAAAGGCATCTTTACTACACATATTTCCTGAAGAATTTCAGGTCTCAATCCATCCATTTACTATACAATCAAATCAATTTTGTTTTCAAGTTCCTCATCTTTATCTGAAAGCAGAATTTCTTTGGAGTCATCTTCAGAAAATTCGTTTCTGTAAACCTGAATCAGGAGCAAAGTTAAAGAAACCATAATTGGCCCGAAAACCAGCCCCATAAACCCGAAAAGATTCATCCCCATAATGATTCCGAAAACGGTATTTAAAGGGTGAATATCTTCCAGTTTTTTAAGTAAAGTAAATCTTAATAAATTATCCGTAATTCCAACTACAATTAAGCAATATGCTGCCAAACCTAAACCTGCTCCAGTGTTTCCTTCTGCAAACATAAAAATACAGATTGGAACATAAATAATCGCTGCTCCAACCACCGGAATCATTGACGCGGCAGCCGTTAAAGCAAATAAAAGTATTGGACTCGGTGCTCCGAAAATGAAATAACCAATCAAAGCGATGATCCCCTGACCTAAAGCCACAACAGGAATTCCGATCGCATTGGCCATTATGAGCTTACGCATTTTCTCACCGATCAACGAAACATTTGATCTTTTCAAAGGTGCAGCTGAACCTAAAATTCTTTCAAAAAAACGTGGTTTCTCAAACATGAAATAGAGAATGAAATACATCGACATAATCACGGTCAGCGTATTTACAGTTCCGCTGAGTGCCGAAGTAGAGAATCTTCCTGCAGCAGTTTTCAGCTTTGTCATGTTTTCGTTGCTAAGAAGGTCAATTTTGGTTTTAGAATAAACAAAATCATGTATTTTATCAATAAAAACGTTGAATTTCGTCATGTATGCCTGTGCATTTCCCAATTTTTCAATTAAAAGATCGGCGATAAAGTAAATCGGCAAAACAATCACAAGAAGACTCGCCAACATCAGAAGTAGAGCCGCTGCCCAAGGTTTCCATTTTTTTTCTTCCTGAAGATAAAAATTGTACTTCCTGCAAACGACGTAAATCGTAATTGCTCCCAGAACTGAAGGGATAAACAGCGCAAGGTTAAAACATATTAAAGCAACCATCGTAATAATGATTGCTAAAAGAAAAACCTGCTTGATTTTTGTGCCGCTGATTTGCTCGTTGGTATTCATGATTTTAATTTTTTTAAATCTGTCTTGGCTTTCCACAATACGCACAGTATGCAGAATACATGACAACATAGATAAAGGGGATAGTAAAAACTATACCAATACAACAAAGTATAAATCCTGCGATACTTAAAAGACCACCCAAAAGACTTACGCCAAGAAAAACACCATAGTCTTCTTTGGCGATATTAAAGGTCTTGCCGATCGCCTCAGTTGCTGAAAGATTTTCAAATAAAAGAGATGGCAGACCCAAAAGAAACAGCGGAAAGACAAATAAAAAAGGGAATCCGCACATGGCGAGTGAGATATAGTATATAATTGTAGTGATCAAGCCATACAGCAACGTCTGCCCAAGATTCTGACGGTAACCAATAAACAAATCATTGAAATCAATTAGTTGGTTGTTATTGAATTTGTTGGTGACATAAATTAATCCTAGATAAAGTGGAGTAAGTGCAATGTTGAGCAAACCGGTTGAAGAGTAATAAAATTTCACTTCAGAATTTCTCCACAGTCTGCTTTCTGCATCATCAAAATCATTGAAACTGTCGAAATCGGTCCAGAGGCTGAAGCCCGTGATCAACTGCAATATAAAATCAGCTACAAAATAAATAATCATCACGACTAAGCCGTAGAGAAAAACACCTTTATACATTTCAAAGGCGTGCGAAATGATGGCGCCGGTATTTCTTGCGGGGGCCTTTCCCTGCTCGTCAAATTCGTCAAATTGAGACATCGTTGTTTAGATTTTATGGTTACTCAAATATAATTTATTTCAACCACAAAAAAACACTAAACTTCGCCCAAATCTTTCTTATTCTGCTCGAGAATATTTTTATAAAGTGAATAAATCATCGCATTCCAGAAAGGAAATGTGAAAAGACCGCCAATAAATAAGAACAGAAATCCTGCATAACAGAAAATCAAAGCAACCAAAACACATACAAAAATTTCCAGAAAATTATTCTTTAAAGCTTTCCAGCCGATTGCTACAATTTCTATGATTCTTTTGTTCTCGAAGAACATTAGTGGGGCGGCAAAAATCGTCAGTATTACCCAAAATACCGGTAAAACTAATGTTACTCCGATGATTGTATAGAAAAATATCCAAAAAATATAGAAGCTTATGAACTTAAAGAAATTAATTCCGATATAGCCTGCAAATAAATCATTTATACCAACTTCCTCATTCATATCCATCTTTTTATAAATCTGATAAAAACCAATATTTAAAGGATAAAGAAAGATTCTTACACCTATCATTCCCAAAAGATAATACTGATAGTTTTCTGAATCTTTCAAAACAGCAATTGCGGTCTGAAGATTTTCTAAACCTTTTGGTCCTGCTTCCTGATATTCTAAAAACGCAGTTTGAAGTCCTTGAATTAATTCGAATTTAAAGCCGAAATAGTAAAGACCTGTTATAAATATTCCAAAATAAATTATCGAAAACATTAGCTGTAAGCCGAAAGTTTTACTCCAATAAGAAAAAGCCTGCTTTAAAATAAAATCGATTCCCGCTTTTTGGGGATATTGTTGCTGCATTAGAAAATAATTTATGCAAAAGTAAACATCAATAACTACTTTTGCGGAATGTTTTTGGCAAATCATCCAAATTTTAAAAGAATGGATGAACTTTCACAAAAGAAAGTTCCGTTTTTCTTCATGACCGATTTTCTATGTGAAAATGTTTTGGTTTATACTGAAAGCGAACTTAATAATTCAGGTTTACTAATTGATTTTCAATCCTATTCAAACACGAATACTAAAGATGATTTAAATAAAAAAGCAGAACTAAAATCTTTTCCCGAAAGCATGGAGACTTTCCAAAAAGGATTTGATCATGTACAAAACAATCTTCGGTTAGGCAACTCATACTTAACCAATTACACCCGAAAAACAGAGATTGAAACCAATCTGACTTTAAAGGAAATTTTTTATCATTCTCAGGCCAAATACAAAGTGTTATCTGAAGATTTTTTCGTATTTTTTTCTCCTGAAACTTTCGTTAAAATCATTGACGGCAAAATACTGACCTATCCAATGAAAGGCACTATTGATGCATCTTTAGATAATGCCGCCGAAGTTTTGAAAAATGATCCTAAAGAAAAAGCAGAACATTATACCGTAGTCGATCTTCTGAGAAACGACTTAAGCATGGTAGCTGATGATGTGAAAGTGGATAAATTTCAGTTTATTGATTTTTTGAAAACCAAACAGAAAGATCTTTACGCCATGAGTTCAGAAATCTCAGGAAATCTGAAGCCGGAATTTAAAGGCAAAATAGGAAGCATAATCCAGAAACTTCTTCCTGCTGGCTCAATTTTAGGAGCTCCAAAACCCAAAACTCTTGAAATTATTCTGGAAGCAGAAGGTTTCGACCGGGGATATTACACCGGAGTTTGTGGCTGGTTTGACGGTGAAAATCTTGACAGCTGCGTGATGATAAGATTTATTGAAAAAGAAAACAACAAACTCTTTTTCAAAAGTGGTGGCGGAATTACCCACATGAGCAAATTAGAAGACGAGTACGAAGAAATGAAAAACAAAATCTATGTCCCAATTCATTGAAAGCATAAAAGTAGAAGACCAGAAAATTTTTCTTGCCGATCTTCATCAGAAAAGAATTAACGATACTTTTTCCCACTTCGGAAAAAGCGATCCAATCGACCTGCAAAAGATTTTTAATCATCTGGAGCATGACGAAGACGGTTTGTACAAACTTCGTCTGGTTTACGATTTAGACAAAAAGATCCGCACCCAGATGATTCCGTATGCGATTCCTGAGATTCATAGTTTTCAGTTGGTGGAAAACAACAGCTACGACTACTCTTTTAAGTTTGAAGACCGTAAGGAACTTGAAAAAATGAAGATGAAATCTAAATCTGAAGAGATTATCATTGTAAAAAACAATCATATCACAGATACTTCTTTTTCTAATATTTTATTTAAAAAAGGAAAAGACTGGTTCACGCCAAGCACTTATCTTTTAAATGGTGTTCAGCGTCAGCATTTGCTGAAATCAAAGAAAATCAAAGAGACAGAAATCACTTTACAAAACATCAAAGAATTTTCTCATTTTCAGCTGATTAATGCATTGAATGACTTTGATGACATGTTTATTTACCCCATCGATAAAATCGTTAATCTACCTGGTAATGAGGATTATTTGGATTTTTAAAACTTAAAATTTTCAATTCTTAATCTCAGACTCAACCTTAACCTTAACCTTAACCTCAAAAACTACAACGATTTAAAATAAGTTTTCAAGATCTCAGCATTGCTTTTTCCTGCCGTTACAACTTCCAGAATTTTAGGCTGGATGTCGGCTTTAAAGAAATTATCCATCACACGGTCAAGCGTCATTTCATCTTCCACTTTTGTGTAGGCGAAACCGAAATGTTTGGCTAAAAATTCAACATTTTTGTGGTGTTTTGTAGCAATGAATTCGTCTACCGTATTTGAATTGGCATTTCCCGGTCCCGGAATGATTTTAAAAATATTCCCTTCTCCATTATTAAAGATTATAATTCTTGTAAATGGCGGAATATATTGATTCCAAAGACCATTGATGTCGTACATAAAACTCAGATCTCCGGTAAGCAAAAGCGTTGGTTTTTCATTTTTTATAGCGAAACCCATTGCTGTAGAAGTACTGCCGTCGATGCCGCTCGTTCCACGGTTGCAGTAGATTCTTCTCTTTCCGAAATCAAACAATTGCGCATATCGAATTGCCGATGAATTACTGAAATGCACATTGTAATTTTCAGGAATACTCTGCGAAACTTTATTGAAAAAATAAAAGTCTGAATACTCAGCCAAATTGAGAAACTTCTCGTGTTTTAAATCTTTTTTATCCCTCAAAACATCCCAAAGATTATAATATGGTTTCGGCTCCAATGTTGCAAAATTCAAAAGTTTTGAAAAGAATAATTCAGGTTTAATCTCAATTTTCTGCGTCAGTGCAAAATAAGTGTCGGGTTGCCAAACCTCATCCAAATGCCAATGCTGCTTCGGATGTGCGTTTCTTAAAAACTGTTTTACCCTTTTTGAAACCACATTCTGCCCTACTGTAATCAAAAGATCGGGAGCATATTGTCTGTAATCCTCTTCTGTAAAACCAGTGATGTATCTGTCGATATGTTTAAAGAACTTTTCATGATAAAGATTGGAATTGGCTTCACACAAAACAACAACGGTATGATTTTTTACCAGCTGCGTCAGTTGATTTTCAAGTTCGGCACTGTAATCTCTGGTTCCCACCAAAATCATGATTCGCTGAGACGTATTCCAGTCGGCAGTGAGATTGGATGGCATTTCATATTCTTTCTGGCGGATGGTATGTTCTACAGAAGAAAAAGTGGGTAATTCAGAAACAAGCTCGTACAAAGGTTCTTCCAAGGGAATATTGATATGTACGGGACCTTTCTTCTCAAAACAAAGCTCGATGGCTTTTTTGATGATTTCAGAATTAATGCTTTCCGCATCATCTTTAGAATCTTCCAACAGCTGAAAATCTCCGTAAGAATGCTGATGAAAAAGATTATTCTGGCGAATGGTCTGTCCATCAAAAATATCGGTATAATCCGTCGGGCGGTCTGCCGTTAAAATTAATAAGGGAATATTTGAATAAAAAGCTTCTGTTACCGCAGGATAATAATTAGCAGCAGCAGAACCACTTGTACAGGTGATTATCACAGGTTTTTTCTCACTCATCGCCATTCCCATTCCTACAAACGCTGCACTTCTTTCATCAACAATCGAGAAACAGTTGAAACTGTCGATTTCAGAAAAATGAATCGCCAAAGGAGCGTTTCTCGATCCCGGCGAAATAATAATATCTGAAATTCCGTACTGCTGAAGAAGATGTGCAAGAATCTGCACACTGCGTTTAGAAGAATATTTTTTCATGTGAAAATTTCTGTTGTTAGATCAATGTAATCGCTTTAGCTCTTTCTAAATTTAGGTAAGATGTTAAACTGCGATTTCAAAAAACAAATTTAATCTTTAAAAATTTAATTATAAAATGATTCGGGATGAGTTTTATTTTCTTTCAGGATTAAAATACCAGTATATAACTCTGAAATAATTAAAAAAATAGATAGGGAAAAATGCGATAAAGATGGCAAGCAGAAAACTTTTCCAAAAGTCTGCAGACCATTCAGAGTGGAGAAAAAACTCAATGATGTATAATCCAAATATAACTACCGGAACAATAAATCCGTTGATTTTTGATTTTTTCAAGTATAAGACCGCGGTTGAAACAATATAAAGTATTGCAAATCCAAAAAAATCAATGATAAAAAGCAAAGAACTTCCGTGACCTCCAAAATTCTTCATTTGTTCTGTAAAATAGGCTTCTGCCATAAGAAGAATCACTGCACCCACAATAAAATCTAAAATAAAATTGATGAGCAGTTCTTTTCGGCAAAGATACTTATAGGCTACGATAAAGCAAAGCAGAAGAATGGCTATGAGAGGTCTGGAAAATTCAAGAATCATAATATTTTATAATTGAATTTGTGGGATTAATTATCAGTAGATATGTAGAATAAGTCTAATTTATCATTAAATTAAAAATATTTTTCAATTTTAGCTTATATAGACTTTCATCAAAAAACTTCTCATCAGGTTTTGTATCAAAACTAATATTATCATCAATAATCTCAGAAACCCCTATAAAATCTTCAAATTGAATGACATAAAATTTCTCTTTATACCAAATATCCAACATTATTGCTCCTGATGAGCATTTAGTAAACTCATATCTAATAAACATTTGATCAAGCAACTTGATTGTATAAAGAAACATGATTTCAATTCTAATCATCATATAATAAATTAGATTAACATTATATAAATTCACATGCAAAAAACAAGGACTTAATCTTCTAAATTTAAAGATTTAAATCTAATCAATATAATCTAAATTCTGTAAATTAGCCCCACGTAAAATTTCTATAAAATGGATAAAATACCTAGTGTAGACCTGCGTGATTTCCTTTCGGACAACCCGGAACGCAAACAGAAATTTGTAAATGAAATCGGAAAAGCTTACGAAGAAATTGGTTTTGTCGCCTTAAAAGGACATTTCCTTGATGATCAACTCGTAGACAATCTTTATGGAGAAGTGAAAAACTTCTTTGAACTTCCCACAGAAACAAAACAAAAGTATGAAATCCCCGGCATCGGCGGACAGCGTGGCTATGTAGGTTTCGGAAAAGAAACTGCAAAAGGCTTTAAAAAAGGTGATCTGAAAGAGTTTTGGCATTTCGGACAATACGTTTCGGATGACTCTAAGTACAAAAGCGAATATCCTGACAACGTAATTGTAGATGAGCTTCCAAAATTCAATGAAGTAGGCAAAGAAGCCTACCAAATGCTTGAAAAAACCGGAAAATATGTTTTGAGAGCCCTCGCTTTATATCTTGGTCTTGACGAGTTTTATTTTGACGACAAAATTGCGGAAGGTAATTCTATTTTAAGACCTATTCATTATCCGCCAATTACTCAGGAGCCGGATGATGCGGTAAGAGCAGCTGCTCACGGAGACATCAACCTCATCACTCTTTTGATGGGTTCTCAGGGAAAAGGACTTCAGGTTCAAAACCATAAAGGCGAATGGATCGATGCCATTGCCGAACCGGACGAACTGATGATCAACGTTGGAGACATGCTGTCAAGACACACCAACAACAAACTGAAATCTACGATTCACAGAGTGGTAAATCCACCAAGAGAATTGTGGGGAACTTCAAGATATTCCATCCCTTTCTTTATGCATCCGGTGAGTGAAATGTCGCTGAATGCTTTAGAAAACTGTGTAGATGAAAACAATCCTAAGCTGTATGAGGATACAACCGCCGGAGAATTTTTACACGAAAGATTAATTGAACTGGGATTGATAAAAAAATAGAAAAAACCGCTCTTTTGGAGCGGTTTTTTCTATTTTAAAATGGTTTTAAACCTAGAATTTTTCTATTGGATTATTTTCTTTACGCACTTTGTTTTCTAAATATTCTTTAGTCTTTTTTATAGTTTCTCTTTTATCTTCTTCACTACGAAAAATCATTTCACCCGCTGCAATCTTTTGCATAAAACCCGCCATAGGATTTTTACGGTATTCTATCTGCATTTTATTATATTTTTCGACATTTAATTTTACCGTATTTTGATAATCGTACTCATTCATAAAATCATAAAAATCGCTTTTTTTTGAGACTGAAATTAATTTATAAACATGAGCTTTGCTTTCGTCTGCCATTTCGATAATCAATCCTGGTAATCCATGAAATTTATAAGGGCCCTCCGAAATTGGAATATCTGTTGTAAACCAAGCTTCCCAAATCCTTCCTCCAAAAGCAACGGTTGCTTTCTGAGCCATATACTCTCCTACTTTCTTTTTTTCTTCAGTTACTTTCCAATTCATGGGTCTTGAATCTTCAACTTTATACACTTTTTCAGGCATATGGTTTGCGGTATAGAAGAACGTTTTTTCATGATTTTTTTCTACGACTTCCCTCACTTTCAAAGTTGGGTCAGGAAAAGAATAAATCCCTCTACTTGCATCGGCAACCATTGTAGAATCTGATTTCACCTTCTTTAAACCCGCAAATAAAGACTGTTTCTTCTCTGGTTTAACCATAAGTGACATAATTTCACTTTCTACTTCAGACATATTTAAACTGTCTTTAGCAAAGCTATAATCATATAAAAACTGATAATTCTGCGCAGTAAGCACAATGCTCATAAACGTTATAATTAAAAAAAATCTTTTCATCTGAATTCTACTTTTTGGTCTAATTCTATTGGGTTATTGTGTTTTGCTAGATTTTTCTGAACACCTTTGGTCATTTCCCTATAATCCACTTCTTTTGTGCCTCCATTTCCATTATCAGTATAGACTTTTTGTCCCATTGCTTTTAAAGAAAACATCGGATCTTCGTAAAAACTACGCAAAATCTTCTTGTATTGTTCCCAAGAGAGTTCTTTTCCTAAATCCCGCTCAAACAAATCTTTTGTTTTCATCTCTTCAATTTTTGTTACTGTAAACGAAAAATTGCTTTGATCGTCTTCCATTTTTAAAATCAAACCAGGAAGCCCGTGGAAATAATACGGCCCTTCGGAAATTGCTATTTCTTTACAAAACCAGGCAATCCAATGTCTACCGCTAAAATCTACCTCTGCTTTTTGACAGGTATAAATTCCGATTTTTTGTGTTTCATCTGAAATTTTCCATTGAAGCTCTTTAAAATCGGTGATAAAAAATTTATCTCTTCCAATAGAAAATGTGAAGTGTTTACTAAACTTTTGCGTTGAAAAATCTTTGACAAAATAAAGTTCCTGATTGATATTAACTCTATAACCATTCCCATATTGACCCTGGTTTTGAAGAGAGTCAGATTTTCTTCGAGACTCTGTTCTAAACAAAGATTTATTCCCCAAAATATCTAATCTGTATTCTCTTTCTACACTTTTGGGGTCGTTTTCTCCAAAACTATCATCAATAAACTCATAATGAACCGTCATATTTTGAGCATTAGCAAAAAGCGGAAAACCAAGTATTAAGAAGTAAATAAAGACACTGAAAGGAGTAATTTGAATTATCTTTTTCATGTTTAATATTTAAAGCAAAACTACATTTTCACCATTAATAAGTCAACGAAAAAAGAGTTAATGTTCGTTAATTTTAGAACAACCTCAGCTGCTGCTCTCTCGTTCCGGTAAAACCATCAGTCGAAAGTTTCGGAAACTCCTTTCCGTCAAAAAACTTCTTTCTTCCAATTTTAAAGGTGTTGTGAATCATTTCTGCAATATTTCCTTCGCCTTTGTGCCGGTCAAACATTCTTTTATCTCCTAATTTTCCGCCACGCATAGATTTAATTAAATTTAAAACTTTTTGTGCTCTGTCGGGAAAGGCAGATTCAATCCACTTCACAAAAACCGGTTCTACCGAATCATTTAATCTTACCAAAGTATAGCCGAAACTTTGAGCTCCTGCATCAGAAATTGCTTTCAAAATACCTAATGGTTCATCACTGTTCAATCCGGGAATAATTGGTGCGACCATCACGTGAGTCGGAATGCCGCTTTGAGATAGAATTTCTACAGCTTTCAGCTTGTTTTTTGCCGAACTGGTTCTCGGCTCCATCTTTCGACGTAATTCTTCGTTGATGGTGGGAATACTTAAAGAAACAGATACTAAATTTTGTTCAGCTAATTGTTTTAAAATATCTAAATCTCTTAAAACCAAAGCATTTTTAGTTAAAACATTTACAGGATGTCTATAATCCAAACAAACCTGAAGCAGTTTTCTGGTAATCTCAAACTGCCGTTCTGCAGGTTGGTAACAGTCGGTATTTCCCGAAAGTAAAATTGGCTCTGGTCTGTAGCCTCTTTTTTTGAAAAATTTCTCCAAAAGCTCTGGTGCATTTTTCTTGACCATGATTTTTCTTTCAAAATCAACTCCAGCACTGTAACCCCAATATTCATGAGTAGGTCTTGCAAAACAGTAAGAGCATCCGTGCTCACAGCCCTGATAAGGATTCATGGAATATTCCATAGGTAAATCTGCACTTTTTACCAGATTAACGATGGTTTTGGGAAAGATTTCTGTGAAAGTGGTTTTAAGGTTTTCAAGATCCTCATCATCCGGTTCAAAAGTATATCTGTCGAAACGGTTGTTGACGTTTCGTTGTGCTCCCTGACCTTTTATGATGTTCTCTTCTTTCATTTTGTTTTGTAAAATTAGAACCGAAATATTCTAAAGTAATGAGTTTTAAGACTAAAGTTTTCCGCAAAAAAATCCGGCACACCAAAAATTTTGGAAATGCCGGAAATTGTAAGACAAATATAATTGTATACTACTTCTGCGGTTTGTTATTTCATAGCAAAATACTCGACTCCATGCTCATCTTCGGCATCTACCCTGTCGTGATGTCTGTGATAATCGCCATAATAATCATTGTATCTTTTTTGCTTTTTTTCCAAGATTTTTTTGATTCCAATAAAACTTAATGCAGCCAGAAGGCCTATTCCTCCTGCAAGTAAAATTCCTGCTTCTTTTTTCATATTATGAAATTTTTTGTTTTAGACGAAAGCAAATAATGTACCTTTTGAAATCGTGACAATAATAAATTTTGTTAAAGAACACATTTTTGTGTCAGGATTTTGTGGTTTGATAATTGTAGTTTGAAACTAAAAATAGTATTATGGAAAACAGAGAAACAGGTGATCAAATGACAACACTCAGTCAGGTAATGACCAGACTTGCCCAGAGAGGAATTCACAGAGAATACAGAATGGATGAGGAAGGAAACATGAAACTGGATAATTCTGAAAGAACATACGAACCGGTGAACCTCACCATTTTAAGAACCTACCGTTTTGAAGGTGACAGCAACCCCGCAGACAGCGCTGTGCTTTATGTAGTGAAAGACCACGAACAAAACATCGGCTTTATTTTAGATTCCTATGGAGCAGAAAGCAATTATCCAGGACACAAATTCGATGAATTTTTAAGAGATATTCCGGTTGAAGAAAGCGAAGAGTACAATCTGGACTAATAATAAACTTTATGAACCAATCCGAAACTGATTACTTGGTTTCGGATTTTTCTTTTTTCTTAAAAACACCTTTCATAAAGCCTTTTTTCTTCTGAGGCTCTTTTTTTTTCGGCTGAGATTTTACATCTTCATTTACAGATTTTGTGACATCTTTTACTGTTTCTGTAGTTTTAGTCAAAGTTTCGCCGATAAGTGTTTTTTTCAGACCATCTTCAATTCCTTTCCAGAACATATTGAAAAACGATTTTGTCGGGTCACGCTCCACACCTTCCACTTCGACAGATTCAGGGAATTTGTCTGATGTACTTTTGATGAAAACATTCGCCACAGCACTCAGAAGCCCTTTCTTTTCTTTGGTTTGTTTATCCAAAAGAGCAATTTTTAAATCCTGATGCTTTAGTTTAAAACTTCCGCCCAAACCTTTCGGGTTTCCATTAAAATCGAAAAGCATTTCCTGAATTGTTCCCGTCGCCGAAACATTCATATAAGGAACAATAAAGGCGTTGAGCGATGTTGCAGGAACTCCCGTTGCACGACCCGATATGCTGAAACGGTCGCTTTGGTCTGCCGTATTGAAACTCCAGTTGACAGAAAGGGGCGATGCGTTGAGGAACGAGCAGTCTATTTTTATTTTTACTTCCGTTGGCTTGCCTTTCATTTTGGCAGAATTCAGATTCTGAACATGCATATTGAAATTGCTGAAGGTCAGTTTGCCCGGTCCGTCGCTCTTTTTAGTGTCTTCTTCGTATTCCAGATAAGAGTTTTTCAGATAAAAATGATCGATAAACATTGGGATTTTGATTGACCTCAACATTTTAGAATACAGCGGCTTTATTTTCGGATCATCTGCCGGAACTTTACTTCTGAAAATATTGGCATTGGCATTTGAAATAGTAACCGAATTGGCATGAATCGATTTATTTTCTGAAAAGAAATCCCAATTTCCATTGGCTGAAATCTGGGCAAATTTAAGATCATACAAATCACTTTCCACCGGAATCATTTTGATAAACTGAGCTCTCGAAACCAACGGCTTCGTTGCAAAATTATTGATGACTGCTTTGTTTTTAGCTAAATTCAAATTCCCGACCGTCATCAGATAAAATTTAGTTTTATAAGAAAAGTCTGCTGTTGATAGATTATAATCTTTCACTTTAAAAGCCAATCCAGATTGATCTGTTTTAGGAGAAATTTCAAGGTCATTGATCTGAGCATTAAGTTGCTTAAACGCTAATGGTTGATTATTTTCATCTAAAGTAAAATCTGAATTTTTAAGATTAATATTTCTGATGATTATTGGAAATTGAATTCCTGCATAATTTGCTTTTTTCTTTACTTTTTCAACGTTTGCAGGCTTATAAACTCCCGAAATTTTGTCGATTAAAACATCTTTTACATCTAAATTCAGTTTTTTATCCTCAATTTTCCAGTGATTGATATTAAAAGCAATTTGATTGACCTTTAAATCTGATTGAGTTTGAGCATTTGTAAGTGAAATCTGATTGAAAACTCCTTTTTTTGGATTGATAAAGATATTTTTAAAGTGAATCTGATCATTTGTTGCCAAAAGAATATCTTCTCCGGCAAGCTTAAAATCTTTATAATGCACCGGAATTGTCTCTTGCGAAGTTTCTTTATTAAAAACAAAATTATCAACATTGAGATTAAGCTTTTTGGCTAACAAAAGATTGCCTCCGTCAGGCTTTACTATTTGAGCCGAAGCGTTTGTGAAATTGATTTTATTGAGATCAATCTCAAAATTGAAAGGCTTTTTTTCCTTTTTCTGAGGAACAGCATTGTTGGTATAAACTAAAAATTGAGGATTTACAAACTGAGCATTGCTTAGGGAAACTTTGTTTTTCTTCAAAACAATATTCGAAAAATTCATTTTCGGAATTGTGAACTGAAAAAGTTGCTTTTCTTTGGGGAAATTCTTTTTAAAGTCGTCAAAACTCAACAAGGGTTTCAGAAAGAAATTATCAACAGACATCTGTCCGTTTTTGGTAACAATTTTTGCAATCGTCAGTTGATAGATTTTGTTGGGCTGAAAGAAGAAATTTTCTCCACTAAGACTGTAGCTATCAAAAACAACAGGCAATTGATCATCTACAATTTCTTCGCTCGTCTGAAGATTTTCAACAATCAAATCAAGATTCTGAGCACTGACGAATTTTTCTTTTGTAGGTTTAAAAACCGTGATTTTACCATTTGTAATTCTGATATTTTCAAAAGAAACCGGATTTTTTTTCTTTCCCGTTTTTTTATCGACGGCATCAGCAAGAGTTATATTTAAATTAGGTCTCGCCAAAAATACATCTGTAGAACTGATTTTTTTATTAAAAACCGCATCAAAAATCCCAAAACGGCTGATTTTCAAAGTATCAATCGTACCCTGAAGACCAAGCAATTGTGTATCATTGGGATTTTTTGATTCTACTTTAATATTTGAAGCAAAAATATTTCCCGAACCTAAATCTACTTCAAGTTTTTTGTAAGAAACTTTGTAGGCTGTATTGTTTTTAATATAATTTGGAAGCTGGGTTTTAAGCCAGATATTAATTGCAAAATTGGCAATCAAAATCAGTCCGAAGAAAATTCCCAAAAAAAGGAAAAGCTTTTTGACCCAGGGTTTTTTCATGGTATAAGGTTTTAGTTAAGAATGTTATTTGAGATAAACAAAAGTCTTTGCTAAAATCAGACCAACAAAATTTCAAGTCTCACCTCAACTCATCTCTAATTCAATCACATACCCTTCATGTCCCCTTACATTCATAAAATTTCCACCCTCGAAGCTTAAATACTGTCCTTTAATTCCATTTAAAACAGCTGAAAACTCTGGTTTTTTATCTAAAGTAAATGAGTTTACTTTCTCAGGCTTTTCAAAAGGATAGTCGAATTTCCAAAGATCTTCACCTTCAGAATAAAATTTCTGGAAGTCCGAAGGGAAATATTCCTTTATTTTCTGCTGAAAATCTGCAAGGTCAATTTCGCCCTCAAAATCATCCTGAAGCATTTTTCTCCAGTTGGTTTTGTCTGGAAGATGATCTTTCAGAGCAACTTCAATCATTCCTGCTTCGTAGCGGTTTTCGGTTCTGGCAATCGGAAGCGCAAATGTTGCTCCCTGATCAATCCATCGTGTCGGAATTTGCGTATTTCTGGTAACACCTACTTTCACATCTCCCGTATAAGAAAGATAAACGGTATGTGGCTGCAGCTGAATTTGTTTTTCGACTTCAATATCTCTTTCGGCAATTCCCAAATGTGCTGTAGAAAGCTCGGGACGAATAATGGTATCACTTGCATAAGGACTTTCAAAAAAGCAGCTTTTGCAAAAACCCATTCTGTAAATTGTTTTATCTAAATTACAATTTACACACTGAAATCCTGTATGTTTAATAGAAATTTCTTTTCCAATAATTTCATTCATGTGAATCAAATCTCCAGAAAGATTGAGATAATATTGAATGGGTTGAGCATCAAAACTCGTCATTTTTAAAATTTGCCCCTGAAATTTCATTATTTTTTTAATTTAAAAGTAAAAGTACAAAAAACAGGAAACAATATCATGAACGGTTTTGGTCATCTCCCATTTCTTTTTTCAATTTTAACGAATATTATTCATTTATTGAACAAAAGAAAATCTTAAATTTATATTTTTGTGCTACTAAAAAACCCAGATGACCTATCTCATTACCGGCGGAAGCGGATTTATCGGTTCTCACTTAATTGAAAATTTGTTGAAAAACGGACATTCTGTCATCAGCATCGATAATTTTGATGATTTCTATGATTATAAAATTAAAATCCGCAATACTTTAGAATCTGTTGGTCTGAATAATTCATTTGAATTCAATGATAGGTTTAAAGATATTGAAGTCCTTATTGATAAGACAAAATCTGAGAATTTTACACTTTATAATGTTGACATTCGGGATAAAAATGGTTTAGAAAATATTTTCAAAAAACATCAAATCGATATGATTATCCATCTCGCTGCCCTTGCCGGAGTGAGACCTTCTATCGAAAGACCATTAGATTACGAAGAAGTAAATATTAGAGGAACAATGCACCTTTGGGAATTGGCAAGAGATTTTGGAATTAAAAAATTTGTCTGCGCATCATCATCCAGCATTTATGGAAATAATGAAAAAACTCCTTTTTCTGAAAGCGATGCTGTAGACCAGCCGATTTCGCCCTACGCTGCCACAAAAAGAGCCGTTGAAATTTTAGGAAATGTGTATCACAGTCTTTACGGAATCGACATGATTCACCTCAGATTTTTCACTGTTTACGGCCCGAGACAACGTCCGGATCTTGCAATTCACAAATTCACAAAACTTATTTCCGAAAATAAAGAAATACCCTTCTACGGCGACGGATCTACCGCACGGGATTATACTTTTATTGACGACATCATCCACGGAATTATTGGTTCTGCAGATTATTTAGATAAGAACAATAAAGTCTACGAAATCATTAATTTAGGAGAAAACGAAGTCATTACTCTTAATGAAATGGTTTCTACTTTAGAAAATGCTTTGGGACAGACAGCAAACAGAAAAAATCTGCCAATGCAGGCAGGTGATGTCACAAAAACCAATGCAGATATTGCCAAAGCAACCATATTATTGGCTTATAAACCTGCCGTAAACTTCCAAAATGGCATAAAAATTTTCGTGGAATGGTTTTTGAGAAATCGAGAACAGAATAGCTGACAAAGTATATCAGTATTTTTACGGCTGTTCATAAATATTTAACAAAAAGAATTGAAAATCAAGTATAAAAAAGGCTATAATATAACCTAATTTTATACTTTTGCAAAAAATTAAAATATTATGTACTGGACATTAGAATTAGCATCTTATTTAAGTGACGCACCTTGGCCGATGACAAAGGCAGAATTGATCGACTACGCAATCAGAACCGGTGCACCAATGGAGGTGGTAGAAAATCTTCAGGCTATCGAAGATGAAGGTGAAGTTTATGATGCCATTGACGAGATCTGGAGCGATTATCCTACAGACGAGGATTACCTTTGGAACGAAGACGAATATTAAGATAGCAACAGCTGATGGCTTCTGTCATTGGCTTTTTTATATAATTACTAACGCAATTAGCCATAAGCTATTTGCTAAAAGCTAAATAAATGAGTTTTTTAAACAAAGTTCTTAAAGGGTTTTTGGGAGACAAGAAAGCGCAGGACCTAAAGGAAGTAAAAAAAGTTGTAACAAAAATCAAAGCTGTTGAACCTGAAATTCAGCAATTGTCTGATGATGGTTTAAGAGGTAAAACGGCCGAGTTTAAAGAAAATATCAAATCTGCAACCAGCAAAATTACTGCTCAGGTTGAAGAAACAAAAGAGCTGATCAAAAACTCAACAAACGTTGACGAAAAGGAAGCTCTATTCTCAAAAATTGATACTCTAAAGAAAGAATCTTACGAAATTGAAGAGAAAGTGCTTCTGCAGATTCTTCCGGAAGTTTTTGCAGTAGTAAAAGAAACTGCCAGAAGATGGGCTCAGAACGGAGAAATCCGTGTGACCGCTACAGACTGGGACAGACAGCTGGCTTCTTTAGGAAAAGATTTCGTGGAAATACAAGGCAATCAGGCGGTTTGGAAAAACCATTGGGATGCTGCCGGAACTCCCGTAAACTGGGATATGGTGCATTATGACGTGCAGTTTATCGGTGGGGTAATTCTACACAGCGGTAAAATTGCCGAAATGGCAACCGGTGAAGGTAAAACTTTGGTAGGAACACTTCCTATCTTCCTTAACGCTCTTCCAGAGAGAGGTGTACACGTTGTAACCGTAAATGATTATTTGGCAAAACGTGACTCCGCGTGGATGGGACCTTTGTACCAGTTCCACGGTATGTCTATCGACTGTATTGATAATCACCAGCCGAATTCAGACGGAAGAAGAAAAGCATACAATTCAGATATTACCTACGGAACCAATAACGAATTTGGTTTCGATTATTTGAGAGACAACATGGTAAGTTCTCCTACAGAATTGGTTCAGAGAGAATTAAACTTTGCCATTGTGGATGAGGTAGATTCAGTTTTGGTGGATGATGCAAGAACACCTTTGATTATTTCAGGTCCGGTTCCTCAGGGCGACAGACAGGAATTTGATGTTCTGAAACCTTCTATCGACAGAATTGTTGAAGTTCAGAAAAAAACAGTTTCAGCTTTATTTAATGAAGCTAAAAAATTAATTGCCGGAGGAAATACTAAAGAAGGTGGTTTCAAATTACTACAGGCTTACAGAGGTCTTCCGAAAAGCAGACAATTAATCAAATTCTTATCAGAAAGCGGAAACCGTGCATTGCTTCAGAAAACCGAGGCTCAATACATGGCAGACAACAACCGTGAGATGCCTACTGTAGATAAAGATCTTTACTTCGTAATTGAAGAGAAAAACAATCAGGTAGACCTTACAGACAAAGGTGTAGAATACATGTCTCAAGGGAATGAGGATAACAATTTCTTTGTTCTTCCGGATATTGGGACAGAAATAGCAGAGGTTGAAGCTAAAAATTTATCTAAAGAAGAAGAATTTGAAGCTAAAGAAAGACTTTTCGCAGACTTCGCCGAGAAATCTGAAAGAGTTCACACCATGAGCCAGTTGCTTAAAGCTTACACATTATTCGAAAAAGATGATGAGTATGTTGTAATCGACGGTGAAGTAAAAATCGTTGACGAACAGACCGGTCGTATCATGGAAGGCCGTCGTTATTCAGACGGTTTACACCAGGCGATTGAAGCTAAAGAAAATGTAAAAATCGAAGCTGCTACACAGACTTTTGCAACCGTAACCCTTCAGAATTATTTCCGTATGTACAACAAACTTGCAGGGATGACGGGTACAGCTGAAACAGAAGCTGGCGAGCTTTGGCAGATTTATAAATTAGACGTTGTAGTAATTCCTACCAACCGTCAGATTCTCAGAAATGATAAACAGGATTTGGTTTTCAAAACCAACAGAGAAAAATATAACGCTGTTATAGAAGAAGTTGAGCAATTAACCGCTGCCGGAAGACCCGTTTTGGTTGGTACGACTTCGGTAGAAATTTCTCAGTTGCTTTCAAAGGCGCTTCAGTTAAGAAAAATTCCACATCAGGTTCTGAATGCGAAGCTTCACAAGAAAGAAGCAGAAATCGTGGCAGGAGCAGGTCAGCCGGGAGTTGTAACAATTGCAACGAACATGGCAGGTCGTGGAACGGATATTAAACTTTCAAAAGAAGTAAAAGAATCCGGCGGTTTGGCAATTATCGGTACTGAAAGACATGATTCAAGACGTGTTGACAGACAGCTAAGAGGTAGAGCGGGACGTCAGGGAGATCCTGGAAGTTCGCAGTTCTATGTCTCTTTGGAAGACAACCTGATGCGTTTGTTCGGTTCTGAGAGAATTGCTAAAATGATGGACAGAATGGGTCACAAGGAAGGTGAAGTAATTCAGCATTCCATGATTTCAAAATCTATCGAAAGAGCTCAGAAAAAAGTAGAAGAAAACAACTTCGGAACAAGAAAAAGACTTCTTGAGTACGATGATGTAATGAACAAACAGCGTGACGTAATCTATAAGAGAAGAAAGAATGCGTTGTTCGGTGATCACCTGAAGTATGACATTACGAATATGATTTTCGATGTTGCCAATTCTATCGTTGCGAAAGGAAAAGCGACAGGAAGTTATAAAGAATTTGAGTACGAAATCATCAAAACTTTCACCATGGAATCTCCTGTTTCTGAGGATGATTTCAAATCGAAAACGGTTGCTGATCTTACGAACACTCTATTCACTGCAGCTCAGGAAGATTACAACATGAAACTGAATCTGTTGAAAGAAAAATCTTTCCCGATCATTGAAAATGTATTCCAGAATCAGGGTTCTATGTTTAAAATGATTCAGGTTCCGTTCACAGATGGTATCAAAACAATGACTATCGTTACCGATCTTAAGGAAGCTTACGATTCTAAATGTGAAACCATGATCAACGATTTTGAAAAGAATATCACTCTTTCCATCATCGATGAAAACTGGAAACTTCACCTTCGTGAAATGGATGATCTGAGAAAATCTTCTCAGGGAGCTGTTTACGAGCAGAAAGATCCGTTGGTAATCTATAAGCAGGAATCTTTTCACTTGTTCAGCGAAATGATCGATAAATTAAACAAAGAAATTATCTCATTCTTATATAAAGGAGAAATTCCTGCATAAGAGAATAAATTTCATTTTATACAAAAACCGTTTCTTTTGAGACGGTTTTTTTGTTATTTATTGAATATTAAATGTGATTTAAATATGACAAATATCAATTTTAAGATTTATTTAGAATAATTAAAAAGAATATATTTGCAGAAAATTAGGTATACATGAATAAGCTATTAATTTCCGCTTCGTTGTTAGCAACAGTATTTGCTTTTGCGCAGGAGAGAGACTCTATAAAATCAAATGATATAAATGAGGTTGTTGTACAAGGTTACATTACCAGAGACAGAGAATCTGTAAACAAAATGCCTTTAAAAGAAATTGAAAACCCTCAGGTTTACAATATCGTTAACAAAAACGTAATTAAAGAACAAGTTGTTACCAACTTCAATGACGCACTAAAAAATGTTACGGGTATTACGAGATTATGGGAATCTACTGGAAGAGGAAATGATGGTGGTGAGTACTACACGATGAGAGGTTTTTCACTTCAACCATCATTAACTAACGGCATGCCTTCATTAACAAACGGAACATTAGATCCTGCCGGAATTGAAACCATTGAGGCTATAAAAGGACCTTCGGGAACATTATACGGTGGAAGCGTAATTTCTTATGGTGGATTAATCAATGTCATTACAAAAAAACCTTACCAACACTTTGGTGGAGAAGTAAACTACATCAACGGAAGTTATGGTCTAAACAGAGTTTCAGCAGATGTCAATGCGCCGCTCAGCAAAAATCTGTTTGCCAGAGTAAATGCTGCTTACCAAAAACAAAACACTTTTCAGGATGCCGGCTTCAGCGAATCATTTTATATTGCTCCATCGCTTAAATTTGTTGCAAGCGACAAGCTTACATTTTACGTTAATACAGAAATAAAAAAGAGCGAATCTGCCAATGCGCCGATGATTTTCTTAAACAGAAATCTCCCGCTTACTTACAATTCTATTGATGTCTTCAAACAAAATTACAAGAACTCGTACACGAGTGATGATTTAACAATTAATAATAATACCTTCAACCTTCAGGCATCCGCAAATTACAAGATTTCAGACAACTGGACTTCGAAGACCATCTTCTCAAGGAGCAATTCTAAGACAGACGGTTATTACCATTATCTTTATGATCAGTCCAATGGGAAAGATTTCACAAGATTTATCGCCAATGTTGGTGGAGAAACCAATACTACAGGAATTCAGCAGAACTTTGTAGGGGATTTTAATTTTGGAAATGTTAAAAACAAATTACTCGTAGGTTTAGATTATTTCCAAAGAGATTTTATTCAGGGAGGAACAGGTTGGATCGGCTATGGAGTGGTCGATATTAAAAATCAAACGGATACAAAATCTACCTTGCTAACAAAATCAGCAGTAGATTACGAATTAAGAAATGCCGGACAGGCACTTGGTCACGCTGAAGCAAAAATTTACAGCGCTTATGTTTCGGATGTCGTGAACATTTTGCCCAACCTATCCGCAATGCTAAGCCTTAGAATGGATCATTTTACAGGAAGAGCAAGTGCATACGCCACTGATGATACAAAGGGTCAGACAACTTTTTCTCCTAAATTAGGTTTGGTTTATCAGCCAATTCCAGACAAAGTTTCTGTATTTGGTAACTATATGAACGGATTCAGAAATGTTGATCCTTCTACAATACAGGTAACAGACAATCTTGGAAATGTTTTAAGCAGTGAACTTCGTTACTTCGATCCTGAACACGCCAATCAATGGGAAGTCGGCACAAAAGCCAACCTGGCAGGAGATAAATTCTCAATTACAGCCAGTTACTATAGCATTAATGTGAAAAACAAGGTAATGGGCAATGGCCTTGATGTTAATCAGGGAGGTGAAGTTGACAGTAAAGGTTTTGAAGTAAGCGTATTGGGTAGTCCGATTCCTGGAATGAACCTTATCGCTGGGTACAGCTATAACGACAGTAATGTAGTTAAAGGTGACCAGGGATATCCTGGGAACAGAACAGAAGATTCAGGACCTAAAAATCTTGTTAACTTCTGGGGAACATATAAAATACAGGAAGGTTCTTTGAAAAACTTCGGAATTGGTTTTGGTGGTAATTCAGCAAGCAGATTTTATACTTTAAACAGAGGTGATATCGGAGCTTTCCCGTTACCAAGTTATATCATAATGAATTCTTCAGTATCATTTACAGAAGAGCGATACAGTATTATTTTAAAATTAGACAACATCGCAAACAAGAAATATTTCTCAGGCTGGTCTACAGTAACTCCTCAGAGATTAAGAACGCTTTCTTTAAGCTTGAACTATAAATTTTAATTAAACTCAATACATCAAACCTCTGCCAAATTGCAATTGTAGTTTGGCAGATTTGTTTTAGTTTAAATCAATTCAATTCATTAATTGTATTTAATCTAAATAAGAATTGAAAATATTATCTTTGCCCCACGTATTGATTCATGAGAAAAAAACACCACCATAAAAAGAAACCTTCCGCATTCAAAAAATGGACTGGCAAGATGCATCTCTGGCTGGGAATGTCGGTTGGGCTTATTATTTTTATCGTCTCTATCACCGGAACTCTGTTTGTCTTTAAAGATGAAGTAGAGAATTTTACGAGGAAAGAAGTCATTTATCACAATGAACAGAATATTGCTCAAAAGCAGGTATTGCCTATTCGTGTTTTAGAGAAAATGGTTGATGAGCAGGTAAAAGAAAAATACAAAATCCATTGGGTCAATATTCCTGTCGATAAAAAAATGTCTTATCAGTTCTATTGGTACGAGCACAACACCGAGGCATGGCATTATTTTGATGAATTTCCGATCTACAAATCAGCTTACGTCAATCCTTACACAGGGAAAGTACTGGAAGTATTTGACGAGAAAAACGGCTTTTTTCAGATTGTAAAAACTATTCACTGGAGCTTTTTACTGAAGCAGGACTGGGGAAAATATGTTGTAGGAATTCCCGTAATCATCTTTGTAATCATGTTGATTTCAGGGATTATCCTTTGGTGGCCAAAAAACAAAGCCGCCAGAAAACAGAGATTCTCATTCAAATGGAAAAACATCAAAAGCTGGAAAAGAAAAAACTACGATCTGCATAACGTCTTAGGTTTCTACGCTTCAATTTTTGCTCTGATTTTCTCGATTACAGGTTTATTTTATTCCTTCTTTGTGGTTCAGGCAGCTATTTACTTCATTTTCTCAGGCGGAAATACCGTGTACCCAGATTTCTCTCACATCACTACAAAGGCACCGATCGAGATGAGAAACGAAACTACTTTAGACAAAGTCATTTCGACAGTTCATGCAAAATATCCAGAGTCTTATGGATTCGCAATAGATCTCGGACATCCTCACATGGATGATCACGAGCACCCGAATTTTTCGGTTTTTGTAAAGCATCTCTCCTACTCTTACCACAAAAACAGCAGTCTGATTTTTGATGAAAACTCAGGTGAATTATTACACACCTACAATCACGAAGACAAGAACTTTGGTGAAAAAACTGTGGCTGCCAATTACGATATCCACGTAGGTTCCATCTTAGGTTTACCGACGAAAATTATTGCATTTATTGTGAGTTTAATCTGTGCTTCATTGCCAGTGACAGGTTTTTTAATCTGGTGGGGACGAAGAAAGAAGACCAGAAAAGCGATGTAAAGAATTTAAATAAATCAGGTTTACTGATTATTAATACAATCTTTTTTATAAATTTATTGCCTCGAAATTATACAATAAGAAAATGTCAGTAGTAGATTTGTCAAAACAGGTTGCATTAGGTATCGATATCGGTGGAACCAATACTAAATTTGGTCTTGTAAATCACAGAGGCCAGATTTTAACCAAAGGTTCCCTGTCAACCGACCAGTACAGCACACCTGAAGAGTTTGTGGATGCACTTTACGAACAAATTCAACCTTTGATTGAAGAATATTGTGAGGCAGGAATTGAAGGTATCGGTGTAGGCGCTCCCAACGCAAATTACTACAGAGGAACTATCGAGCTTGCTCCCAATCTTCCATGGAAAGGCGTGATTCAGTTTGCAGACTTAATGACCGAAAAATTTGGTAAGCCCTGCAAAATGACCAATGATGCCAACGCAGCAGCGCTTGGTGAAATGATGTACGGTGCCGCAAGAGGCATGAGAGATTTCATCATGATTACCCTCGGAACCGGCGTAGGAAGCGGAATTGTTTCCGGCGGACATTTAATCTACGGTCACGACGGTTTTGCCGGAGAATTGGGTCACACTATCGTAAAACCTGGTGGCAGAAAACACTGGAGTACAGGCTCCGAAGGCAGTCTCGAATCTTACGCATCAGCTACCGGAATTGCTATCACAGCCAAGAAAATGCGTGCTGAATTTCCGGATTCCATGCTGAATCAATATCCTGAAGAAACCATTAATTCTAAAACAGTACACGAGTGCGCTTTGAAAGGAGATCCTGTTGCTGTAGAAGTTTTCAGATATACGGGTCAGAAATTAGGTGAAGCATTAGCAAATTTTGTCATGTTCTCTTCACCTGAAGCTATTTTGCTGTTTGGCGGAGTAATTAAGGCAGGAGATTTTATTTTAAAACCTGCAAAACTTCACATGGAAAGAAATCTTCTTCCAATTTTCAGAAATAAAGTGAGATTGGTTTTCTCTGAACTGGATGAAGCTGATGCCGCTATTTTAGGTGCAAGCGCATTGGTTTGGGAGAAATAATTTTAAATAAATTTAAATCATATAAGCATTCTTTCGGGGATGCTTTTTTTTTGTTTAAATTCAAATGAATCGAATGAAAAGAGATAGCGTTCCTACGGAACGCGCCATCCGAACAGATTATTTTTTCTACACAGATATCGCTCCTATGGAGCATTTTCGAACTCATGCAAATTAATTCCTAAATTCACCCGCACCAATCTTCCAATTCATCCGCATGATTTACTCAATTCATCCGCATGAATTTCTGAACTCACCCGCATGAATTTTGATTTAAATTAAAACCTCTAAAATTCACACGTCTAAACTTATTAATTTACACGTCTAAATCTCCTAAGTTACACGTCTGAATTCTTTAGTTTACACGTCTCATTTTTTCTAATGGTCATTTTAAATCTTAATTATTTACCGAATCATACCTCAAACACATTCCTTTTGGCAAGATTTTTCCTAATTTTGATAGGCTTTTAAAAGCATTTTTAAAATTAAATAAGATTCAATAAAAAATGGATAATCAATTTGAACAAATAACGTTTGGCGGAGGATGCTTCTGGTGTGTTGAAAGCTGTTTCAACATGCTGAAAGGTGTGGAATCCGCAGTTTCAGGATATTCGGGTGGCCATAAAGACAACCCGACTTACGAAGAGGTCTGCACCGGACAAACCGGTCATGCTGAAGTGGTACAGCTTACCTACGACCCGCATGTAATTTCATATGAGCAGTTGATGGATGTATTTTTCTTCCTTCACGACCCTACGCAGCTCAACAGACAGGGCAACGACATCGGAACCCAGTACCGCTCGGTGATTTACTATAAGGACGACGCTGAAAAAGCTAAAGCTGAAAAGGCAATCGAAGTTTCTAAAGAGTCTGGAAGATGGAAAGGAACCTACGTTACAGAACTTTCACCTCTCGAAAAATTCTGGCCTGCCGAACAGTATCATCAGGGATATTACAGTGAAAATCCTACGCAACCTTACTGCAGCGCAGTGGTCGGTCCCAAAATTCAGAAGTTTAAAAAACATTACGGAGAATTGGGATTGATTACAGAAAACTAAAATAAATGCCGGTTACAATCAACCGGCATTATTTATTTGATAATTCTTAACAGGACTTTGTCATTGCGAGGAGGAACGACGAAGCAATCTGTTGAACAAGCTTACAATGTTGAAGAGATTTCTTCGTTCCTCGCAATGACGTTCATTATTTAATCTCCACACATCCTACTCTGCCACCAGCATTTCCCGTTGGCTGAGTCTGGAAATCGTCCGCCGCGGCGTGAATAATCATTCCTTTTCCGAGAATGTTTTTAGATTCATCTACACAGTCGAGACACCACTTATCGGTTTTAAAGGTAAGTTCAGCATTTCCATTGGCATCGGCTGTAAGATTTCCAATATCTCCCATGTGAAAATGCTCGCCGCCCCATCTTCCGTGATCCATTTTTGAGGGATTCCAGTGTCCGCCGGTCGATGTGGCATCAGCTGCAGAGCAGTCTGCTTTTTCGTGAAGGTGAACTGCGTGAATTCCGGGTGTAAGATTTTTGGCTTTAATTTTCATTGTTACCTCTCCGCCTGATTCGGTAAAACTTACGGTTCCGGCAGTTTTAGTGTCGCTCTTTGGCATAATGTCGTATGTTTTACTAGCGCCGCAAGACACGGTAAACAGGGCAAAACCTCCCAATAATGTAATTGTTTTTAAATTCATTTTATTAATATTTTATAGTGTTGAATAATTTGAAAATGAAAAAAATCTAAAACGATAAAAGTCTCAGGACAAATCAAATTACCGTTCGGAGTTTAAAAATGACCGTTCAGCATAATTTAATTGAAGGCTTTTGATGAACTGTGTATTTTTACATCAAATTATTAGCCAATGAAAACTTTCAGCCTTCGCATCCTTATTTTAAGTTTAAATCTGATTTTTGCTACCGCAACATCTCAGATTAAAATTTCGGGAAAGGTAAGCTACAAAAACAAAGGGATTTCGCAGGTGAACATTACGCTGAAAGATACTTACGATGGCACAACAAGCGACAGCAACGGAAATTTCTCTTTTGAGACCTCTGAAAAAGGAAGTCATATCCTTCAGTTTTCACATCCAAAATACATCGAGACTGAAAAGTCTTTTCAGATCGAAAATCAAAACATTGAACTTTCAGTTGATATGAAGGAACAAGTGAGCGAGATCGATGCCGTGGTCATCACCGCAGGCTCGATTGAGGCGAGCGACAAAAACAGGGCAACGGCACTGCTTACTCCACTGGATATTTATACAACCGCAGGAGCAGACGGACAGATTTCATCAGCTTTAAATTATCTTCCGGGTGTACAGAAAGTTGGTGAAACAGAAGGCCTTTTCATTCGTGGCGGTACGGGTTCTGAAGCTAAAATTTTTATGGACGGAAGCTTAATCAACAATTATTTTTCAAACTCGGTTCCGGGAATTGCAGGACGGGACCGCTTCAATACTTCACTTTTTAAAGGAAATATATTTTCAAGTGGTGGTTATTCGGCTTTGTACGGACAGGCACTTTCTGGAGCTTTGATGCTGGAAAGTGTGGATCTTCCGGAGCAGTCTTCTTACGATTTTGGTGTGGCTCCGATTTTCTTAAACGCTTCATTTCAGAGAGTAAATGATGAGAAAACCCATTCTTTTGGGGCGAGTGCAGGCTATTCCAACTTAAAACTGATGCAGGAAGTATTTAATTTTAACACCAATTTTCACGAACCTCCGAGTGGTTTTAATGGAGACGCCAATTTTAGAATTAAAACAAAGTCCGGTGGCTTTCTGAAATATTACGGAATGTTCAGCACCGATATCATGGGCGTGAAAATGCCCAGCCTTGAATCTGACTACGACAATTCTTTGGTGAATTTAAAAGGAAAAAACACTTTTCAGAACCTTTCTTACCGTCAGAAATTCGGAAGATATCTTTTAAATTTAGGAACATCTTATTCATTCAACCGTTCAGACCTTCGGTTTGCTACAGAAAAGGAATCTGTACAGTCAGATGAAACCAGAGTATTGAATGACGGAAATTATCTGAACTTTAAGGCAGTTTTAGAAAGAAAAATCAACAGAATCAGTGCTGTGCGAGGTGGTTTTGAATTGAATCATGCTAACGAGGAACTTTCCGTGCTCGATATTAATAAAAATTATTCAGACCTCATTTCTTCTGCTTTTGTGGAAACAGATTTAGGTTTCAGCAACCGTTTTTCAGCCAAAATCGGAGCGAGAGGAGAATATTCTTCTTTTCTAAAGGCCGGCAATTTTTCTCCCAGAGTTGCGTTAGCGTACCGACTTGCAAAAGACTGGACGACTTCCCTCGCTTACGGAATCTTCTATCAAAATCCTGAAAGCAGATACATCAATTCTTCGGCAAAACTCGGTTTTCAGCAGTCGCAGCATTATATTTTCCAGCTTCAGGGCAATGTGGAAGGAAGAAGTCTGAGATTTGAAGCTTTCTACAAAAACTATGATGATTTGATAAAAGTTCAGAATGCTTTCAATATTCAGGGCCAATATCAGCCGGTGCAGACTGCCGTAAACAACAACGGAAATGGTTTTGCCAAAGGTTTAGAGTTCTTTTTCAGAGACAAAAAGACTTTCGAAAATATCGATTACTGGGTGAGCTATTCGTTTTTAGATTCGAAAAGAGATTTTCTGAATTATCCGATGAGTTTAAGACCAAATTTCGCTTCGGAACACACCGTTGCTTTAGTAGCCAAAAGGTTTTTCCCAAAGCTGAAATTCGGAACCAATTTATCTTTTAATTATGCCAAAGGCCGCCCGTATTATGATATTGTAAGCAGCAACGGCGAAAATATTATCAGAAACGAAGGGATTTTAAAGGATTTCAGTTCGCTTAATTTAAGTTTCAATTATCTGCCGAACCTCGGGAAAAAAGATTCGAAAGCGTTTACCATTTTTGTTTTAAGTATTTCCAATGTTTTGGGGAGAAATAATATCTACGGATACAATTTTTCGTCCAACGGAAATTTCAGATCAGCCGTCGTTCCACCTGTGAACACCTTTGTTTTCGTAGGAATGTTCATCAGTTTCGGAGTCGATAAAACGCAGGATGCCATCAACAACAATCTTTAAAAAAATCAATTATATTTAACTTTAAAAATTTTACAATCATGAAAAAACTAATTTTAACTTTTGCTTTAAGTTTAATAAGCTTAACGACTTTTGCACAAACCACTTACGAAAAAGCAATGGCTGATAAAATTGCCAAAATCGAAACCTCAAAAACTCCGGATGAGCTTCATGCTTTATCAAATGATTTCGTAAGAATTGCAGAGAAAGAAAAAGGGAAATGGCTGCCAAACTACTACGCTGCCTTTGCTCAGATTCAGAAAGGAAGAACTCTGATGCGTGAAGGAAAAATGGATCAGCTGGATGCAGTGGCCGATACCGCTCAGAAATATGTAGATCTTGCCATGGCTGCCGACGCCAATAATTCTGAAATTTATCTGCTTCAGAAGATGATTTATTCTCTGAAAATGGTTGTTAACCCGATGGAAAGATACATGACATTCGGTATGAAAGCTGATGAGACGCTGAAAAAAGCAGAGAGTTTAAACCCTCAAAACCCGAGAGTGACGTTGATAAAAGCTGAAGATATGTATTTTACTCCGGCGCAGTACGGCGGAAGCCAGACCAAAGGAATTGAGCTTTTCAAGGCAGCTTTGGAAAAATACAATTCATTTAAACCTAAAACTTCTTTAGATCCAAACTGGGGCAAATCTGAAGCTGAATACTTCATCAGCCAAGGGGCAGGAAAATAATATTAAATTTGTGCGCAATGCTTTTCTAAAGCCTGTAAAATAATTATGAAACGTAAGAATTTTATCACGTTAGCGTGGATTTCGCTGGGAACATCAATGTTTTTCTTTTTTGCATTTACAGATGAAAAAACACTGGAAAACTTCCTGCTGACTGTGCTTATTTCATTCATGTATTCCTTCTTTTTGGGTGCGGGAAATGGTTTGATCAATGACTACCTCAACAAGAAATTTCCATGGTCTGAAGCGACTACCAAAAGAGCCATCATCAGCATTGTTGTAATTCTGATTGCGAATACAATTCTCGTTTACTTCTGCAACTACATGAATTTTGTCGTGTTTCAAAAGGCGGCAACGACCCAGCAGTATTTTAGTGGAAGGTATAATTTTATCAACTGGTTTACGATTAATGTTGCACTCTTAATATCGGCCTTTCTTCATGCGAAAGGCTTTATGGATGAACTGAAAAAAACTTCCCGCAAAGAAGTGGTAGAACAGAAACTCATCGCCAAATCTGCCAACGCCCAGTTTGAAAGTTTAAAAAACCAGCTCGACCCACACTTTCTGTTTAATTCTTTAAATGTTTTAAGCTCATTAATTGATGAAAATCCGAGGCAGGCGCAGAAGTTTACTGCTTCAATGTCAAAGATTTACAGATACGTTCTGGAGCAGAAAGACAAAGAACTGGTGACAGTACAGGATGAACTCGATTTTGCCAAAACCTATTGTGAATTACTGAAAACAAGATTTGAAGACAGCGTGGATTTTGTATTTGATGTGAACGAAAATGACCTCAGAAAATTTGTCGTTCCTCTATCACTTCAACTGCTTTTGGAAAACTGTATCAAACATAATTTCGCCACCTCATCGAAGCCTTTAATGATTAAAGTTTTTACTGAAAACGACTGTCTTTGCATCGAAAACAATCTTCAGGCGAGGGAACAGTTGAAAGAAAGCGCGGGAATTGGCTTGGCAAACATCGTCCAACGCTACGCTCTTTTAACCAAAAGAAATGTCTTCATTGAAAAATCTGAAGATTATTTTAAAATTAAATTACCGGTACTCTCTGAAAAACCACAGATTGTAAGCGAAAATACTCATGACGATAACGAAGCTTATCAAAGAGCCCGAAAAAAGGTTAAAGAAATGAAATCATTTTATGCAAACCTCATCTCCTACTGCATTGTGATCCCTTTTTTAATTTTTGTAAATCTATATACAAGCAGAGAATATCTTTGGTTCCTGTGGCCAATGCTCGGGTGGGGAGTTGGTTTGGCTTCTCATGCATTTCAGGTTTTCGGGATAGGAAATGACTGGCAGGAAAGAAAAATTCAGGAAATTATGAACAAACAGAAAAACGGAAAAAATGGATCAGTTTAATCAAAATGACTTTCGGTATCAGCAGGCTAAAAAACAGGTAGAAAAGCTTCGCGGCTTCTACGGACATCTGTTTTCTTACGTTGCTGTGAATATAATGATTGCGATTTTCAATTATTACGATTTAAAAGCCGGAGAAACTTATTTTCAGTTTAAAAATTTCATGACGGCAACATTCTGGGGAATTGGTCTTCTGATACATGCGCTCTTTGTATTTTTCCCTAGATTCAGCTTTTTCAGAAATTGGGAAGAGCGAAAAATACGTGAACTGATGGGCAAAAACAAAGAATAAACTTCAAAAATTTTAGAGAAAATACAAATCCCGATTCAGCTGAGTCGGGATTTTTGCTGTTCAGTCGCTAAAAATGACCGTTCGGTTAGATTAAGTTGATTTGAGGCTGATTCTTGTTCTACATTTGTCTCAACAAAAACAAACAGATATTAATTTTTAAATTAAAACATCATGGAAAATCTTACTTACAACAAAGAAAATTTAGCTTACGAAAAAGCAGCAAAAAGAGTAAAAGATCTTAAAGGATTTTACGGAAATCTTGCTTCATACTGCATCGTCATTCCGTTTTTAATTATTATCAATATGATCACATCACCTCAACATTTGTGGTTTTACTGGCCAATGTTGGGCTGGGGAATTGGAATTATCGCTCATGCTGTAAATACTTTCGGAATCGGGAAAGACTGGGAAGAGAAAAAGATTCAGGAAATCATGAACCGAGAAAAAATAGGCTCAAAATCACTTTAAATAAATTTTAATAACAATTTAAAAATAAACATCATGGAATATCAAACAGCACAACAAAGAGTAAAAGAACTGAAATCATTCTACAAAAACTGCATGTGGTTCGGGATTGTAGCATTATTTATTTTCACAAGAAGATTCGTAAAATATGGAGATTTCACTGAAGCCATTTCTACAGGATCAATTATCCTGACAATCTGGGGAATTATAATTGCTGTAAAAGCCGTAAAACTATTTGTTTTGAATTCTGAATGGGAAGAAAAAGTGCTGCAAAACGAAATTAATAAAGCCAAAAAGCCTATAAATTTTTAAGAACAGAAAGATTTAATTAATTTTAAAGTTCAGATTTAAAACTAAAATCAAACCATGATCAGAACCCTTATTATCGAAGACGAAAAGCCGGCAGCAAGAAAGATCGAAAGAATGCTCAATGAATTTCCGGATATTGAGATTGTCGGCAAAATAGAATCTGTGGAAGAAGGTGTACAATGGTTTTCTGAAAATGAGCATCCCCAGCTCATTTTTTCAGATATTGTTTTGGGCGACGGTGTTTCGTTTGATATTTTTGAAAAAGTTCCGACGAAAGCATTTATGATTTACACCACCGCTTTTGATCAGTATACTTTAAAAGCTTTTAAACTCAACAGCATCGACTATCTTCTGAAGCCTATTATGGAGGAAGATCTGTCTGCTGCTTTAGAGAAATTCAGATCATTTATTCCTTCTGGTAACGCTGTTAATTCTCATGAAATTAAGGATTTAATTAAAAAAGACAAATCCACTCTTTCGAGAATTCTCGTTAAAATCGGTTACAATCTGAAAATTGTGCAGACCTCAGAAATCAGCTGTTTTTTCAGTGAAAATAAAATTGTTTATCTGCAGACTCAGGACAGGAATTTCCCAACAGATTTTACTTTAGATGAATTAGTTGAAGTACTTGATGAGCAGAAGTTTTTCCGTGTGAACAGACAGTTTATTATCAATTCAGATTATATTAAAAACATTCATACTTCACCCAATTATAAAGTTGAATTAAACTTTCAGCCCGAAGAGGAAATTACTGTGAGCAGAGAGCGTGTGAAGGATTTTAAGGACTGGTTGGTTTCATAAATAAAAGAAGCCGGAATATTTTCCGACTTCGCCACGCAAATACTATCTAAATGAGCGATTGAACGCTACTTTTCTATCCTTACCACCTTTTTTCTGGCTTTGAACATATCTCTGATACTGTTGTTTGGTAAGAATGCTTTTAATTCTGGCTTCATATCCTCTTTCGGTAAGTCTTTCTCTTTCCAAAGATTTTATCTGTCTTTCCTGAGAAGTTGATAATCCTAAACCGTAGAATCCGTTTTGATTTTGATTTTGACGGTACTCTACTCTGTCTTTTTTCACTTCTACTCTTCTTTGCTGTGCTGTGATGGCTACTGCAACAAATAAACTTGCTGCTAAAACTAATTTTTTCATAAGGCTTTATTTTTAAGGTTAAATAATTGTTTCTTGTATTAAATGAAACAATAGATATGCCCTAAAACACGATAAACAGAGGATTATAGAAGCATCTGTGGTTTGTATAGATGAATGATGAGATTTTGTCGACGAATGAGTTTTTGAGGATGAAATTTTATTTATAATCAATTCTGTTCGCTTCTGTATCTTCAAGTTGTTTGATAATTGAGGCAGGAATTTCATCGCTGTCAATCGGGAAACTTATTGAATCGGGAATGAAATTTTTTCTGTCTGCCTTCTGAAATATTTCAAAGAGAGCAATCGGCTCCTGATTGAAACTAATACATGTACTTATAAAATGCAATTCATAGAGCTTATATTCTGGATTTTTGAGTTTTTCCTTGATGTCTTTTATTCTTGAAATAAAATGTCTTTGGCGGATGAATGTGTTGCTGTTCATGATAATAAAAACATAATCGGAATACGCTGTGATTTTACCAAAATATTTGTGCCGGTCGCCGCCGCTTCTTTCCACAAAATATTCGCCTGAAGTTTCAGACTTGTAAATTTCTGTTGCGGAACGCCAGATCCTGTCTTCCTTCGCCTGCAATGGGTTTTCAGGAAGGTTCCTGTTATAGGAATACCAGCAGCCGACGAGTCTGTCGAGCAGATCTGTGTTTTGTTTTACGTTATTCATATCAATTCTCAGATCATTAAAATTGAATGATTCTGTATTTGAATTAATAAAATCAATGTAATTGGAATAGCCCAAAACTTTGACAATCTTACTCAATTTTGCCAGATTTGGTTTGCTTAAAACTGAATTTTCATTTTGCTTAAATTTCTTCAGTTTGTTGATGATCAGGTGTTCGTATAAATAATTCGAACCTAATAATTCAGGATTTTTTTTAATGCTTTTAGTTTCCTGATCAGCTATGATAAGATCATTAAGTTCATCGGCGATGTAAGACCATTCGGTTTTAGACACATCTTCCCAAGAATTTTTCTTTAAAAAATGAAAGCTTAAGAAATTCATCAGTTTCTCAAGGTGTGCGATATCTTCTTTTTTCATCCTTAATTTATTCTATAAGACTAATTTAAGATTTTTTTAAATCCAAAAAAGATTTTTGCAGGACTTTTATATTTTTTAATCAAAGGAAATTTGAGTAGAAAAATTAAAAGAAACAAAATGAAAACAAAAATGGTATTAAGAAACGAAAATCTTTGGCAAAGTATACAAAGCTTTTCATTAGACGTTGAGAATGCAACATTTCCATTCTCGAAAAAACTCGCAAAAGAGGAAAACTGGAGCGCAAAATTTACCCAAAAAGCAATTGAAGAGTACAAAAAATTTGTCTATCTCTGCTGCATTTCTCCCAACGGTGCTTCGCCAAGCGAAACTGTAGACAAAGTCTGGCATATGCATCTCATTTACACTCAAAATTACTGGGAAGATTTTTGCCCGAATGTTTTGAAAAGAAGTCTTCATCACTATCCTTCAACCGGAGGAAGTTCTGAAAACGCAAAACATCAGAACTGGTTTTCAGAAACTCTGGAAAACTATCGTGAAGTTTTCTCACAGGAAGCACCGGAACACATTTGGAAACAACAAAACCAAAAAACCGCTGTCAGAAAAAACTGGTTTCAGAAATTTAAATTTCTGTCTGCAGCTTCAGTCTTTCTACTGTTGATTTCCTGCTCAGAAGGCTCTGGCGGAGTTTTATTCAAAGTATTTGGCTGGATCGTAGGAATATTTATAGTAATGAACATTTTAGGAATGATCATCGGAAGTTCACAATCAGGAAACAGAAACAAAAACAACGGTGGCAGTTCAGACGGCGGAAGCAACGGCACAAGTTGCAGTAACAGTTCATCTTGCAGCAGTGGCTCAAGTTGTGGAAGCAGTTGCGGTGGCGGCGGATGTGGCGGGTGCGGAAGCTAAAATTTAAAATAAATCAAGATGAAAAGTTTAATAATGTACTCTGTTTCATTGATTGTAGGTTTTGTATGGCTTTATGTTTCACACCAAACTTTTAATCCCATTTCACTTAAAGGTCCGGATTTTCTGAAGTTTTATTTATTAATCCTGATGGTTTTGTACCTGATGATTTTTATTGGACACAGATTGAAAATCAACAACCGAAAGGTACTGCTTTATTTTATGCTTTCTGTGCTAGCTTTAGGAATTACAAAACTGTTCAGAGGTTTGTATTTAAATAAACCAGTTGGATATTTGATCTTTATTTTAATAATGGAAACAATTGTAATGCTGATAATTACTCAAACTCACCCTAACCAAAAGTTAAAGTAACCAACACTCAATTTTAAACAAACAAAAACCCGAAACAAAGATGCTTCGGGATTATTTTTTTATTAACCGCAAAAGTGACAAAAGAAAAATCTTGAAAAGAAGTCTCTCAAAAGTTCACAAAATTGTCAGTTTATTTTAATAGCTAATTCTAAGAAATCACACCACTCCCAATCAGTTCATCCTCCAGATACCAAGCTGCAAACTGACCTTCGGCAATTGCAGATTGAGGATTTTCAAACTCCATAAAAAAGGCATTTTCAAACTGATAGATTGTAGCTTTTTGAAGCTCCTGTCTGTAACGGAATCTCGCCATCACCTCCATCGATTCGCCATTTTTCAATCTTAAATCTTCACGAACCCAATGTAATTCTGAATTGTCAATTTTCAAAGCCTTTTTATGCAAGCCGGGAAAACTATGACCTTCTCCAACGAAAATAATGTTGTTTTCCATATCTCTGGAAACAATGAAACACGATTCTTTGTGTCCGCCAATTCCTAAACCTTTACTTTGACCAATGGTAAAAAACTGAGCACCCTGGTGTTTGCCAATTACCTTTCCGTCGGCTTTTTTATAATTGATTTTTCTGCTTAAAAATTCCAGTTCATCCTCTTTAGATGAAAAAGCTGGAGTTTCTTGAGAAAACAATGGTGAATCTTTAAAAATCTCAACGATTTCTCCTTCTTTTGGAACCAACTGTTGCTGCAAAAACTGAGGCAAACTTACCTTTCCGATAAAACACAAACCTTGCGAATCTTTTTTATCAGCAGTAACCAACTCCATTTCTCTCGCAATCTCTCTAACCTGAGGCTTTGTCAGTTCGCCAATCGGGAACAAAGCTTTAGAAAGCTGATCCTGACTGAGCTGGCATAAAAAATACGATTGGTCTTTGTTATTGTCTTTTCCCGCCAGTAAATGAAAGATTTCCTTTCCGTTTTCATCAACCGTGGAATCAACTCTTGCATAATGACCTGTTGCTACTTTATCGGCACCAAGTGACATTGCAGTCTTCATAAAAACATCGAATTTCACTTCTCTGTTGCACAAAACATCAGGATTCGGAGTTCTTCCCTTCTGATATTCGTCGAACATATAATCAACGATTCTTTCTTTGTACAGTTCACTCATATCAATCACCTGAAAAGGAATTCCAAGTTTCTGAGCGACCATCAGCGCGTCGTTACTGTCTTCAATCCACGGACATTCATCTTCCAAAGTCACGGAAGCATCATTCCAGTTTCTCATAAAAAGAGCCACCACCTCGTGCCCCTGCTGTTGCAGCAAATACGCTGTAACACTCGAATCTACACCTCCGGAGAGGCCTACTACTACTTTCATTTATTCAATTTTACGAAACTCTTAACGGGAGTTCTTAGTTGAGCCGCAAAATTACGACAATCTCATTCGCAAAAAAAATGATATTTTTAAGGATTGATAAAAACGATATTCTTTACGAAATTGTTTTTATATTATTTAAAATTTAATAAAATTTTTCCTCCACAGCTGTCTGGAAGTGATTTTATTTAAGTTTGAACGACTGTTGTTTACGTTAAAAATTACATGATATGAGAAAATTTTTTATTGCGGCTTTAGTTTTGATTTCCACTTTTGCTTACTCGCAGATTGCAATCGGAAACAACTCAGAAAGCACCAGCCGATGGACTTTCGGAGGCGGAATTGGCTTTGGTTTCGGAAGTAATTCTATGTTTAACATTCAGGCTGCACCCAGAGTTGGTTACCGCGTAACAGAAAATCTGGAGGCCGGAATTACGGGTACGGTGATGTGGCAGACCTCAGACTTTTACAAGTCAACCATGTTTGGAGTGGGGCCTTTCGCCAACTATTATTTTGCGAGATCATTCTATGTAGGAGCAAATCTTCAGCATTTTTTCATTAATTATAAAGATAAAATTTACGGTTACAAATCGTCCGACCAAGAGACTGCGCTTTATCTGGGTGGCGGATATCTGCAGAGAATCGGCAACAATTCTTTCCTGCAGCTTGGTGTAATGTATAATGTGTTGTACAGGGAAAACAACAGCATTTTTGCCAGCGGACTTATGCCGAATATCGGTTTTGTAGTCGGTTTGTAATTGAAACGATCGGAGCTTTTACTTTTCAAAGAGCATTTTAGTCAGAAAATCCTTCTCGCCCTTCCCTCTCGCCGGCGAATATTCCCGTCCGTAGTAAATAATCTGAAGATGGAGTTTGTTCCAGACATCTTCTTTCCAGAGCATTTTTGCATCCCGTTCGGTTTCTATAACATTTTTTCCTGAAGTCAGTTTCCACTGAATCATCAAACGGTGAATATGCGTATCGACAGGAAATGCCGGAAACCCAAACGCCTGACTCATCACCACCGACGCTGTTTTATGACCGACGCCAGGAAGTGCCTCAAGTTCTTCAAAGGTCTGAGGAACGATGCCGTTGTGGTTTTCAAGAAGAAGTTCAGCCATTCTTTTCAGATTTTTGGCTTTGGTATTTGATAATCCGATTTCTTTAATCAGTTCTTTAATTTGAAACTCTTCCAGTTTTGCCATTCTCTGCGGTGTACCAGCCACAGCGAAAAGTTCCGGCGTCACTTGATTCACCTTTTTATCAGTCGTCTGAGCCGAAAGCGCAACAGCTACCATCAGTGTGTAAGGATCTGTATGATCCAGCGGAATCGGAACTTCGGGATAAAGTTTCTCTAATTCCTGTTGAATAATGGCGGCTCTTTGTTTTTTTGTCATTTAAAATTTAAATTTGAACAAAATTAAAAAATATGCTGAAAGTCGGAGACGCTTTACCAAAATTTGAAAGTATAAATCAGGATGGCGAAATTGTTAGTTCGGAAAACTTCATAGGGAAGAAACTGGTGATATTCTTTTATCCACAAGCGAGCACGCCGACCTGTACTGTTGAGGCCTGTAACTTAAGCGACAATTATTCTGAACTGGAAAAAGCAGGTTTTCAATTACTTGGAATCAGTGGAGATTCTGTGAAAAAGCAGAAAAACTTTCATTCTAAATTTGCCTTTCCTTATGATTTGATTGCTGACGAGAACCGTGACATTATCGAGAAATTCGGTGTTTGGCAGGAAAAGAAAACATTCGGAAAAACGTACATGGGAATTGTGAGAACCACTTTTATCTTCGATGAAAAGGGAATCTGTACAAGAGTTATTGAAAAAGTGACTTCTAAAACAGCGGCGCAACAAATTTTGGAGGAAAACTAATATGATCATCCTTATTTAATCATAAAATCAGCCAGTAATTTTGTCATTCCGTAGGAATCTAAACTGCATAATTTTGAGTGTGTCGGGATTCCTACGGAATGACAGATAAACTTTTAATGATTATTTTATTACGTTTTAATAGTCAAAAGTATTTGGTGAAATTGCAATGCCGATAAGTACTGACAAATTATACAACTAAAAGGCTTAAAACTTAGACTTACCGTTCTATTGGTAAACAAAACTCAACGTCTGCTTCAAATCCGGATGCAGACTTTTCGAAACCGGACAGTTGTATGCAATTTCTTCTATAGTCTTTTTCTGCTCGTCAGAATACTGATCTTTGAAAATAAACTCACATTTGATTTCGCTGATTCTTCGTGGATTTGGAGCCATTACTTTTTCAAGATTGCAGTAGGCTCCATCGATGTTGATGCCTTTGTCCTTGCCTAAAATTGCAATCGTTGTAAGAGCACATTCCGCCAAAGAAGTTGCACACATATCGGTTGGAGAAAACTTTTCACCTTTCCCGTGATTATCTGTCGGCGCGTCACTTTCTATAATTGTTCCGGATTGCAGATGTTCTGCGGAACATCTTAAATCTCCTAAATATGTTATTTTTGAAGTCATAATTATTATTTAGATTTACTATTAATTTTAACTGAAGCTGCTGGATTTATTTCTTTATCAAGAACATCTGTAATAAGCTCCCTCAATGTCGAAAGGGTAAATGAATCATCTTTAAAACCTATAGGATATGTAGAATGTCCATCTTTTGTTTCTTCACAAATAACATACTCAGGATCGGTCCTTTCGACTTTAATTGTTTTTTCAATATTAAATTTTCTTTCAATCTTTTCTCCAGACTTATCTATTAAATAAACTTTATAAAGACTTTCAAGCGTATTTTTAGGTTTCTCAAAAGATTTGAAAACATTGATGTATTGATCTTTCCAAACAAATTCATCCACCGCCATATTTTTAAACTTCATATAGTCTTCCGATAGAACTTTTTGATTGTAAAATGTTTTTACTTTTTCAAAAACTTCGTTCGCTTCTGTAAATTTATTACTAGCATTCAGCGATTTTATTAACTTCTCATATAGAATATACTCTTCCGGAAACAGTACTACAGCACTTTTGTAAATCTCTTCAGACTTTTTATAATCCTTTTTGGAGGCATAATAAAAATTACCGGCGTTTTTTGCTAAAGTTAAATACCATTTCCCTTCCTTATCGGCATTTTTTAGACCTTGTTCATAAGTTCTATCTTCATTCACATCATCTTTCTGATATTTAAAAATATTTGCCTTCTCCACATAAAACTCAGCCAGCGGAGCTTTTTCTATGGCAACATTTATATTTTCAAGCGCTTTATCATATTGTTTTAAAAACATCTGAGAATATCCTTTCTGGAAATATACGATTGGATTATCAAATTTCTCTGTCAATGCTTTATCATAGTATTCAATTGCCTTTACATCGTTTTCTTTCATAAAAAAAGCATATCCCATGTAATACAGCTCCTCACCGCTTAAACCAGCACTCTCATTTTCTAACTTAATTATTTCGTCGAATTTTTCTTCGTTTTTAAGCTTCAGAATTTTTTGTCCAAAAATTGTACAGGAAAAAAGAAGTATAAAAGTAAACAATAACTTATTCATAAATCAGAAATGAAAAACATCTTTCGCCTTATTATAAGCACTTTCAAAATTAAGTAAATTCAGTTTGTGAGGTGCTTTTTCTACACTCATAAAGTTGATCACCTGCTCAGTCGGCATATTCCCTACCAAATCATCTTTTGCCATCGGGCAACCGCCAATTCCTTTAATTGCAGAATCAAATCTTCTGCAACCTTGATCGTAGGCAGCTTTTAATTTTGTGTAGGAATCTTCATAACGGTTATGAAAATGAGCTCCGAAATTGATTTCGGGAAACTTTTGAGGAATTTCGCCAAACAGCAAATCGATGGTTTCGGTAGTTGCGACACCCGTGGTATCCGACAAAAGAATATTTTCGATTCCTATTTCCGAAAATCTTTTAGCCCAGAATTCCACATCCTCCAGCTTCCACATTTCGCCGTAAGGATTGCCGAAAGCCATCGAAAAATAAAGATTCAGACTGCGGTTTTCAGATTTTGTGAGCTCAAGAATTTTCACAATATCCGTGAAAGCTTCTTCCTGACTCTTATTGGTATTCCTGTGCTGAAAAGTTTCAGAAATGGAAAAAGGAAACCCTAGAATATCAACTGACTGATGTTTTAAAGCTTTTTCGGCTCCCCTGAAATTGCCGATAATGGCAGAAACTTTTGTGTTGGAGCGGGATTTATCTATATTTCCTGCAACCTCGGCAGAATCAGCCATTTGAGGAATTGCTTTCGGGGACACAAAGCTCAGGCAGTCGAGCACATCAAATCCTACATCCATCAAAGCGTTGATGTAATCTATCTTTTTGGAAGTCGGTATAAATTCTCCCCAGCCTTGCATGGCATCGCGCGGACATTCTGTAAGAAACATTTCTATTTTGATTTTCTCAAATATAATAAAACTAAATAATTTAACCGTCTATTTCGAAATATCACAGAATCAATTGATTTAAAAGCATTTAGAATTCATATTTATATCAGCACATTTTAATTAAAACGCCTGTTTTCCATTTTAAATTAAACTTTAAATTATTTCTGAAATCTTCAATTAACATTTAAATAAGATTTAGTTTAAGTATTTCAAATCAAATCAAGATTATTGATGATTAAATTTTAATAAATAATTTTAAAATCAAATCGATTTGGTAAAAGAATTGCAATAGACTGAAAAACGTTTAAAACCTTTGCGCCATGAACATTTCCTATTACGATTTCAAGAACTTAGAAAATCAGGATCAGTGCAATTTGGTATTGCACAACGGAAAAATCGTCAACGAAAGAATGATGAAAGACCTGAAATATACTTTGTATGAATTTTCAACCTTCACCGTAGAAGTGATGCACAATCTTTCCAGCGAAAAACTGGCAGTCATTAACGTTTTTCAGAACAGAGCGGCTTATGCGGTCTGACAAGTTTAAATAAGATTTAAAATATAGAGGAGGCAATTTGCTTCCTTTTTTTATTGACATGCAAGCATAATTGAACACATTTTTCGGGCATCCTGATTTTACGTTGTATATTTGTGAAAATTTAAAATCAATAATGAGTACGCTAGAATTTAATCAACTTTGGAAAGAAAAATTACTGAACCGTTTTCTTACTTACGTAAAAATATACTCTACCAGCGACGCTGAAAGCGAGACAACACCTTCTACAGAAAGACAGTGGGATATCGCAAAATACATCACTCAGGAACTGAAAAATATTGGTCTTGAAGATGTTTCTATCGACGATCACGGTTACATCATGGGTTACGTTCCATCAAATTTGGAAAATGATAATCAGCCGACTATCGGTTTTATTTCGCATTACGACACTTCGCCGGATTTCAGTGGAGAAAATGTGAAACCTCAGGTTTGGGAAAATTATGACGGAAGTGATTTGGTTTTAAATCAGACCTCAAACTTCACTTTGTCGCCTTCAAAATTTGAAAGTTTAAAAAAATACATCGGTCAAACTTTAATAACCACTGACGGAAATACCCTTCTTGGAGCGGATGACAAGGCAGGTTGCGCAGAAATTGTAACCGCTGCAGAATATCTGATCACTCATCCGGAAATCAAACACGGAAGAATTGCGATTGGATTTACGCCTGACGAAGAAATTGGAAGAGGTGCTCATAAATTTGATGTTGCCAAATTCGGGGCAGAATTCGCCTATACGATGGATGGCGGCGAAGTGGGCGAACTGGAATACGAAAATTTCAACGCTGCGGGAGCTGTCGTGAAAATCCACGGGTTGAGTGTGCATCCCGGTTATGCTTTCGGAAAAATGGTGAATGCTGCTCTGCTTGCTGCGGAATTTATTCAAATGTTGCCAGCTAATGAAACTCCGGCTACGACGAAAGGTTTTGACGGATTTTATCACTTAATGGATGTAACGGCTGATATTTCTGAAGCAAAACTTCAATACATCATCCGTGATCATGATGAAGAAAAATATGAGGCAAGAAAAAAATTCATGGAAGAAAAAATTGCAGAATTTAACCAAAAACATGGCGAAGTAACGGCTGAAATAGAAATTAAAGAGCAGTACCGAAACATGAAACAGCAGTTTGAAGGCAAAATGCACATTGTAGACTTGGCAGCTAAGGCAATGAAAGAGGCCGGAATAGAACCAAAAATAAAAGCCATCAGAGGCGGAACTGACGGAGCGCAATTATCTTACATGGGATTGCCTTGTCCGAATATTTTTGCCGGCGGAATTAATTTCCACGGACCGTATGAATATGTTGCTTTGGAAAGCATGATGAAGGCTACCAAAGTGATTGTGAATATTGTGAAAGCGTAATATTTTAACTTACAACATAAGAAACCCCGATAATTCTATTCTTGTCGGGGTTTTTGGTTTTATTGAATTCTGGTTTTAAAATAACCTCGCATACTTTTGATAACACCTCCCTTAACATTGCATTGATAATCTATAAATCCAAAAAGACTGTCATTTTTCTGATAATCTATTTTATCTAATTTTAATGCCTGACTTCCGGGCTTTGCATTTACAAATTTTATTTCTCCTCTTAAAGTTTGAGGATCGTAATCTTTTACAAAGAAATGATTCCCAAAAACTTTAATCAGAATTCCATTGCTGGTCATACCGTCATAATTATTGACCGAAATTTCTAAAGTGTCATCTTTTTTCTGGGCTTTACATTTATAATTATCCCGATCAAGTAAAAAATTACCAAATTTTGAATTCTGCACAACATAAGCCGTTCTTGTTTTGCTTTCTACAATTTCTTTACTGTAAAGTTTCAGCTCAGGAAATTTAGACAATAGAAGAATGGTATCATTTTTAACAAGATTTTTGTCGACATTAATTTCCGGAAAATCCTTTTGGTTTTTGCATTTCTCCTTTTCTTTACAGTTGATCAAGAATAATCCAAAAATCAGAACAAAATATCTCATTTCGAAATCATTTTAATGTGGAATTTCCTCCGTCAAAATTTCATTGCCGGCTTTGTCAAAATAAATACAGGTAAACTGATCTAAATCTACAATCCATTTTTCAACACCGTTTTCTGCACAGTCTCTGCAGAATTGCATATAATCTGTTCCGCCCTGCTGGTGGGTTTTTAACTGCTTTTTAAACTGATCTGCGCTAACTGTTTCATTGATTTCCAAATCATCATATTTCGGTTGTGATTTTGTTTGAAAATCATTTTCGCCAAAGTATTCTGTGTGACTGTCTTTTACCCACGTTGTAAAGTTTTTCACTCCGAAACCTTTGATTTCCTGAATATATTTTGGGAAATCTGCGCCCGATTTTACTTTGCTGTGAGCTTCTTCAACTTGTGCTACTGTAAACATTTGTATTTATTTAAATTAAATTTAGATTTTTCTAAAGGACGGCAAATCTCGTAATTATAAATAATATTTCCGTGAATATTTCATGAATATTTCATGAATATGTCAGTGATTCTAACATCTTCAAAATGTCTGATTTAAATTTAAAACATCTGCTTTTCGCTTAGAACATGATTACCTATTTCTGTTTTTTAGCCCAAAGCGCCATTTTTCTGTTTAAAACATCCAAAGGAAGGCAACCCTGACTTAAAACTTCGTCATGAAATTTTGCCAGACTGAATTTTTGACCAAGTTCCTGCTCATATTTTTCTCTCAGCTCACGGATTCTCAAAGAGCCGATCTTATATCCTAAAGCCTGCCCCGGCATCGCCATGTAACGCTCAACTTCTGCTGTGGCTCCTGCTTCATCGTACGCTATATTGCTCAGAAAATATGCGATCGCCTCTTCCCTGCTCATTTTTCCCGTATGAAGTCCGGTATCGACCACCAATCTTACCGCACGCAGCATCTGATCGCTCAGATAACCCATTTTTTGATAAGGATCTGTGTAAAGCCCAAATTCAGGACCTAATGTTTCGCAATAATGCGCCCAGCCTTCGCCGTAAGCTCCGAGCCAGCCGAAACGCATAAATTTCGGAAGCGATACATTTTCCTGCTGAAGAGAAACCTGATAATGATGCCCCGGAATGGCCTCATGTAAAAACAGGGATTCCATACCAGAAGTGACATTAAATTTTGAAGGATCCGGAAGTGGAATATAAAAAATTCCCGGTCTTTCGCCGTCCGGAGTTCCCTGTATGTATTCTGCACTTGCACTCGCCTCCCTGAACTTTTCGGTCTGTCTGATTTCAAATTTTGTTTTCGGCGTGACGCTGAACATCGTTTTCAGCTTCGGAGTGATCTTGGCTAAAATCCCGTTGAAAGCTTTCAAAACCTCATCAGAACTTTTATAAGGCATTGCTTTGGGATCATTTTTTACGTGCGTAATAAATTCTTCAAGTGTTCCTGTAAAACCAATTTCCTGTTTTACTTTTTCCATTTCAGAACGGAGCATGGCGACCTGCTGTAAACCAATTTTGTTGATTTCTTCAGGGTTTTGATCTGTGGTTGTCCAGCTTTTTGCATAGAACGCATAGATAGAATTTCCGTTAGGTAAGCTATTGTAGCCATCAGTATCCCTCGCTTTTGGGTAATATTCCTTTTCAAGATAATTGCCTAATTTGGTGTAGGCAGGAATTATATTTTTCGCTACAGATTCGTGGAAAAGTTTGGTGAATTTAGCTTTTGTTTCATCAGAAAATTTTTTCGGAAACTTTTTCAGCGGGCCAAAGAAAATATTTTTTTCTGTGTCTGAGGTGATAATCTCTTCCGCTCTCATCTGCGGAATCATTTTGATGACCAGCTTTTTAGGCAAAACAATTTTTGCATTGATTCCTTCATTGAAATTATGAACCGCTGCATCTGCCCACGCCGGAAATTTCTCCATCCTCTTCAGCCAGTTTTCGTAATCTTTTTCTGTCTCAAAAGGCTGGCTTCCTTCCCCACTTCCCAAAAGCGGAAATGTAAGCGGCAAACCTCCGAACTGTGTAAATGGTATATATTCAGGATGGAAATTGTAAGCTCCGATTTTATCTTTTAAAGTAAAATCAAGAACATCATAGACCACCTTTTTGTCATCGGGAAGGCTTTCATAATCTACATTTTCCAGCTGTTTCTGTACTGATGTGTAAAAAGAAACTTCTCCAGAGATAAAATCTTTATCAATATTAATGGGCAACTGGTCGTTATACCTTGGGTCTCCCTGCTGCGTTGCTTCCAATGGATAGAGCTTCAAATACTGCTCGTAATAGTTGGCAGCAATAGAATCTATATTTTTCGGGGTTACTTTGGTAAGCGGCGAATCTGTTTTCCGACAGGAATTAAAAGCAGTTGCAAGGCCAATGCATAAAAGGCTTCCCAGTACAATATTTCGCATGATTAAAGATTTTTATATGAAAACAAATGTAATGATTCTATTGGAAAATTTTTAACATCTAAAATTTTAAAAATAATTTAAAAAAATTTTTCACATTCAGTCAATTTTCTATCTTTGTTAAAACAATTAACATTCATACCATTACGGATCTTTTCTAAGAAATAATGAAAGGGATTTTAAAAATTTACCACCCGGACGAAACGCTTAAATACAATATCAATCACACTTATTGCAAAGCCGTTTACCTTAATCAGAAACATTTTTTGGAAGTAGAAATCACCACAGACGACAGTTTGGATCATGTGGAAGACGATTCTCTACAGTATAACTTTCCTCAGATTTCAATGGAAGTTTTTGATTTTCCGATAGATTCCGGCGAGATTGAAGACAAAACGTTTGCTGTAAACGATTCAGACGAAGAATCCTACACAGAAGTAGATCTTTTTGATGATGAAGAGGCTTATCTTTATGATAACGAACTTTGTTTTGAAAAAGACGAAAACGGCGAACTTCAACTGATCTGGAAAGGGCATATTGACGATTTCTACACCGGCTCAGACAATCCGCTTCCGTTCAGACTAAAATGTCTGCTCAAGCAGGATGAGATTGAGATAGACGAAGATTAAATTCAAATAATTTAAAGATAAACCACAGCATTTCTCTTCATTCATTTTGAAGGGAAATTTGCTGTTGTTATATTAAAAGCTCACTTTTAAGCATTTTTTAAGATTAAAATTGATAATATTCCTTTATTTTTGTCGTTTAAACTACTAAAAAATACAGATTAATGCTTGTAACAGAACTTACTCATGTTTTATTTGCACAGGTCGCAGCACCTGTAGTAACTGCAGAAAGTGCCGAGTTTTCATTTTGGAACATCATGTTTCACGGAGGTGCTTTTGCCAAAATCGTAATGGCAACCGTACTTTTGTTGGGTATATTTTCTGTCTATCTTTTCTTTGAAAGATTTTTCTTTATTAAAAGAGTGACTTCAAAAACAGATTCCAATTTTATGAATAATATTGAGGATTTTGTAAGAAGCGGAAAGATAGATTCTGCATTAGACTACTGTAAAACACAGAATTCGCCGGAAGCAAGAATTTTAGAAAAAGGAATTTCCAGATTGGGAAGACCGGTTTCTGACATCGTAAGTGCAATGGAATCTCAGGCGCAGGTAGAAGTTGCCAACATGGAAAAAAACCTGAATCTTCTGGCAGTCGTACCAAGTATTGCACCGATGCTGGGACTTTTGGGTACGGTAATCGGGATGATTATTGCTTTCTTTAATCTGTCACACGCTGAAGGTTCTTTCTCACCTAAAACTTTATCTGAAGGTATTTACACGGCTTTAGGGCAGACAGCAGTTGGTTTGGCTGTGGCGATTCCGGCTAACTTTGCCTACAATATTCTTTTGACGAGAATTGATAAATTTGTTTTGAATGCTCAGAATATGTCCGGAGAATTTTTGGATATTATCAACAAACCTTTATAATCTTTAAAGATGAAAATTCAAAGAAGAAATAAAGCCAATCCGGAATTCAGTTTAGCAGCGATGACAGACGTTATCCTGCTGATGCTGATTTTTTTTATGATTACCTCATCGGCGGCCAATCAAAGCTCGATTGATGTGAAGCTTCCAAAGGCAGATACTGCGACAGACAACACGCCAAATCCGCTTACGGTGACGATCAATGCGGAAGGAAGTTATTTTGTTGACGACAAACCAGTTCCGAGAGAGCAGGTAGAACAGACGATTGTAAGTTTACTGAATTCAAGACAGGGAAAATCTTTTACTATCCGTGCGGACGAAAATACGATGCATAAAGACGTGATTTTTGCCATGGAAATCGCAGAAAAACACAAACTGAACATTGCAATTGCGACGGTGAAGGAAAATTAATTTTACTGATAAAGTTTTAAAAGGAAGAATCTGATTAAACTTAAATCAATATTATTTAACTAAATTACAATTCAGACATCAAAAAAAGAGTTGAATTTAAATTAAATAAATTCAGAAATCTTTTAAGTTAAACAACTGATAATGAGAAGCTATACATTAGACAATAACGAACACAACAAAGACCGGATCAAAAGCGGAATTCTATCTGTTTTGATATGGTCTGCGATTCTGCTGTTTGTTTTTATCTATAAACTTAAGCCTACCGAAGAAGAGAAGAAGCCGGAGATTATCACAACGATGCTGGTGAATTTCGGTGATAACAGAAACGGTGATGGTTTTGAAGAACCCGCTCCACAGAAAGGAAGTCAGGCCGCCAAAGCTGATGAGACTACAGCCGAGCCGCTGGAAAGCAAAACCGAACCCAATACAGTTATTAAAACTGAACCGAAAGCCGAAAGTAAAAAAGCCGACGTCAAGGAAAAAGCAGTTTCCGGAAACGACAACCGTAAAGTTGCCAAAAAAGACGATGCAAAAACCAATACGAAACCAGCTAGCAGCCCGGTAAAAAGTAAAACCAAAGGTGGCGCAGTCACTTCCAACAGCAAAACCGGAAACGGAGACGGTCAGGGAAAAAATATTTTTGGTAAATTTTTGTCCGGTAGAGGCGACAAATCTGGTAACCAAGGGGATGGAAAAGGTCCGGGGAATGCCGGAGATCCTTTAGGTGGCGACGGTGATGGAGACAGCAAAATAGGAGTTGACAGGAGCCTTACACATTTCATTCCCGGAACCATGGGAAAAGGAGGTACACAACCAAGTCACAAATGTACCGCAAGCGGAACCATCAAAATTTCTTACAAAGTAGATAAAGCGGGTAACATTACTTCTGCCCGAAGATCAGGCGGAATTTCAGATCCCTGCATCGTTCAGACTTCTACAGCGTGGGTAAGACAATATGTAAAAGCTGAAAAATCCAGTGTATCATCCACCGGAACTTACAGCATAACCTTTTAAAAATACAAAAGCACTTACTCAAGTGATTTTTCATGTATCAGAAGTTTCTGTAATCTTCTGTTTGTAATCCTTACCCTCTTTCGCAGGAGATTATTTACCTGCAATCTCGCTGATTCTGTTAATAACCGGAAGTGCAAAAATGCCGCTGGTTTGTAAATAAAGCTCGTAGAAAGTTTTTGCTTTGTCTAAAAAATCATTGTTAGCCAAAACCTTTCCATTATAATAGAAAAGATTTCCGAGCATTTCGTAATAATCTTTGTGATCTCTTTCCTGTCTTTCTTTTACAATCTCAATGACTTCCTCTTTCGGTTTTGCTGAAAGCGTAATAAAATCAAACTTGAAAATATCTTTCATCAAAGAATCGAAATCGAGTTCTTTCTGCATCAAACTTTCTTCAGGTTTGTCTAAAATCAGTTTTTCTAAGGCTTGAGATAGCTGACGGATGAGTCTTAATGTGAATTCTTTATCTGTGATCATAATTTTTATTTAATTTAAAATTTTGAATTTAAAAAGATTAATCCTTCCAATTCATTTTTGTGAACCTCAACTTCTTTCTTGAAGCTTATTTTATCCGTTTGATCATTAATTTCTTTTTCAAAATCAGCCACAAAAATTAATGTTTCTTCTTTTACTTCCAATAATAACATATCTAATATTCTGAGAGTTGCCTTACATTTTTTGCAAACCAAAAATTGATCTTCATAATATCCTGCATCAGTATAGATTTTTCGCACCTCAATAAATTCTATTTTGTTGCTGTCAATAGAAAGAAAATTGGAATCTTTTGAATGAAAATAAGATCTTATGAAAGGTTCTTTTTCTTTCAATTTATTGGATTTAAAATCTATTCTAAATTTTTTTCCCACCTGTTCTTTCGTAATATCTCCAATTTTTAGATAGCCGATATTCCATGCACCTTGTGCAAATAAAATAGCATTAAAAGAAAGAACGAAAAATAAGATTAATGTGAATTTGATTTTCATATTAGTCGAAATGATGATTGTAATTCGATTTCTAAGCAAAAAACAAATAAGCTAATCCAATCGCAGTAATCACACCTACCAAATCAGCCAAAAGCATAGCAACAACCGTGTATCTCGTATTCTTCACAGCTACAGCTCCAAAATAAACTGCAATCACGTAAAACGTAGTATCTGAACTTCCCTGAAGAACTGCCGCCAATTTCCCCTGAAAGCTGTCTGCTCCGAAAGTTGCCATAGTGTCGACCATCATTCCTCTTGCTCCGGAACCGGATAACGGTTTGATTAAAGCTGTCGGAAGTCCGTCAACAAAGCGTGCATCGAGATTTGCGGCATAGGCAACCCATTTCATTCCATCAATAATCACATCGAAAACACCGGAAGTTCTCAGAAGAGAAATGGCAATCAACATTCCTACTAAATAAGGAATGATTTTTACGCAGGTCCAAAATCCTTCTTTTGCTCCGTCAATAAAGGCGTCAAAAACATTGATCTTTTTATAAACAGCTCCAAGAACGATGGCCAAAAAGATGAAAAGTATCAAACCATTGCTCAGAACTTTACTGAAATCATCGAGCTCATCTTTGCTCAGCTGAACCAAATAAACTACCAGAAGACCGATTAATACTGAAATTCCGCCAACATAGGCAAGAACGATGGGTTTTAAAAGATTGATCTTTTGGTATAATGATACGATAATCATTGCCGCCATTGTTGCTGCAAAAGTAGCAATCATGCAGGGAAGGAAAACATCGGTAGGAGTTTTTGAACCCATTGACGCCCTGATAGCGATGATGGAAACCGGTATCAAAGTCATTCCACCTGCGTGAAGGCAGAGGAACATAATCTGTGAGTTGCTGGCAGTATCTTTATTTGGATTTAATGTTTGAAGGCTTTCCATGGCTTTTAATCCAAAAGGTGTTGCGGCATTATCCAAACCTAAGAGATTGGCGCTGAAATTCATCAGCATATGTCCAAACGCAGGATGGTTTTTTGGAATTTCAGGGAAAAGTCTTGAGAAAAATGGCTGAATAAATCTGCTTAACAAATTAATACCGCCTGCTTTTTCCGCAATACTCATGAATCCCATAAAAAGTGTCATGATTCCAATAAGTCCAATACAGATTTTAACTGCCGTTTCTGAAGTTCCGATAACACCATCTGCTTCCTGAACGCGGTAAACTTTTACGTCCTGTTTTAAAGAATCGGTTTTGTAATGAATTCTGTTGTCAGCGAAATCATTTTTTTTCATCAGACTGTCTCTCACAATAGGAGAAAGCGCAGTGATATTTTGAGTTGCCACCTGTACCGTATCACCGCCTTTTCCAACCACCATATCGTTGAAAATGGTTTTGTAGTGGCTTGATGAAATGTATTTTATACTTGCAATGGCGATGGCGATTATGATGAAAGCCGACCAAATTCTGCTGAGAACCATTTGATTAAATTAATTGTTTAAACTTAGTTAAAAAAAACTTCAGATTGCAAAAAGTGATGAAATATAATTTCTGTTGACGTGAAGAAATTCCCAGAATGTTTGTCGTTCAGTAGGAATCACAGGACAATTTTTTTTTAAAATAATAATTTAGGTTCCTACGGAATGACAAACTATGTGAATAGTGAACATAAAAGTTATTTTTCATCCAAATAAACCAACTCGTCCGCAAAATCATCATCCAAACTTTTCAAAACCTTTGCGTTGGCAGTCTTCTTTTGAAGTTCTTCAATAAAGAAATTTTTCTCAAAAAACTGGCGGTGAATTCCCGGTAAAAGTTCCATAAAATAATCCATTCCGATCTTATTATTGTGGAGATCCATTTTGGTTTCCAAAGGTTCGTTGGGAAATAATTCTTCGTGCAAATCTGTAATTTTTTTGCAGAAATTCAATGCTTTTTCGGGCGAGGAAATTTTGCTGCAGTACATCATAATCAAACAGCACCAAAATGCGTGTCTGAAAGCATTTCCTTCCCCGTTTTTAGATGCCGTTTTAGGATATAGTTTTTGAGCGATTGAAAAAGCTTTCACCGTCGCATAAAAACTCATAATCGAAAAAAGAGGATGCGGCAAAACGGCCGATGAGAGTTTAAGAATCTTCTTTAAACTCATGCTTTTTATGGTGTTGAAAATTACTTTAAAAGTCCTCATAGGTTGGCGTTTGGCTTATTGCTCTTGGCTTTTAGCTTTAAAATTATTCCGTATAAATTTTAAATAACAGCAAATGAATTATCACCAAAAATAAAAATCTCTCCCGTAATAGAGAGAGATTGTATGATTTTTAGTTTAAACTTAAGCTTTAACGGCTAATAAATTTACTGTTTTAGAAACTACTTCTTTGATTTCAGTTCTTTTAACAATGAAATCTACGAAACCTTTTTCCTGCAGAAATTCTGAAGTCTGGAAACCTTCCGGTAAATCTCTACCAATGGTTTCACGGATAACTCTTGGACCTGCAAATCCGATCAGTGCTTTTGGTTCAGCCATAATAATGTCTGCAGTCATTGCAAAAGATGCGGTAATTCCACCGAAAGTCGGGTCACACAGATAAGCGATGTATAAAAGTCCTGCTTCTGAAAGCTGAGCCAGTTTCGCCTGCACTTTTGCCAACTGCATCAAAGAATATGTTGCTTCCTGCATTCTCGCTCCGCCAGACTGACAGATAATCATGTACGGAAGTCTTTTTTCGATACAGTAATCAATCGCTCTTCTGATTTTTTCACCCATCACAGAACCTAAAGATCCTCCGATGAACGCAAAATCCATACATGAAACCACCATTTCAGTCCCGTTTACGGTTCCTACTCCGTTTCTGATCGAGTCGGTAAGTTTTGTTTTGGCTTTTACTTCTTTCAGACGGTCGGTGTACGACTTGGTGTCCTTAAAGTTGAGCATATCTATACTTTCAACATTCGCATCCAGCTCAGTGAATTTTCCTTCGTCAAAAAGAATACTGAAAAACTCAGCACTTCCGATTCTTACGTGAAATCCGTCTTCAGGAGATACGTAGTTGTTTTTCTTCAGTTCTTCATGTTCCACCACTTTTCCAGACGGAGTCTGATGCCAAAGCCCTTTCGGAACATCTTTTTTCTCGTCGGTAGAAGTGGTAATATTTTGTGCTTTTCTTTTAAACCAGTCGAATGCCATATTGTTGATTTGAAATTATTGATTTGAAATTTGAAATTCGGGTTTATCAGGAAATTTTCATTTCAGACAATCTCAAATTTCAAACCTCAAATCTCAAATTAATTTATTTTAAAGTATTTACATTATTTAAATCTTCAAATGCCTGAACCAATCTCTTAGAGAAAGTTTCTTCTCCTTTTCTGATCCAAACTCTTGGGTCATAGAATTTTTTGTTCGGCTTTTCTTCGCCTTCAGGGTTACCGATTTGAGTTTTCAGATATTCTACGTTGTTTACCATGTAATCTCTGATTCCTTCTGTGTAAGCAAACTGAAGATCGGTATCGATATTCATCTTAATTACCCCGTAATCAATCGCTTCTCTGATTTCTTCTAAAGTAGAACCTGAACCACCGTGGAATACGAAATTAATCGGTTTGTCAGCAGTTCCGAATTTCTCCTGAACAAATTTCTGTGAATTATCAAGGATTTTTGGAGTTAAAACTACGTTTCCTGGCTTGTAAACACCGTGCACATTTCCGAAAGCAGCAGCAATCGTGAAGTTATCAGAAACAGCTTTTAATTTTTCATAGGTATAAGCTACATCCTCAGGTTGAGTGTACAGTAAAGAGTTATCAACGCCAGAATTGTCAACACCATCTTCTTCACCTCCGGTTACACCGATTTCAACTTCCAAAGTCATTTGCATTTTTGCCATTCTTTCGAAGTAATGAGCAGAAGTCTCAAGGTTTTCTTCCAAAGACTCTTCAGAAAGATCCAACATGTGAGAAGAGTAAAGTGATTTACCTGTTTGTTTGAAGAATTCTTCGTTAGCGTCCATCAAACCGTCGATCCACGGCAATAATTTCTTTGCAGCGTGATCGGTATGTAAAATTACTGTCGCTCCGTAAGCTTCAGCCAGAGTATGAATATGTCTTGCTCCAGCGATACCACCTAAAATAGCTGATTTCTGAGCGTCATTGCTCAATCCTTTTCCAGCGTTGAAAGATGCTCCACCGTTAGAAAACTGAATGATTACAGGTGAGTTTAATTTTGCTGCAGTTTCCATTACTGCGTTGACGTTGCTGGAACCGATTACGTTCACTGCAGGTAATGCAAATTTGTTTTCTTTAGCGTACTGAAAAATATCTGAAACTAACTGACCTGTGGCAACTCCTGCCGGAAAAATTCTGCTCATGTTTACTTTTTATATAAAATTAGGGTATGTTTGAAAAATTCTTGTAAAGGTAATAATTTTTAAGAAATTACTAATTTCTTTTATCGCGTCCCCAAAGTAGCTTCTGGCGGATGGTTTCGTAGAAACTTAAATTATTCGGCTGTACCAGTAACAGCTGGAAACTTGCCTTTCTGATCACAATTTCCTTATCGGTTTCAATATGAATTAATCTTGAATCTAAAGAAAGAGAGTATTGCGGAACCCGGCTTTCTACTTTAAACTTAATTTCAACTTTATCGTTAACAACCAAAGGTCTTACATTTAAATTATGCGGCGCAATTGGAGTAATGACAAAATTTTCGTTGTTTGGAGAAATAATCGGTCCGCCACAACTTAGAGAATAAGCCGTAGAACCCGTTGGCGTAGAAACAATCACACCGTCGCCCCAAAAAACGTTGAGAAATTCATTATTGATATAAGAATCTACCGTCACCATGGATGTCGTTTCTTTTCGGGAAATCGTCACATCATTTAAAGCATACGGAAAAAATTCGTCAGACTTTGGAGAAACCACTTCGATCACCGATCTTCGGCTGGTTTTTACATCACCTTTTAAAATAGAATCGAGTTCTTTGAAGGCTTCCTCTTTGGTAAAACTTGCTAAAAAACCCAGTCTTCCGGTATTTACACCTACGATGGGAATTTCAAGATCTTCAATGAAAGTCAGGGAATTCACAATCGTTCCGTCGCCTCCGAAAGTAAAAAAAAGATCCACTTTTTTCTCGATAAGATCCTGTTTGTTGCCAAAAGTCTCAAATATTTTTGAAAATTGAAGTGCCTCAGCCATTTCGTCAAACAAAACAGATTTTACGCCTCTGCTTTCCAGTTCAGAAATAAATTTGCTTAAATATAAAAAAGTATCAAGATCTTTTTTCTGAGAATATATGGCTGCCTTCATATTATATTTCGATAAATTTTTGTAAAAAACCTAAGCGGTCTTTGAAGAGGTCTGTTTTCTCATCAGAATAATATTTTTCTACAATTCGGTAATCATAACGGTCAAAAGTAGCGTCGATGGAAGCTAAATTTTCGTTGCTGATTTTAATAGTAATGTGAATAAATTCGTCAGACATAAAACTGATAAATCCGCCATAGAACTTAGAATTGTTGCTCTCGACGATGTTGGCAATTTCGGTCATTGAATATTTTCTTGCCGGAGTTTCTATCGTTAAAGTAGCACCGGTTTCCGAAAACAGAGGGTATTTTGAAAAAGTCTGAAAAACATCATCACAACAGATGTAGCCCAGATATTTTTCGTTTTTATTGATCACAGGAATCACATTCGCATTGAATGTATAAAACAGACGAATACTGTCCATGATATTATTATCCTCCAGAATCGCGAAGCGCTCGATCTGATGTTCGAGGTTTTTCAAAGTTCCTTCTTCTTCATAAAGAAAGTCTTTGGCGATGGCTCCGTAGAAATGGTGTGATTTTTTGATGAAAATATGCGTATATCCAAATGCTTCTAGGGTTTCCCTAGCCGATTCTACAGAGTCAGTCAGATGAAAACACGGAAAATCTTTTGAGATATAGTCCTTGATAAACATTGTGCTAATTTATAAAATTAAAAACGAAACCTTCCTGCTTTATTGCAGTTTTTTTTCATGAAAATAAAAAAAGTGAAATAAAAATTTGCCTGTAAAGAAATTTGAAGTACCTTTGTCGCCTTTCATTTTTACTTTTTATTAGATTTATTTCAAACTGCACTGTCTTTTGACGGACGCAGTTTTTTTATTTTAGAGCCTATACTGATTTTCAAATCTAAATTTTTGTGCTTCTTTTTTAAATACTGACTGCTTTTAAGTTTGCAAAGGCGTTTGACTTCGTCGAACCTTCGATTTCACTCAGCAAAAACCTCAAAGTTTTAATTACAAATATTTGCTACTTATTTAATTCCTAAAGCTTTCGCGAACTCCCACATCACAATTCCGCCACAGACACTTACATTTAAAGAATGCTTCGTTCCCAACTGTGGAATTTCAATAAAAGCATCAATATTCTGAAGCGCTTCATCGCTGATTCCTTCTACTTCATTTCCTAAAATGACGGCGTACTTTTTTGTTTTATCAATGGTGAAATCAGTAATCATCGTGCTGTTGGTGGTCTGTTCGATTCCCACCACTTCAAATCCCTGACTTTTTAAATCATTGATTGTGACATTAATATCTGCTTCATGTGACCAATCAACGCTCTCGGTTGCTCCCAGAGCAGCTTTGTGAATTTCACGGTGTGGCGGTTGCGGAGTAATTCCACATAAAATGATTTTTTCAACCAAAAACGCATCTGCCGTTCTGAAAGTTGCACCTACATTGTGCATACTTCTGATATTATCCAAAACCACCACCAACGGAATTTTCTCAACTTTTTTAAAAGTTTCTACATCAATTCTGTTGAGTTCTTCCAGTTTTAATTTATTGACCAAAATAATTTGTTTATTTCTTATTAGTATTTACGAATTCTTCTTTCTGAATGGATTTAAAAATTCATTCTAAATTTTTCAGCATTTAAGCTAACATTTACGAAACGCTTCGACAGGCTCAGCGTGACATCTCTAACAAAAAAAGTTTCATAGTGTCAGGCTGAGCTTGTCGAAGCCATCAATTTTAGTTGCATCGCATATTAACTATTCTCTTGCACCCATTATCTGATGCACATTTCTCTCAATATTCTGCGCAATCGTCTCCATCGGAATATCATTTTCATCATTATTAAAAGGATCTTCAATTTCCTCTGCAATCAGTTCCAGACTCATCAACACATAATATACAAAAACCGTCAGCGGAATCATAAATAATCCAAGATTGATCACATACGCAATCGGCAGAGCCAATACATATAAAATGATGAATTTCTTTATAAATGAAGAGTATGAATACGGAATCGGCGTGTTTTTAATTCTCTCACAGCCTCCACAAACATCCAGAAAACCGGAAACCTGCGTGTCTAAATACAACATTTCAACATCCGAAATTTTTCCTTCTTTTTTAAGTTGATATAATTTTTCAGTAAGCTGAATCATCAGATCATTGGGTCCGTGATTTTTTAATGAATTTTTGATTTCCGAATAATCCTCATCCAAAGCGAGCCTCGTCGATTCCTGAGAAAGATGTTTTGCTAAAAGATGTGGGAAAAACTTTAAATATTTTGAAATCTGATCAGCAGATTCTCTGTCGTCTTTAAGAACAGTATTGATTTTGATGGCAAAATTTCGGGTATCGTTCATCAGTTTTCCCCACAGTTTTCGTCCTTCCCACCATCGGTCATACGCCGTATTTGTTCTGAAAACCAAAAGCAAAGACAGCACAAATCCCAATAAAGAATGAATCATTCCCACATTGCTGACCTTCGATTTTGACGTTAAATGTAAATATTCAATCTCAAGATACTGGATTCCGTAAGAGTATACTGCCATCAAAACCATCGTCGGAAACAAAATTTTCAGCGTATCACTTCTGTGCAAGCTGATGAGGATCTTCAGGAAATTTTTGGTGTTGTAAACTCTCATGGCTGATGTGCTTTTTGCAAAGATAAAATATTCGGTTTATTGTTTCGTGGAATTTTAAAGTTAAATCTCTCATTTGGATGAAGCTAACACAGCAGATTTTTTAATTGTTATTAGGCCATGAATGCAAGAATTTTTTATCGCTTGTTACTGAAGTTGTAATCTAAATAACTCGTTATTTATTAAATGATGAGTATTTAAAATTGTATTTCCTTGCTAAATGAAATGCCATTGTTTGTCTTAAAAGAGAACCCATTTAAAAACTTTGTCTATCCTTGCGATAATAGCCGCAGGGATAAGCAAGGAATTTAAGCTATAATAATTAAATAAAGGTAACCAAAGCCGTTTCACTACTTTTCGAAAGAAAAATTTAAAATACACAAATCAATAGTATTCGTGCATTCGTGGCAATTTTATTCACAATCATCCGTGCAAATCTGTGAAATCTGTGAGAACTATTTTTACTCCAAAATTTTCCCAAATTTCAAAAAAACACTATTTTTATTTTTCATTAAACCCAAAACAGATGATTCTCGAAAACGTAGATGTAGTAAGCGACATCAGCAAAGAAGATTTTCAGGAAAATTACTTCAAAAAACAGAAACCACTTCTTATAAAAAACTATGCAAGCCGATGGGAAGCCTACGACAAATGGAATTTCGATTTCATTAAAGAAAAAGCGGGGGAACAGGAAGTTCCTTTGTACGACAATAAGCCTGCCGATTCTAAAAAGAGTTCTGATGCTCCTGTAACGAAGATGAAAATGAAAGATTACATCGATACGATAAAATCTAAACCTTCTGACCTGCGTATTTTCTTTTACATCATTACCGACCGTCTGCCGGAATTGCTGAAAAATTTCACGTATCCCGATTTGGGAATAAAATTTTTTAAAAGACTTCCGACTTTATTCTTTGGAGGCAGCGAAGCTCATGTTTTGATGCACTACGATGTAGATTTGGGAGATTTCATGCATTTTCATTTTGAAGGAAAGAAAAGAATTTTGTTGTTTGACCAAAAGCAATCGAAGTTTTTGTATAAAGTTCCGTTGTCAGTGCACACAGTTTACGACATCGATTATGAAAATCCTGACTACGAAAAATTTCCTGCACTGAAATACGCAAAAGGTATTGAGATTTTTATGGAACATGGGGATGCACTTTTTATTCCCGGTGCATTCTGGCATTTCAACAGATATTTGGAACCCGGTTTTTCAATGTCGCTCAGAGCATTACCAAATAAACCGAAAGTTTTTGCCAATATGCTGTACCATGTTTTCATTATGCGCTACACCGATAAAATTTTACGAAAACTATTTAAATCAGAATGGGTTGATTACAAGCAGAAATGGGCTTACGAGAAAGCGACAGAGGCTTTGGAGAAACATTTAAGTAAAAAAGGTAAGAATTAGTGTATTGAAACTTTTCCCGTTTATAAAAAATGGATAAAAAATTTACTTTTCAGAAACACATTTTAATTGTTGGAAAAACAGAAAAAGAAAGACATGAAAGTCTTACTCAAATTCTTGAAAATAATAATCTTGAATTTATTAGATTTCCTAAGTCGATGAAATCATTTTCTGATTATCTAAATGTAATTCAAACAAAAAAACTATTCTCACCGTTTTACGAAACGAAAGGGAAATATAATGATAACCAAATCTTTGACTTTCACATTGATTGGATTGCAGAAAATAATTGCCTTTTTGTTTTTGAAGAATTTCAATTTGTTGATGATAAATTTGGCTTAGAAATAATGCGAATTATGATTAATAATTTGGAAGCTAATCAGCAGTCAGCGACCAAAGTTATGATAACTTTACAGGATGAAACTGGGTTAATCGATAGTCTTACCGAAATTGTAAATAAAACTGAATATAAAACGAAAGCTCAGGTATTAGAAAGTAATATTCAAATTATTGCATTATAAAATCACACTTAAACAATCAAATGTTCGAAAAATATTTTAAAGATGATGTGATAAGAAATGAATTTAAAAAGCAATTCATTTCACTTTGGCCAGGTTGGCTTGGCAAAGAAAACTATCATCAATTGGATGAAGTCACAGAGGCTGATTGGTCTAAATTTAATTCTTTAATAAAAATTATTTTCAAACATTATAAGATGCAGGGTGTTGATTTAAAAGAAAAGAAATTAAATGACATTAATAATATTGAAGAAACACTATCTAATTACGAAGAGTCAATGACTAAAACGTCAAATGATTTTTCAATGTATATAATCCCAGAGTTAGAATGTATAATATCTGAAGATTGGGATTATACATTAATCATTTGGTATACAAATAGAAAGGTTATCGAAAACCTGCAACCATTTATTGAAAAATCTGGATTGTATCATTTTACTTAATAACATAAAACTTCTGTGGGAAACTAAAATCAACATTTCCCTCCTTCTTTTTTATTTCCTATTTTTACCAACCCAATTTTAAGTATATCTCAATGGCAAAGGCGACGAAGAAAGAGACCCCGTTAATGACGCAGTACAACACCATCAAGGCGAAATATCCTGATGCGCTGCTGCTTTTCAGAGTGGGCGATTTCTACGAAACTTTTGGGCAGGATGCTGTGAAAACTTCGCAGATTTTAGGAATTGTTCTTACGAAAAGAGCCAACGGCGAAGGGCACATCGAGCTGGCGGGATTTCCGCATCATTCAGTGGATTCTTATTTGCCTAAATTGGTAAGAGCGGGAATTCGTGTGGCAATTTGCGACCAGTTGGAAGATCCAAAAACTGTAAAAGGAATTGTAAAACGTGGAGTAACAGAATTGGTTACGCCGGGAGTAACGTTCAACGATCAGGTTTTGACTTCAAAAAAGAATAATTTCCTGCTTTCGCTTCATAAAGAAAAAGAAAAATACGGAATTGCTTTGGTCGACGTTTCTACAGGAGAATTTTTGGTGAGTGAAGGTAATTTAGATAAAATTTTACACATCATCAGCACCTTTGATCCGAGTGAAATTATTTATCAGCGAAGTGTACAGATTCCCGAACAGCTGAAAAACAGGAATGTCTTTAAACTGGAAGATTGGGCTTATCAATACAATTTCGCTTACGAAAAACTCACCAATCAATTTAAAACCAATTCCTTAAAAGGTTTTGGAGTTGAAAGTTTGCCTTTGGCAATTACTGCTGCAGGAGCCATTTTCGCTTATCTGGTTGAAGATACGCATCACAAGTTATTGGCACACATTACCAAGATTCAGATTATTCCGCAGGAAGATTATTTGATGATGGATCATTTTACGCTGAGAAATCTTGAAATCGTTTACCCAAGCCATCCGAAAGGGAAATCTCTTTTAGATATTATCGATAAAACTTCCACTCCGATGGGTGGAAGATTGTTAAGAAGAAGAATTATTCTGCCTTTAAAATCGGTTGAAGAAATCGGGAGACGACTTTCGTTAATCGATTTTTTAAACGAAAACGATAATCTTAAGTACGAAATTTCCCAACTGTTGAGAGCTATCTCAGATTTGGACCGTTTGATGGGAAAACTGGCGGCAGAAAAGATTTCACCTAAAGAATTAGGTTATCTCCGTCAAAGTCTGATCAATATTCAGAAAATCAAAGGATTGCTTCATTCTCATGCCGATGTTTTAGCTTGGTTGGAACCTTTAAATTCATTGGACGATTTGATTCAATTGCTTGAAAATCATTTGAATGAAGAACTTCCTGTAAATCTTGCGAAAGGAAATGTGATTAGACAAAATATCTCCGAAGAACTCGATCATTTACGAGGTTTGCAGAATAAAGGTCGTGGTTTTCTGGACGAAATGTGTCAGCGTGAAGTGGAACGCACCGGAATTACCAGTCTGAAAATCGATTTTAATAATGTTTTCGGATATTTTATTGAAGTAAGAAATACACATAAAGATAAAGTTCCGAGCGATTGGATCAGAAAGCAGACGCTTGTAAACGCAGAAAGATATATCACTGAGGAATTAAAAGAATACGAAAGCCAGATTCTTGGCGCTGAAGAAAAAATCAGCGTTTTGGAAAATCAACTGTACCGAAAAGTTTGTTCGGATACGATGATTTACATGGACAGAATTCAGGAAAATTCAAATATTATTGCACAGCTCGATGTGGCAGTAGGTTTATCTGAACTGGCGGTTTCTGAGAGCTATACAAAACCCGTTTTGAATGACGGATTTAAAATCGATTTAAAAGAAGCCAGACACCCAATCATTGAAAATGCACTTCCTTTGGGTGAAAAATATATTCCGAATGATATATTTTTAGATAAGGATTCTCAGCAGATTATTATGGTTACCGGTCCCAACATGGCGGGTAAATCTGCAATTCTCCGTCAGACCGCGATTGTCTGTTTAATGGCTCAGATTGGAAGTTTTGTCCCTGCAAAACACGCTGAAATTGGCGTTTTAGATAAAATTTTTACAAGAGTTGGAGCCTCAGATAATATTTCTGCCGGAGAATCAACTTTCATGGTAGAAATGAATGAAGCAGCCTATATTTTAAATAATATTTCCGATAGAAGTTTGATTTTACTGGATGAAATTGGTCGTGGAACGTCAACGTATGACGGGGTTTCGATTGCGTGGGCGATTGCAGAATACCTTCATCAACATCCCACACAGGCAAAGACTTTATTTGCAACGCATTATCATGAGTTGAATGAGATGACTGTGAATTTTGAACGGGTTAAAAATTTCCACGTTTCCATTCAGGAGAATAAGGGAAATATTATCTTTTTGAGAAAACTGGTTCAGGGTGGAAGTGAACACAGTTTCGGTATTCACGTCGCAAAACTTGCCGGAATGCCATCAAAAGTGGTCAACAGAGCCAATGATATTTTGAAAACTCTTGAAGCGAGTCGCACTCAAGGTGGTTCAACTGAAGGCGTAAAAAGAGTGACGGAAGAAAACATGCAATTGTCTTTCTTTCAATTGGATGATCCTGTTTTGGAAAATATCCGGGAAGAACTTACGAAAATTGACATCAATACTTTGACACCAATTGAAGCTTTGATGAAGCTGAATTCGATTAAGAAGATGATTGGGAAGTAGTTGAATATCTTTATTTGTTACTAAAGGTTATTGTTAATGGTATTTTGAACCTGCAACGTACTTTCTCGCCATTCATGATACCAGGAGTCCATTTTTGCTTAATTTTTAAAAGTGCTCTTTCCGCTTCCTGATTAAAGGTAAGATTATTTCCGACAGACTTTACGTGTTCTATCGTTCCCTCTTTGCCGACAATAAAAATGAGAGTACAAAACTCCTTATCAGCAGTGGTCACTATTTTCCTCATTCTGAAATTATCTGCAATCATATTTCTCAAAGCATCAACACCCAAAGGAAAAGTTGAAGGTTGCTCGGCCTCCATACTTACTTTTCCGTTTCTGTCTTTCAGTGCCAATTCATTAAGCTGACCATAATCTCTGATAGAATCCTGCCCGAAAATAATTCCGCTAAAAAGCAACATCAGAAATATTGTAATTTTATTATTCATAGAATGACTTAGAAATTAATCTGCTTCAACAATTATTGTTACAGGGATCTGCTTCTTTACCTTCACTAAATAGCCGTTTTTTTTCCCGGGAACCCATTTACCTTTGACTTGTTTTGCTGCTTTTTTAACTTCATGATTAAAAGTTTCATTTGTGCCATCCACTTTAATTTCTGTGATAGTTCCATCTTTTTCTACGGTGAAACTGAGAATTGCTTTAAGAGTTTTTTCACCCTTTTTTTTAATTTTTACTGAATGCAGTATGATTGCATCCTCAACTTTCTTAGAAAAACCTTCATTTCCATGAGGAAAATAGGCATCATGGTCGGGATAATCATAGCAAACAGTTACTAATGCAATATCATCAATATTCTTCGCTTTATGAGGTGTAGTGGGCGGTGAATCTTGTGCAAAAGAAATTCCCGATATCAGTAACGCCAACAGCACTATGATTTTTTTATTCGTAAACATCCTGAAGACCGCTCTTATTTAACATTCATTGTAAACGGGATATTGAACCGGCTTCTCACATTCTCGCCTTTATATTTTCCGGGTTTCCATTTTTTTCTAATAGTTCTGGCTGCTCTGTATATTTCTTTGTTGAAGTCTTCATTTGCGCCTGTGGTTTTTATACCTGTCATGCTTCCATCTCTTTCAACCGTAAAAGAAATAAAACATTTAAATACCTTTTCACCCGTCTCGGTTTCAAAACCTGCACTATCAGTATTTTCTCTAATTGTACTTTCGAAAGCGACCACTCCACCTGGAAACTCAGGCATTTTATCTGGTTTGTCGTAGATTTTTGTTATATCTGCTTTTAAATCCGGGCTGTGAGTTGAAGGCGGTGGCGGAACAGGGCTTGAAGTATAAATATTTTGTCCAAAAGCAAAAATGCTCATTGATAAGCTTAGAATAGAGAATAATATTTTCATTTTTTTAATCATTTTAATTTTCATTCCAAACTTATCAAAATTTTACCGGAAATCTGAATCTTACATTTTGTCCATCAAACTTTGCAGGAGACCATTTTACAGAATGCTTTTCAATCGCTTTTTTTATTGCCTCATTTTTTTCCTGACTGTCACCAGAAATTTTCACATCAGATAAAGTTCCGTCGGTTTCTATGATAAAACTTGCGGTAAAAGTATAGCTTTCAATAGAATTACCTACTTCACTTTTAATCAAACTTTTAAAATTTTCTACTCCTCTTGGATACCACGGCAACTGCTCTACAACTTCATAGAGTTTTTTGTTGTCCATTTTCTTTCTTCCAAATAGGTTGGGAGCACTATTCGTTCCTTTTAGAACAACTGATTTTGAAACTGAAGTTTCCACATGATAACGAACTTTTTTGCCTCCGTTCCCGGCACTTTTCCACTTAATATTCAGCGTTTTAAATGCGCGTACAACTTCAGCATTAAAAGCTTTGTCATCACCTGAAGATTTTATCGCAGACATGCTGCCATCCTTTTCTATAATAAATTCTACATTGGCAAAATAATCTTTGTCGGAAGCTAATTCTGAGAGGTTTAAATTTTCAAATAAATCTTTCTTAAAAGCAGATTTGCCAACGTACTGCGGCACAATGTCGGCTTGCTCATAAGGCTCTTCATTGCCATAGATTTTTTCCTGTCCCCAGGAAAATCCGAAAACAAAAAGACTGCAAAAAAGTATAATATTCTTCATTTTTTCAAAATTAGAAATTTAAAAATAAAAAACGGCATCAATAATTGATGCCGTTTTTGTTTTTGTAACCTAATATTTTCTCAAGCCAATAGGAATATAGAAAATGTAGCGTACCGGTTTGCCTCCAACTTTGGCAGGTTTCCAGCGTTCAAAAACTTTTTTTACCGCTTCTTCGCCTGCTGCAGCGTGCTTTTTATTTTTACTGATGGCAGCATATCTTCTTACATACCCATCTTTTTCTACGATTACATAAATGGTGGTGCTGAATTGTTCTTTATTTTTAATGTCAATAATCGGCATATTCTCAGAAACTCTGTATAAATAGGCTTTTTTACCTCCCGGAAATTCGGGTTCCTGGTCTGCAACGGTCACCACATCTTTCAGGTCGAGTCTTTTCTGCAACTCGGCGTAATCTGGTAAATCTTCTACAGTTTTTGCGGCTTGTGGTTTTGCCAGAGTATCAGATTTGGTTTTTGTCTGTGCCTGCATATTTGCGCCAATTGAAGCAAACATCAGTATCATCAACATTTTTTTCATTCGATTTCTTTTTTTTTGCAAAATTAGAATAATTATCAATAAGGCTTTCGTTACAAAAAAAATGCCTTAAAAACTTTTCTCTTAAATTTATATCAATAAAATTGGATTTTTTTTGGTAAATAATTTATGTTTGCAATAAATAAACATGAAATGAAAATTAAATTTAGTCTGGGATACCTTTTGCTCACTATTCTACTTTTTTGTGTAGAAGTTCTTATTGCAACAGTTTTTAAAAACAATTTCTTTGTGAGAGCTTATTTAGGCGATTTAATTGTGGTGATTTTACTCTACACTTTCGTAAGAACTTTTTTAAAAATAAACAGCATAAAACTGATTTCCGGAATTTTCCTTTTTTCCTGTCTGATTGAATTTGCACAATACTTTAATATCGCCGAAAAATTAGGCTTCAAACCCAGAAGTCTGATGTACATCGTGATTGGAAATTCTTTCTCGTGGATTGATATTCTTTGCTATGCTGTTGGCTGTATGCTTCTATTTATCCCGGTTTATCTGAACAGAAATACCATGAGCTTCTGAAAACCGAAGAAAATCATTGCAACAGCGGCTGATAAAACTATTGAGCCTACAAGACCATAAAGCCAAAAGGTTAAATATTTCTTTACTGAATCGTTTTCTATGACCTTTATTTTCCAGACTGATGTGATGATAAATCCTAAAAATATCTGAAAAAGTATTACAATAGGTAAAAAAAGTAAAATTGCAAAGTCGCCCAATTTCCCCATGAATAAAGATTTTATTTATTTAAAAGTCTGATTTGAAAAAAATTATCTTCCAAACTGATCATATTTATCTTCCGCATATTTGATGAAGCGATTGAGAAGAACTACATTCTCTTTTTCAGTTTTTGACAGCTCATTATCTACATTATTTGAAACCGGAATATACCAGTCTGTCTGTTCAAAAAAGTATCTGTAAGTAGGTTTTTTGAAGGCATAACCGTGTCTTGCAAAAACTGCATTCTTGATGATTTCCATATCAAGTTTTCTTAGGTTTTTAAGATCTTTTTCAGTCAGCTTCTGTTTTGAAGCATTGATTTTAAAAACTGCATCAGAGGCAAATCTGTTTTTAGAAGTTGTGTAAGACTCTGTATGACCTTCATCATCGGTATATTTCTCTTTAAATTCTTTAGGATTTTCCCAATCGATAAGATCGGAGGTTTCGCTAAGCATAAAATTTGGATTGTAGACGAACTCTTTTTTAGCCAACTTCAATTGCTTTACAGGAACATTGATGCCCGTTTTTTTATAAGCTGCCCAACTTCCAGACATCGAGTCTTTATAGATTTTCACCTCAAATCTTCCGTCTGTTTTGTCATTTCCCGGTTCATCGAGAATAAATGAGTTGGCAGTTTCATTAAAAACCCCTCTGAAAGGCCTTTGATTTCCGTTGACAATACTTTGCCCGTAAACCGAATCCTTTGTAATTCTGTTGATTTTTAAAGAAAGTTTTCTGTAATCTATTCCCTCATAGCTTTCATCAAATTCTCTGTCATAGACTTTTCCTTTTCCAAAAAAATCGCCGGTGTAAATTCCATACAACTCTTTGTGAATTTCAGGAACTATGACAGAATCTTTCTTTTCTGCCATACTTTCATTAGGTGATTTTGTTGCTTCTTTTTCTTTTTTACAACTCACTAAAGTTGCAACTGAAAACGCAAGTAGCGATAATTTTACAATTTTCATATCTGTTTTTTTCTGATTAAATATTCTATTAAAATGATGTTTGGAACCCAGCCGAGCCATGCAATAATTTCATAAACATCCATCGGGTTTGGATGAAATAAATATACAATAATTACCTTCCAGATTCTCAAAGTAAGCGCAGAAACTGTAAGGGCAAAACTCCGCCACATCCATTGTTTATGTTGTTTAAATCTTTTTTGTCGTGCTAAATGATATGCTTTAAATGTCGTAAACCACCACAGACAGCCTAGAATTATGAATGATGTTTTGGCTAAAATTCCTCCATTGGCAAAAATTCCCATGTAAATTCCGGAAGGTGCTGCAAGGAAAAGAATCAGAAAAATATAAATTTTCCCGGCGTTTCTGTGAAAGTTTTTTAAGCCGAAATCTTTTCTGATAATGGCTAAAAGCCCTGCCAGCAAAACAAAAATACTGGTATAAACGTGAGTATAGAAAAACCAAAGATATTCAGGTCTTCCTTCCACTTCGGTCTGTTTGATCATCAGGAAACTCACATCTGTTTTAAGCGGAATGTATTCTAAAGTGATTTTTAACATCAGCCAAAAGAAATACACGAATCCTGCAATGAGAAGGATTTTTAGAAAGCTGGGAATGTTTTTTTTGAGGGAAAGCATCTATTTAATCACTTTGAAATGTAATTGTCATTGGTAATCTCCAGTTAGAATCGGTTGGTTTACCATCAATCTTTTTAGGAACCCATTTAAACTTGTTCAATTCATTAATCGTGCGCTCCATTTCATTATTCATAGAAATATTCTTTCCTGTTGCTTTTATATCAGTGATTTTTCCTTCTGAAGTAATTACAAAAGTAGCTACAGATTTGATTACACCTTTTCCATTAATTTTATCACTATCAAAAGTTGTATAAAATTTATTCCTAAAACCGTATAATCCCTCAGAAAAAGGGTTTTCATAAACAGTATCAACATTCTCATTTTTCTGATTAACCGAAACATTTTCTTGGGAAAATATTTTAATGGTAATCAGTAAGAAAAATAATGCTAATAATTTTCGCATGACACAATTGTTTACAAATTATTCAAATCCTGCGCAATCAGCCAGGCTTCACTCCAGCATGCCTGAAAATTAAAACCTCCTGTCACAGCGTCAATATTTAAAACTTCTCCGGCAATGTAAAAATCTGGTAAAAGTTTTGAAGACATATTTTTGAAGTTAATTTCCTTTAAATCAACTCCTCCTGCGGTTACAAACTCATCTTTAAAAGTTGATTTTCCAGTTACCTGAAATTTCTTTTTACAAAGGTTTTCAATGATGCTCTGCATTTCTTTTCCTGAAATCTGCGCAACCTGTTTGTTAACATTTACATTTGAAACTTCCAGAATTCTTTGCCAGAAACGGTTTGTCACATCAAAAATTTTCGATGATCCAATTGTTTTCTTCGGATTGGATTGTTTAAAATTAAGAAATAATTCCTCTGCCTCAACCAGATCTTTTGAAATAAAATTCACCTCAATTTCAAAATTATATTTCACTTTTGCCAGATTGATAGCTTCCCAAGCGGAAATCTTCAGAATAGCAGGCCCCGAAAGTCCCCAGTGTGTAATTAAAAGTGGTCCGCTTTCTTCGGTTTTCAGTTTTGGAATTGAGGTCTCTGCCATTTCGAAACTCGTTCCCAATAGGTCTTTCAACAAATCATCTTTGATATTGAAAGTAAACAGTGACGGAACAAGATCAATAATTTTATGCCCTAAATTCTCAATCATCTTTAAAGATTTCGGCGAACTACCGGTGGAATACACCACAAAATCCGCTTCAAAATCACCTAAACTGGTTTTGACTAAATATTTTTCATTCAGCTTTTCAATTTCCTTAACGGAACATTTTGTTTTAACTTCAACATTTTTCTTCTGGATTTCATTTAAAAAAGTGTTGATAATCGTCTGCGAAGAATTGCTTTCAGGAAAAACCCTGTTGTCGTTTTCTATTTTTAAAGGAACATTTCGGTTTTCAAACCAATCCATTGTATCGCCAGGCTGAAATTTGGTGAAAACACTCAGCAATTCTTTATTTCCACGTGGATAAAACTGAACCAATTCTTTTGGATCAAAGCACCCCTGAGTAACATTGCAACGTCCCCCACCAGAGATTTTCACCTTCTGAAGAACGTCTGAATTCTGCTCCAGAATTGTGATTTTATATTTTTTTTCGTCAAGATTGGCTGCACAGAAAAACCCTGCTGCACCACCTCCGATAATGATTATTTGCTTCATAGTTTTGAATTGGCCACAAAAGTCACAAAAGCTTTCCGTTTTTTAAGTTTCTGAAAGATCAAAAAGGGATTCTGATCATTCCGTCTTTTCAAAAAATTTAAAAGCTTTATGTAAAGGATTATTTCTGCAAAACTACAATTTTTATAAACCATCTTATTTGAGTAATTTTGTGACAATAAATCAACTGCTCAGGCACAATCCTTTTTTGAACTTTAATAAGCTAAATTTTAGCTTCATCATGTTTATTTAACTTTGTGACTTTTGTGGTTTAAAATAAATTTAAATGACTTTCTATCATACTTTTGAAGTTCGCTGGAGCGATCTGGATGCCAATAAACACCTTGCCAACTCTTCTTATGTACAGTATTGTGCACAAACAAGAATGGCTTTTATGAAAAAAGAAAAAATGGGTGTTACCCAAATGAGCCGCTGGGGAATTGGCCCGGTGATCATGCATGAAAGGTTTTCATTTTTCAAGGAAATTTTTGCCGATCAGAAAGTGATTGTAAGTCTTGAGATCGACGGTTGCGCAGAAGATGCGGCTATTTACCGTTTTGTACACAAATTTTATCTTCCTGACGGTTCACACTGTGCAACCTCAGAAGCCACCGGAGTCTGGATCGATACGATGCTCAGAAAAATGACCACTCCACCGGACGATGTAGTTGAAGCGATGAATAAATACAAAACTGCGGACACCATTTTGATGACGAGAGAAGATTTTAAGAAACTGCCTTTCCGTCCGGAGAATATTGATCCGCAAATATTCAATGTCTAAGATTCAAAAATATTACTTATTACCAATTACTTATTACCCATAAAAAATGTTTGAAGATAAAGAACCAGAATTAACGCCCATTTCCAAACTAGGAGAATTTGGCTTGATAAAACACCTTACACAGTTTTTCCCAATCGTTAATGACTCTACGGAGCTTGGCGTTGGTGATGATGCGGCTGTGATTAATCCCGACGGTAAAAAAGTCGTTTTGACGACCGATGTTTTGGCTGAAGGTGTACATTTTAACCTTGGATATGTTCCGTTAAAACATTTGGGCTACAAAGCTGTTGTTGTCAACCTGAGCGATATTGCTGCAATGAACGCAACACCAACTCAAATCTTGGTTTCATTAGCTGTTTCCAACCGTTTTCCGGTGGAAGCTCTGGAAGAATTATATTCCGGAATTCAGGCGGCGTGTAACCATTATAAAGTTGACTTAATTGGCGGAGATACAACAAGTTCCAACGCTGGTTTAATCATGAGCATTACAGCTATCGGACTAGAAAATGAAGAAAATATTGTTAAAAGAAGCGGTGCCAAACCGAATGATCTTTTGGTAGTAACTGGGGATTTGGGAGGCGCTTACATGGGACTTCAGATTCTTGAAAGAGAGCATGCCGTTTTCCTTGCAAATCCTGACATGCAGCCTGAGATGGACGGTTTTGATTATATTTTGGAAAGACAGTTAAAACCTGAAGCAAGAACTGATGTTAAAGCAACTTTGGAACAGCTGGATATTAAACCTACCTCAATGATTGATATTTCTGATGGTCTGGCCTCAGAAATCCTGCATCTTTCAGATCAATCCAAAGTGGGTTTCAGATTGTATGAAGAGAAAGTTCCGATGGATAATTTAACGATTACAACAGCGGATGAATTTAATTTAAATCCTGTAATGACGGCGTTAAGTGGTGGAGAAGATTATGAATTATTATTCACTATTTCTCCAAATGATTTTGAAAAAATGAAGAACCATCCTGATTTTACCATTATTGGTCACGCCGTTGAAAAGGAGGAAGGAAACTTTATGGTGGCGAGAGGTTCAAACCAGCTGGTGGCTTTGACGGCGCAGGGTTGGGATGCTTTTTTGGGTAGTCAGCAGAATGATTAGAATTTAATTTTAAATATTGTAAAGCCACTGCATTTTTGTAGTGGTTTTTTTGTTAATTTTAAGTTTATGGATGAAAATAATAATGATTTAAATGTTCAATGCATTTGTTGCGGATATTTTTCTTTAGAACAAAAAGGAGTTGCAGAGATTTGTACTGTTTGTTTTTGGGAAGATGACGGCGAAACTGAACTAGATGTGATAAGTAATCCAAATGTGATGACTCTAAGAGAAGGTAGAGACAATTTTTTAAAATTTGGAGCTCACGATAAGCAATTTATAAAAGATGTTGTTAAAAATCCTGACACCAAATTTAAAAGAGAAAAGCCTTCTATATCTTAAATAAAAAAAGCCAGCTAATTTTAGCTGGCTTTCTAAGTTTTATATTTTCTTACTCATATCTGCAATGATGTTCATCGCTTCCTGAAGGTAAGTATCTTTTCGGAGATTCTTTACCCAGATTTCAGACTTCTTTTTGAAGGCTTCATCCTTTTTCTCTCTTTCGATTTCGGCTGGATACATATTGAATTTCAATCCGTTATCAAATTTAGTTAGAACTTTGAACTTTTCGATCTGAGCTTTTCTCTGTTTCATCAAATCGTTGAATTTTGTCATATTCAAAGTAATGGTTTTCTCTTTATCCAACTGCTCTCTCCACTGTGCAGACTCCATTAACAGCTGATAATTGGTATTTTTAGCCATTCTTGCGTTGCTCGCAGCTTCTAATGCTTTCACATCAAAAATATTCAGTTTTTCATACTTTGTTGGCGGAATTTTGTCCCAAGCCAAAGAGAAATCATCATATCGCTCTCCTATTTCTGCGTAGCTGAAGAAATCATTCATCTTGATATCAGAAACGATTCCTTTTCTCTGGTTAGATTCTCCCGTAATTCTGTAAAACTTCTGAATCGTTAGTTTTAATGATCCGAAATCATCTTCTGTATTTAAGAATCTGTTTAGATCAACAAAAGTCTGTACTGTTCCTTTTCCAAAAGATTGTGGAGAACCAACTACCACAGCTCTGCCGTAATCCTGCATTACACCTGCTAAAATCTCAGATGCCGACGCTGAAAGTTCGTTTTGCATAATTACCAACGGGCCAGTCCAGATTGGAGTCTCCTGCTTGTTTTTCAGTGTTTGGATTTTCCCGTTGGAATCTTTTACCTGAACGTAAGGACCCGCATTCATAAATAATCCCATGATGTCTCCTACTTCCGTTAATGAACCACCGCCGTTATTTCTAAGGTCAAGAACAATTCCTTCGATATTCTGAGCTTTTAACTTGATGATTTCATTTTTGATGTCGTCAGAAGCGTTTCTTCCTTTTGCATCTTCAAAATCAGCATTAAAGCTTGGCAAATTGATGAAACCATATTTTTTTCCGTTCGGAGAATTGACGATGATGCTTTTCGCAAAAGTATCTTCAATAGCCACTTCTTCACGAATCATGGTCACTTCTCTTACTGTACCGTCTTTTTTCTGAACCGTTAAAGTTACCGGCGTACCTTTTTCTCCTCTGATTAGACGTACAGCTTCGTCAGAAAGCATTCCTACAACATTTACGTGGTCTTCCTTCGGCTTAGATCTAACTTTTAGAATTTTGTCGCCTTCTGAAAGTTGCTTAGACTTCCAAGCCGGAGCTCCAATTGTAAGTGCACCTAAATATAAATTTCCTTTTTTCTCCTGGATAATAGCTCCGATACCGATTACTTTTCCGGTAAACTGAGTATCAAAATCTTCTTTATCTTTTGGCGAATAGTAGTTTGTATGCGGATCAAAAACTTCTGTGTAAGAATTCATGTACACAGAAAACCAATCCATTTTCTTTCTCTTTTTGAATCTTGTGAAGGTTTCTTTAACCAAATCTTTCACCTCATCAGTTGCTTTTTGTATTTTTTGCTGAGGCGTAAGAATTTCAAGCTTGATGGTATCTTTCAGTTTGTATTTCTGTACAGAATCTTTCTTTTCTTTTTGTGCATCATACTTGCTGTTCATAGATTCAACTTCCTGAAGAATGTTGTATTTGATGTACTTTCTCCATTCGTTGTACTGCTCGGTTTTGTTGGCAGGAACCACTTTATCTTTCGATTCTAAAACCAAAGTTTCATCTTCTTCAAGATTAATAGGTTTGCTGAAAATATCCTGGGTAATTTTATCGATTTCGTCTACTCTTTGGTACAATCTGTCGATTGTAAGTTTATAAAACTGCAAATCTCCCTGATTGAGATAGTCATCAAGTTTGGTTTCGTGCTTTGCAAATTCTGTCATATCAGACTGCAGGAAATATCTTTTTCCGGGATCTACCATTTCAAAATAATGTTTGTAAACATCTTTTGAATAGGCATCGTTGATGGGTTTCGGGCTGTAATGAAGATAAGAAAGTGTGTTTTTTACACTCACCATTATCGTCTGCATCTTTTCGTCATCATTTTTCGGTGAATTGAAACAAAACATCAAGCTTGTTAATGGAATGAGGAGTAAAAATTTATTCAGTTTAAAATTTTTCCACATAAATCTTTAAGGTATAATATTATTTTCTAAAAATTGTTTGCTAATAAGTGTGTAAAACCATGAAGCTGTTACAAACTATCAAAAGTAATACCTTATTTAGAAATATCAAGCAGTTTTAAGTATTTTTTAATAGCAAATCTCAACAAATTTTACTGTTAAAATATTTCAGTTTATTGGGATAATTTCTATTTTTGTGTAAACACAAATGACATAAATGAAAGAAATTACTCTGTCCAAAAAAGAGTTGCAGCACCGACTCAACAGCATAAAGATCAATTCTGAAGGCTTGAAGCCCCGAAAATACGGCGTTTCTGTAAAATACTTTTCCGGAAATGAAGCAAAACCATACAAACGCATCGACTATGAAGTGGTTGCTGATTTACAAATTATCGATGGCACTGGTTTTATTCGTTTTGATAAAAAAATATTTTCTACAACCAGCAAAGCCCCGATCTCATTAACGAAATTATTTCCGATAGCATTACAAAATCAGTCTATCCAGTTGAAACCACGATTAACGAAAGAGGAAATTCTACCCATGAAATTTTTAATCATGATGATATAATTAATCGCTGGAAGCAGAATAAAGAATTGTTATCTGAAAAATATCAAAGCAAAGCACTCGATGAATTTTTTGCTGTAGCCGACCTGAAAATCAATTCAAAATCGATGATTGAAAGAAGTTTGCAATACGATTGGTTCTGGAATTTATTTTTCCATCCGAGACTGATCAATTATGGTGATTACAGACAGGTTGAAACAGAATTACTCTTATCTGTCATTCCATATCAGGCTCCTGTAAGGTTTCATGGAGTTCAGACGATTGAAAAGATTCCGACGGATTATCATTCTTTTGTGATCCGGTTTGAAAGTAATGAAATAAAAGCTCCTAAGTATTTCTATCCCAAAAACAGTGCAGATGATTTTACACTTTATATATCTCTGCGGGTAAAGTTTGATTCAGATCTTTACCATCATTTTCCGATGCATACTCGCGCTACAATCCATGTCTATTCTAAAAATCCGGATGACTCGAAACTGATTTCCAAAAAAATTATATTTACGATGTATCAGATTGATTCTGATGGGTATCAAAACAAAACATTAAGTGCGGAGAGTCCTTTTATTACCGGCGGTTTGGTGAAACTTCCACCCAATAAATGGGGCTTTGACAATTTTGAAAACCTGGAAAATAATTGGTAATTGTCATTTTGTATTGAAATAATTATTATATTTATATACCACAATTACAAAATAATAAACACAATGTCACTGAAAGAAAAAGTAGTACAGGGGGCGATCTGTATGTGCAACTTCGGCACAAGTCCCGACACACTAAAAGTTCTTACGCAGAGCAAATACTACCTCAACGATTACGAAGGAAAACAAAAACTGGCTGCGACACATAAAGATATCGGGCCAACTTTTGAGAAAAATACTTTCGGTCCCTGCAAAATGCAACCCACACCAGGAGGCTATAACCCCTGCCATGCCATTGTCACAGAATGGAGCGGCTATCATGAAAAAGAAAAATACTCCCCTCCCGATGGCTACATACTATTGGAAGACAGCAAGGCAACCTGCCCCATTGGCGGTAAAGACTGCATAAAAATCATTAAAACAGGACAGATTGGAGAGCCTACCAAAAGGAATTTTGAGAATGCTGACAGTGAGTTGCTGTCGCATGTGAATCCTTTGGTGGATATGGCGAATTATGAGAAGAAATTAGAAAATAAATCTGAGTTGTGATGGGATCTAAAGGTATTCATACTTCTAAAATTGAGAAATCAAAAGAATATTTTATTGCAGACCGCAAGGGAAACTATGTTGAGTTTAAAAATCTACATTCTGAAATAACTGTTTATGTTGATGAGCAATGTTTATTTCCTGACACTGTAAACCCAGTTGAAACATTAAAAAAAATTAAATGGATCATTATAGATGAGATTGTGTGGATAAAACTCATTGAAGAATATAATAAGGAAAATGGAAAGAAATCACAAGGAGATTCTGCATTTTTCAGTAAAATCAAATCACATATCATAAAAGACTTTTCTGGCTCTAAGATAACGGTCAAAGGCTCAGATATTGAGAATATTACTGCAGGAAATACTTATCTGCTAATGCCTTATACAATCTATCCTGAAGATATGTATTACAATCAAAATGTAAGATTAATATTCTTAAAAGAACCTTGTATAAGATATTTGTTAGTAAATCCACCAACTTCAAATGAAGCAGATCTTCCCTCAGGATCTGATTCTAAATTACATTTGTACGGAATGTTCGCCAAAATAGATATGAGTACTCATTTGTTACCTGACTTCAGAAAAAACAATAGCATTCAATATAAAATGATGGGCACTGTTTTCTTTATTAACGAAAATAATGAAGAAATCACGGTAGATGTTTTTGAGATAAAACTTGAATCTTCTGAAGGTACTTACAATATTTATAAAAATTTTAAGGTGTATATCAATCCGACTTGGAGGGATATTGAAGGTACACATCCAAAAGAACATCAATCGCAGAAATTTTTTATAAAAGTTTTTGTGGTACAGTCAGATACTTCCTTCTCACTAATTAACAATACCTCATTGGATTATAATGAAACACTGAAAAATCAATTGAATCCTCCAACCTATAATACTGTAAAAGATTTTTCTGTATGGCGATACTTTGATAAAAACGAGGAAATATGGGTAGATCTTAATGTGCAGCCTCATATTGAAGTGAGATGGGATACAATGCAAATGATCTTTAAACAAATAGAAGTTATAAAGAATAATCAGATACAGTATATTGGTGATATACCATTCAGTACAAAGGAATATGATCCTTGTGGATACAAAAGTATAACCATTCAAGAAGAATTCGGTGATACTGACAAAAAAGAACTGGAAGAGAAAATAGCTAAGCAGGATGAAAAACTATCCGAAAAAAAGTTACAAAACACGAGGCGGCAAATAATAAGAAAAAAATTTCGGCTGCCTATGAAAATAAGCGAAGACTTCCTCTTACAATTTTTGACGAAGATAAATCGAGTATAGATCAAACACAGAAGATTTTTGATATTATTTCAGGGGAAAATAAAAAATCGATTTCGGTAAAAGTTGGTGGACTGAGCAATAAGAAAGTCTTGTGTAATGGTTTGTTACTAAAAGATGGGCAGAAACACGAAGATAAAAAAAATGTCTTCCAAATAGAAAGCATGGTTTATTCTGCCTTGAGATTTGTTAACGGAGACTATCAGAAAGAACAAGATAAGAGTGATGACACAGATTATGACGTTATAAAAAACACCGACAATTCAAAAATTCGTGAAGTGCATTCTGTTTTAAATTGGAAAGAAAATGATGACTATGAATTTATTGGAGAAGATGAATTAAAACTTAATATAGGCTATCATTACATTAAACATCTGACAACATTTAATAAAGAAATAAATCCAAACGTTATTGGTAATCTATTTGAGGAAGCCTGGCTTTTTAACTACTTCTTCCTCAATTATAAAGAGCAAAAGCAGCTTTATTATTTACCGGTCTCAACATGCAGATATCCTAATCAAATTGTAAAAATAAATGTATTGCCAGATATAAAGTGGACCCAACTGTTTAAATTTAATTTCAAAAAAGAAGATTGGGATCAATTTGAAGAAGTTCATGATTATGAGATTAATGCATTTTTAATTGAGACTACACAAACTTCGCAAGTAAATACATCTGGCGGAACAACTACATCACGCAGGAATACAACATCGGCTGAAGTTTCGTTACGTCGAACTACTACTTTGGAACCTGTACAACGAAAAGGTGGTATTAAAAGACTCATCGAAATTCTTAAAAGAGTAGAAGTAAGCCTTACCGCTGAATGGACGGATGAATCTGCAAATATAAAAAGCAGAGACGTAATTGAGGGGTTCTACAAGCCCATCTATGATTTTTATAAAAAAATTACTGACATTTCAAAAATCATCAGTGCTATTACAGAAGGAGAATCAAATGATGAAGATAGGGAAAAGAAAAAGTTGCTGGATGCAGAACTAAAAAAAATGGCCGGTAAAAGAGATACCAAAGAAGTGGTTGGCGGTATTTACGATATCATGACAGCTAAGACTGTCGAAACAGAATTGGTTTATCCTTCAATAGGATTGGCTTTGTCATGGTATTATGGTGATGCTTATCATAAAGATAAACCTGAATTTACAGGCAAAAAAGCTTTAGAATATAATTTACAATTAAAAGCAAACCCAATTGTCGGCATAGAAACAACAATCAGTTTCTTGGAGATGCTTGCTAAAAAACATCCTATAGCCTATATTATTGTAAAAGTTATACAAGTGGGAATTTATCTAGCTGGAGAAAAAAACAGTATAAAAGTTTCATTAGCTATAACCGGAACATTAAATTTTGAAGGAAATATTCGTTACAATACATTATCAGGAAATTCATTTAGCAACCATTATTCAGCCAAAAAAGAAAAAATGGCGAGTCTCACGGGTGAGGTAAGTGCTGTATTGGAAGGTTCAATAAATATTGAATTAAATAAATATCAGATTATCACAGAATTCAATGCTTCAGGTGAGTTTAAAATTGGGGTAAAAACTAAAATAACACCGGGTGCGCATTTGGCATCTGATACTGATGGAATGTTTTATGAATCCGATTTAGATTTTGAAGGTTTTACCTTTTATCTTAAAGCCGAAGGTAAAGCAGAATTTTTATTTTTTGGAATGAAAATTTTCGAATGGGAAGACAGTTATGAACCTGAACCTTGGACGGTGGGAAAGGCTTATATTGCATCAGAAAAGAAGTATATAATACAATAAAAATCATGAGAAATAAATCAATTTTTAAAATTTTATTATTAGCAAGTTTGTTTGAAGTCACTTTACAATCATGTGCACAAGACAAAAACAACCAAAAATTAGACATCAATCAAATGGAAAAAGATATTATACAAAAAGAGTTTGGTCACAGTTTTTATTTGAAATATGACCATAACAATTGTTCTTATGAAATTTTAATTAATGATGTTCCTCTTATCACATTTTATGGATTAGGGGAACGGTCAACCGGAGCTAAAATAAATCAATATATGTTAAAGCCCGGAAAACAGGAAATTACAATACGAATGTATCCAAAGAAGATTGAAGATACTAAGTTTAAGGAAAGCTTAGACTCTTCTTCTTTTATTAAACTTAAACTCACAAAAGCAAAATCAGGAAGTTCCGCCTGGAACTGGTCAAAAGAAGGTCAAAAAGAAGGTCAAGAAACAGAAGTATTCAATTATCAAACACCAAAGATAGAAAAAGATGTTCCTTTTGCAGAGTTTAAAATTCCTTTCGAGGCAACAAAAGATGAATTAACATGGGAAATAAAAGGTTGGAGCGAAAGTCAAACATTAGCAAATAACGAAGCATTAAAGAAAGAAGTCTTTGAGTTTTATAATAATTTTCAACAGATTATCGAAAATCAGAATAAAGATGGTTACATAAATTTACTTGGTCATTCGATTTTCGAAGAAGCATCCGCAGACACATGGCGCAGTAAAGACTTTATTAGACTGGCTATGGAAGATTTAAACAGCAAACCCATTCCCAAACAAAGATTTTTATTTCCAATCAATGAAAAAACCGCAGAATTAAAATTTTACGGAAATGGCAGAGTTGTAACTTTGGTAAGCAGAGATCCACGTTCTTATGGCTATTCTCCATTAGTGGCAAAAGCAGAAAAAAGCAATTTTCCTATCGCATATACTTTTTACCTGCATAAGCCAAAGGGGAGCGATAAACTGGAAATTATACGGTAAATAAATAATTTTGAAAAAACTTTTAAATATCGGGATCAAAATAGTAGGAATTATATGTTTAATTGCTACAATCATCATCTCTATTATTGCATATACTCAAAAGATAGAAATTATACCTACTTACTTGGCTATTATCTTTTGTGGAATTTTATTTGAAAGTTTTAGAATTTCAAAAGAAAGCAAATCAATCTTTTATGTTTTATTATGTGCTTATTTTATTAGTTTAGTTGTTTTCCTTCCTACTCAAGGAAATGGTGTTTATCATTTTGAAGAAAGAATTAAACGATTACCATATGTTATATGTTTTTTCTATTTAATAATTTTAGTTGCTTCCCATAAAAAAATAATAATCCCTAGACTAACCGAAGGGGTAACCTTACTGCTTTCGCTTTCTATTATATATTGGTTATTAAGTAAGCAATTGCTAAATTTTGAAACCTGGTACTCATCAATAATCACAATAGTTACTTTATTAGTATCATTATTTTCTGTCATTAATGGATTGTTTTTACTAAAACTTTCTAAATTAAACCGTTTAATATTAAGTATTTGGAGTACAATTATAGTATTTGTAATAGGTGTAGATAATTTTATAGAGATGGATTATATTAGTTTTGATGATCAGAATGGTTTTTCTGATTCATTTAAGATTGCTATTCAACATTTTCTTTTTGGGATGAGTAGTATTTACTTAGTTCAAAACTTTTTTTTATTATTGCTGCTAATACCATCGAAAGAAGATCAAGACAATATTTTGTTTCACGAAAACATCAGAGATCATTACGGTCGGTATTCTGAAAGTCAAGTAAAAAGACTCTTTTCTATTTTTTGCATCATATATTGTTTTGTATTCTTTTACCTAAATCATATCCTAAAATTTTTACCGATAAATACAATTATTTGGATCGTTACATTTACATTTCCAGTTGTATTAAATGTAATGATAAAGATTAACAATAAAAAAAAGTGAGTTCATTGATTAATGATAGATTGGTTTGTTTGTAGAAAAAAAAGATAATCAAATTATTAGATTAGACATTTTTTTAATATTTAACTGCTGACGATTATACCCTCAATAACTAAAAAGTATCTCAATAATTTTAACAAAACCTTCACCCCACCCTTTCAAAAATCAATTTCCAATTCATTACTTTTGTTAAAACTAAATTTTTTATGGAAAAACCACTTATTCTGGTAACCAATGATGATGGAATTACGGCTCCGGGTATCAGAAATCTTGTAGAATTTATGAACGAAATCGGAGAAGTAATCGTGGTAGCTCCCAATTCTCCCCAAAGTGGAAAAGGTCACGCCATCACCATTAACTCGACTTTAAGTTTCGAAGAAGTACAGCTTGAAGGTCCTCAGAAAGATTATTCGTGCAGCGGAACTCCCGTTGACTGTGTGAAGATGGCTTTAGATAAAATTCTTCCGAGAAGACCGGATTTGGTGGTTTCAGGGATTAATCACGGTGCCAATTCTTCAATTAACGTCATCTATTCCGGAACGATGTCTGCAGCTGTGGAAGGCGGTGTGGAAGGACTTCCATCGATTGGATTTTCACTTCTGGATTTCAGTTGGGAAGCAGATTTTACGCAGGCTAAAGAATACATTCAGAATATTGTAAGAAAAACACTGGAAAACCCAATGCCTAAAGGTGTGGTCTTGAATGTGAACATCCCTAAACTATCGAAAGAAGAAATTAAAGGGGTAAAAATCTGCAAACAGGCCAACGCAAAATGGGAAGAAAGTTTTGACGAAAGAATCAATCCGCACGGTAAAAAATATTACTGGTTAACAGGTTATTTCAATAATATGGATGAATCTGAAGATGCTGACGAAACTGCCTTGGCAAAAGGATTTATATCAATTGTCCCTGTGAAATTTGATATGACGGCATACGAATATATGAATACGCTGAACGAGGTGATGAAGTTTGATTAATTACATCTTCCAATAATCATTTTGCCACGAATTCACGAATTAATTATACAGTTTTAGTATAAATTCGTGCATTCGTGGCAATAATTTTATAACTGGTTTTTATTCTCAATCATCTGTGCAAATCTGTGAAATCTGTGAGACACTATTTTAAAACAAAACCCTATCCTCCTTTCTCAATTCCTCCAAATATTTAATTTTATCATCACGGTAAAACAGATTCATCGTTTCAAACGGAATCATTTTTAAATCTTTATTCACTATGTGGACACAGGATTTTTTGATGGCACGAACATCAAAATCATGAGCATCCATAAAATTCATAATGATAATTCTGAAAAGATTATCGTAATCTAAATTCGGAGCGGAAACTTCCGGGAGACAGCACAATAATTGATTTACTTTAGGTTGCACTTGATCTACAGAAATTCCGGTACTGAAAATGTCTAAAAGCTGCATCTTTAAACCTTCATCCTGTTCATAAACAATCGTGTTTTTGGTTTCATTATTCAGCAGATCAGCAGGATTAATGTATCTTGTTAAAGGAATCGTTTCACCTTCCAGCTTTAAAATATACCCCATCGCCAAAGCATCCGGATTACACGGAACAGGAATAATATCATCGCCATTTAACAGCGGAAATTGATTTAATATTTCCTGACGGACTTCTGTTAACGTAATTTTTTCATGTGCAGAATCTTCCCTGTTCCTTCCTGCCACTTCAACGGGCTGAAAGGTAATTCCTCGGACGCACTTCTGTTTTAGTGCAAAATCAATCAGCTTACCGATTTCATCGATGTTTTTGTCTTTTTGCAGAACAATTACAAGTGTCGTGGAAAGATTTAACTCATTTAATTTTGCCAAAGCTTTCATGCGGATATCCGTCAGATCTTTTCCTCTGAAATCTTCTAAAACTTCAGGTTTAAAAGAATCAAACTGAAGATAAATCTCAAATTCCGGAGCGTAAGTCGCCAGTTTCTCAGCAAAACCGGGATCATTCGCAATACGGATTCCGTTGGTATTCAGCATCAAATGTTTGATTGGCTTCGTCTTGGCGATATCCATTATTTTAAAAAATTCCGGATGAATTGTGGGCTCACCTCCACTGATTTGCACCACATCGGGTTCGCCCTCGTTTCTCACAATCGTGTCAAACATAGCTTCGATTTGCTCCAGACTTCTGTGGCTTCCGTAGTGCGGCGAAGACATCGCATAACAGGTCGGACACGTCAGATTACAACGGTCGGTAACCTCAACAATCGACAGACAGCTGTGCTGCTCATGATCTACACACAATCCACAATCGTACGGACAGCCATATTCCACATCGGTTCCGAAATGAACGGGCATTTCCGAGGCCTTATTGTAATTTCTGATATTTTTGTAATACTCAACATCCGAAGCAATCATCGTCTTAAAAAAGCCGTGATCCGGACATCTTTTGGTCATAAAAACCGCTTCATCTTCAATGATGATCTTTGCACCTACCCTTTTCAGACATTCGGGACAAAGGCTTATTGTGTAATCGTAATAAGTATAATTTCTAACCGGCATAATTTTTAATTTAAAGTGCTCCACCGCAGACCATCCCGCTTATAATCAGAATAAGAAGGGCTGCTATTGCAATCGTCTGCCAAAACTGTTTTGAAGAAAATTCCTGCTTTCTCCAATGAAAAATACCTTCTGTGATTTTTGCAATGACAAAAGATATAAAAAAAACTATAGCTCCTCCCATTAAAAGAAGCATCAAAATTCCAAAAATGATTCCCATTTCAATTTTTTACATTCCTCCGCAGACAACTCCGCTTATCAATCCACAAATCAACATTGAAATAAGAACGGTTGTCCAAAATTTACTTTTAGAAAATTTTCGTCCTTCTTTACTTTCATAAATAAGTTTTGCGAAAACGGCCACGATCAATGATACAACGAAAGCCACCACAAGAATTATCAGAATGATCATTGCGACCAACCCCTCTAAACCACCAACTTCCAAAAGTGTCAGCATTTTCATAATGTAATTGTGTTTTTAGGTTTTATTAAATTTCTCTCTGTTTTTAATACATAAATATAATAAATAATCATTGAAATACAGACCAGTTGAATTGTTCCCAGATTTCCGATAATATCAACTTTAGGTTTAATAAAATCTAAAAGGAATCTGAACGAAAAGTAGCTCAGCATGAAAAGTTTAAACAGAAATCCCGAAACATATTTGTTTTTTCTCTGAATCATATTTAATTCGAACCACATGAAGAGTAAAAAAGCAATTTCATACAACGCAACGGGATGCCTTAGATATTCATCACCGAGATGCATTCCGAAGATTGATGTTGTGGGTAAGCCATACGTTTCTTCATGAACGCCCGTCAGAAAACAGCCGATTCTGCCGATGATCATCGCTAAAATTAAAGGATAAACTATCAAATCTCCTGTACTTTCTTTATGCCTGACCATCTTTTTTGCGAGTTCAACACCAATCAGTCCAAAAGCTAAACCACCGACGATGGTGTTATTGGTCCAGAATCTTTTGAAGTTAAAATCATTAAAGAAAACAGCCGGATTTTCAAGATTTCCGATCAGTTTTGAACCAATCAAAGCACCTGCCGTTGCACCAATCAGAACCGCAGCTGATGTATTGAAAGATAGTTTTTCGGGAGATTTTCTTTTTAAATAAAAATAAAAGCGCATTCCAAGGAAAATTCCCAGCGTTTCAAGCACGGGATGTGCAAGAATTGTTTTGCCAAAAATCTGAAAAGTAACAGGGAAATCCATGATTTCAAAAGTAGTATATTTAAGGTAAATTATTAATTTTAATATTTAAATAAAATAAATTTCACCAAAATGCGAATAGAAAACGATATAAAACTCGGTTTTAAGGACGTTATGTTCAGACCGAAACGTTCCACTTTAAAATCCCGTTCTGAAGTCAATCTTGAAAGAGAATTTACCTTCCTTCACACCCAGAAAAAATGGAAAGGAACCCCAATTATCGCTGCGAATATGGATACGGTGGGAACTTTTGAAATGGCTGTGGAGCTGGCAAAAGATAAAATTATCACGGCTGTACACAAACATTACACTGTTGAAGAGTGGTCAGAATTCCTTGAAAATCAAGACACAAGCATTCATCAGTACATTGCCCTAAGTACCGGAACCGGAAAAGCGGATGAGGAAAAAATTAAACTCATTCTTGATAAGCATCCTCAAATTGAATTTCTGTGCATTGATGTGGCGAATGGTTATTCAGAACACTTCGTTCAGTTTGTCAAAAAGGCAAGACAGGATTTCCCTGATAAAGTCATCATTGCAGGAAACGTCGTAACCGGCGAAATGGTTGAAGAACTGCTTTTGGTAGGTGCAGACATCATCAAAGTAGGAATCGGTCCTGGCTCGGTGTGTACGACAAGAGTGAAAACGGGTGTCGGCTATCCCCAACTTTCAGCAATTATTGAATGTTCTGACGCAGCGCATGGTTTAAAAGGCCATATCATCGCAGACGGCGGCTGCAAAGTTCCTGGCGATGTTGCCAAAGCGTTCGGCGGCGGAGCAGATTTTGTAATGCTTGGAGGAATGTTTGCGGGACACGACGAAAGTGGCGGCGAAATGGTGGAAGAAAACGGAAAAAAATATAAACTTTTCTACGGTATGAGCTCTAAAACCGCAATGGATAAACACGCCGGAGGTGTCGCCGAATACAGAGCTTCCGAAGGTAAAACGGTAAAAGTTTCTTATAAAGGTTCGGTTTCAGAAACGGTAAAAGATATATTAGGCGGTGTGAGGTCAACCTGTACTTATGTGGGTGCTTCGACGTTGAAAGAATTGTCTAAAAGAACAACTTTTATAAGAGTTCAGGAGCAGGAAAATCAGATTTTTAATGATTGAAAAATGTAAAATCACGAATCAATTTTCACAATTTTAAAAGCAAAAATCCCGAAAAATTTCGGGATTTTGTTGTTATTTGTTTTGAGTCTTCGTGTAATTCAGAATTAATAACAGGCTGAAAAACAAGCATCCTAAAATCGCTGTTAAAAAAATTAAACTCTCCGGCTTTTCCAGATTTCTTACGGCCACAGAGCCACTCCAAATGAGAAAAGCGATGCTGATCAAACCTGCAGTTTTGTTTTTCATGGTATATAGTTTTAGTTTTTTCTATGTCAACATTCCTCCGTCAACGTTCAGAACCTGACCGGAAATATAGGAAGACATTTCGCTACCGAAGAAAACGCACGCATTGGCTACATCTTCCGGCTGTCCGCCTCTTTTCAAAGGAATTCCGTCTCTCCAACCCTGAACGGTTTTTTCGTCAAGAGCTGCCGTCATTTCAGTTTCGATAAATCCTGGAGCAATCGCGTTGCAACGGATATTTCTTGAGCCTAATTCCAAAGCGATAGATTTTGTGAAACCAATCACTCCAGCCTTTGAAGCAGCGTAATTTGCCTGTCCGGCGTTACCTTTTACTCCAACTACAGAAGTCATATTGATGATAGAGCCTGATTTTGCCTTCATCATTGGCTTAATAACCGCTTTCGTAAGGTTGAATACAGAATCTAAATTTACTTTGATAATCGTGTCCCAGTCGTCTTTAGACATTCTCATCAAAAGATTATCTTTTGTAATTCCGGCGTTGTTTACTAAAATATCGATTTTACCAAACTCAGCCATCACATCATCTACCAGTTTTTGTGCAGCATCATAATCTGACGCATCAGACTGATAACCTTTAATTTGAGTAACAGAACTTAAAGCAGTTTCCAATTCTTTCGCTTTTTCTACAGATCCGGCATAAGTGAAAGCTACTTTCGCTCCCTGTTGAGCAAAAATTTCAGCAATTCCCTTCCCGATTCCTCTTGTAGCTCCGGTGATAAGTGCTACTTTTCCTTCTAATAGTTTCATATATGATTAATTTTTTTGAACCTTAATAATTCGATGGGTATAAATTATCCGGTTTGCAAAGATATTATTATTTGTTGGGTGTGTTAAATATAGGTTTTAAATTTCTTCTATTTCACAGCATTATTCACAATCAGTACAATCTCTCCTTTTAAAGTTTTACTTTTAGAGAATTCAATTAATTCATTGATTGTTCCTCTTTTGGTTTCCTCAAATTTTTTCGAAATCTCTCTACTCAAACTTGCTTTCGTTTCTTCCCCAAAAAATTCTTTGATCTGCTCTAAAGTAGTATTAATTTTATGCGGACTTTCGTACAGAACAATCGTTTTTTTCTCTTCTGCCAGCTGCTTCAGCTTGGTTTGTCTTCCTTTTTTCTGTGGAAGAAAACCTGCGAAAAGAAACTCGTTATTCGGTAAACCTGAAACCACCAAAGCCGGAATTAAAGCCGTGGCACCAGGAAGGCAAATCATTTCAATGTCGTGATCTGATCCCGCTTTTGCCAAAAGATATCCAGGATCTGAAATCCCTGGAGTTCCTGCATCAGTTATGATCGCAATATTCTGACCGTTTTTTAAGTCTGAAATCACTTTTTCAGTAGCCTGATGCTCGTTGTGAAGATGATATGATTTTAAAGGTTTTGAAATTTCGTAATGTTTTAGCAAAATTCCCGACGTTCGGGTGTCTTCACATAAGATATAGTCCACCTCTTTCAGCGTATTGATCGCTCTGAAAGTCATGTCTTCAAGATTCCCGACGGGTGTGGGAACAAAATACAGTATTCCGCTCAAAATTATATGAATTTATTTTCTACCAATACCCAAAGTCTTTGGGCATACTCATCTACCTTTTCCCAGTTTTTGTCGTAATACAGCTCGCTGAGATATTCCTTAGCTTCATCAATATTTCTGCATCTGTTCAGTTCAGAAACCGCATTATTCAAATCTGTCTGGCTTCCTGCGAAAAGTACTTTTGTAAAGGCAAGTCGGTCATTCAGATCCAGTTTAAATTCCGGTCTCTGCTTTTCAGCTTCCATAAAATCTGTCGGCATATTGTTTTTCAGCAGACTTCCGGTATCTTCTTTAACGACAGGTTTTACTGCAGCCTGCTCAGTTTTCTGCTCCGGAATTTCTCTTTCCAGAGGATCATCATCAAACAAAGTCTGGATATTTTTCAAGCCTCTGATGTTGGCCAGTTTTATTTTCTTTTCCTGACGATACGCTTCGATATTCTCAAAACTCTCGTCAGAACGTGGATTTTCACTTAGATTTTCAGATTGCGCTTTATTGATTTCAACAATTTTTCTGCGGTCAGAATCTTCACTTTTAACTTCAGTTACTTCTTCAGAAACGTTACTGTCTCTTTTAATTTCACTTAAAATAGATTCCACATTTGAACTTTCAGAAATCATTTCATCCTGTGCTGGAGTGAAGCTTGAAACATATTCATTTTCAGTCTCTTCAATCAAAATATCATCTTCATTCTGTTCTGTGGCAAAAATATCGTGGATGGTATGTGTTTCCGTTTTGGGAGCTTCAGAAATTCCGCTTTCTTCTGCATTTATTTCGTTTAACTGATCATTGAAAACCTCTTCTTCCTCCGTTACTTCTTCGTCGAAAATTTCCTCGCTGATATCGTCGTCGTTATCCGGTTCAGAATTTTCCAGAATCCTTTCTTCATCTACAAAACTTAAGACACGGTCTGTACTTTCGGGCTCTTCTTCATCAATTTCATTGAGTTGATTGTTGAAAACAGCCTCTTCTTCCAATTGTAAATGATCTGAAATTTCATCAGAAACAAAATTCACATCTGCTTCAGGCTCATTTTCTTCGGCAGCATTGACGATGTTTTCATGGAAATCACTTTCGATAATTTCATTCAACTGATTGTTGAAAATAGCTTCTTCTTCCTCAACTCCGGATTGAGTTTCCGGCTCAATGTAGGCTTCGTTTCCAATTTCGTTGAGCTCATTATTAAAAATCGCTTCTTCCTCAGTTACCGGATCCGGCATTAGGAAATCGCTTGGTTTATTATCAGAAAACGCTGTATTTTCCTGCCTGTACTGTTCCAGATTTTTATTCAACAACTTCAATAAAGCAATTTTTTCAGCCAAATCATCCAAGAGATTCTGCTTCGAAATCAATTCGTCAACATTGTTTGTTTTATCCAAAATACCGATGATATTTTTGGACTCAAAAAAAATCTTATCCTTTAAATCTTGAATGTTCTGCATCGTAGATTCTTATTAAAATTGCTTACTTTTGATGTTAAAATATTACGGCTAATTTAACAAATGTTTTTAGAAAATACAATTAATCATTCCAAACAGAGCGGTTGGATGGAAGTTATTTGTGGCTCAATGTTTTCCGGAAAAACCGAAGAGTTGATCCGAAGACTGAGAAGAGCAGAAATGGCGGGGCAGAATGTGGAAATTTTTAAACCAAAGACCGATACAAGATATTCTGATGAAGATGTTGTTTCGCACAACAAAAATAAAATCCGAAGCACAGCAGTACAGAATCCTGACGAAATAATTTTGTTGGGTTCAAATTGCGACGTGGTGGGAATTGATGAAGCTCAGTTTTTTGACGAAAGCATTGTGGAAGTAGCCAATCAGCTGGCAAATAGCGGAATCCGTGTAGTGATTGCCGGTTTGGATATGGATTTTCTGGGAAGACCTTTCGGACCAATGCCTAATTTGATGGCAACGGCGGAATATGTGACAAAAGTTCACGCCATCTGCCGGCGAACAGGAAATTTAGCCAACTATTCCATGAGAACATCTTCAGGAAAAGACCTTGTAGAGCTTGGTGAAACAGAAGCTTATGATGCTGTGAGCAGAAGGGTTTTTGTGGAGGAAGTTTTGAACAGGAAGTGAGGTTAAGGCAAATTTAATTTATTTGAAATTAATTTTTAAATCTAAATTTTTTTGAAATCTTTTGTCTCATAGGTCTTGACTAAATGTTTATAAGTGAATAACTTATATAAATTAAAAATTGCGCCTTTGCGATTGAACAACAACACCAAAAAATAAGCAGAAAGGGCACCAATGAATTACACCGTCAAACAAATCGCAGATATTACCAATGCAAAAGTTATTGGGGATCAGGATTTAATTATAAAAAATATAGCTTTTGACAGCAGAATTATTTATTCTGTTAAAAATACTGCGTTCATAGCCATCAATACCAATAAAAATTCGGGAGAAAAGTTTATTGAATCTGTAATTGACAGAGGAATTAACGTGATTATTTCCGAGCATCAGTATCCTAAGTTTGACAATATCAATTGGATTATTGTTGAAGACTCAGTAAAGTTTCTACAGAAATTAGCTCAATACCATTTCCAGAATTCTCATTTAAAATCGATCGGAATTACGGGAAGCAACGGCAAAACAATTTTAAAAGAATGGTTGTATCAATGCCTTTGGAATGAATTTCCGACCGTAAAAAGTCCGAAAAGTTTCAATTCCCAGATTGGTTTGCCACTTTCTTTGCTTCAAATCAACGATTCTCACGAATTAGGAATTTTTGAAGTCGGAATATCCAAACCTCAAGAGATGGATAAGCTGGAGCAGATCTTCCATCCACAAATCGGTTTATTGACGCATATTGGAACTGCGCATCTTGCTAATTTCGCTTCCGAAGAAGAACTGATTGATGAAAAAATCAAACTGTTTAAAAATTCTGAGGTCATTATTTTTAACGGAGATAATGAATTGGTTTTAAATAAAATAAACAACTTATATTCAAGTAAAAAATTAATCTCCTACGGATTTAAAAACAGCAATCAAGTTTATTTTAAAAATAATATTTCCAGAGATGAAAATGTTGTTGTACACTATTTCGGCGAAGAAATTTCGTTTCCAGTTCATCAGCGGGACGAAGCGACTTTAACAAACGCTTTGGCGCTGATAACCGTCTTAAAGCAACTGGGAATCGAAAATCAGAAAATTATCGAAAAAATCAATTCTTTAAAGGCTGTCGAAATGCGTCTGGAAGCGATTGAAGGTCAAAAAAGCAATATAGTTATCAACGATTCATTTAATCTGGATTTGGATTCACTTAAAACCGCCCTTCAGTTTCTTAATGAATATAAAAAATCAAAAAAATCGTTGGTTTTAACGGACATCGTTGGCGTTAATTCAAATTCCAAAGAGCTTTACGAGGAAGTTTCAGACTTAGTCAATGAACAAAAATTTGATTCTGTTTTCCTGATCGGTGATGAAATATCAAGTTTTAGTGATTTATTTAAATCTAAAACCTTTACTTTTATTAATACTCAGGAATTAATTGAAAGTAAACATCTTACAGAAATAGAAAATCAGATTATTTTACTAAAAGGAGCGAGAAAATTTGAGATTGAAAAAATAAAAGATCTTTTGGAACTCAGGAAACACGATACTGTTCTTGAAATCAATTTAAATGCCCTTTTACACAACATCAATTACCATAAATCTCTTTTAAAACCAGAAACCAGAATGATGGCGATGGTCAAGGCAAACGCTTATGGATTAGGAAGTTATGAAATTTCAGAATTCCTCCAACACCATCACATCGATTATCTCGGCGTAGCTTTCGTAGATGAAGGTGTCGAGCTCCGAAAAAAAGGAATCACAGTGCCAATTGTGGTGATGAATCCTGAACAGCACAGCTATGATGCTGTAATTCAATACAATTTGGAGCCTGAAATTTACAGTTTTCGGGTTCTGGAATTGTTTTATGAAGCAGTCAGGAAGTCAGGTTATGACAAAGAGTATCCAATTCATCTTAAACTCGAAACAGGAATGCACAGACTCGGGTTCAAAGGGAATGAACTGGATGAGCTGGGTGAGATTTCAGGTAAAATGAATGTAAGAGTTCAAAGTATTTTCAGCCATCTTTCGTCTTCAGATATACCAACTGAGAAAGATTTTACGTTAAATCAGTTAGATACATTTGAAAAAAACTCAGCTTATTTGATAGAAAAACTGGGCTATGCGCCTATGCGGCATATTTTAAATTCATCGGGAATTACCAATTATACCAATCATCAGTATGACATGGTACGAATCGGCATCGGAATGCTGGGTGAATCACAAAATAGTGAAATACAGAAACAGCTTCAGTCCGTTGTTAGTTTCAAAACGGTAATTTCGCAAATTTCATTAATAGAAACCGGAGAATCAGTAGGTTACAGCAGAAGATTTATAGCTGACAAAACCACAAAAATAGCCACAATTCCTGTTGGCTACGCAGACGGAATTCCAAGATTAATCGGAAATCAGCTCGGAAATGTTGGCATCAACAAAACTCTAGCTCCAATTGTCGGCAGTATTTGTATGGACATGATGATGATTAACGTCGACCATATTCCAAACGTAAAAGAAGGCGATAAGGTTACTGTTTTCAATGCAAAACCAAGCCTCAAAGAATTCGCAGAATACTGCAAAACCATCACGTACGAAGTATTAACATCCATTTCACCACGCGTAAAAAGGATTTATGTAAAAGATTAAATATGAGAAAACTGCTGCTTCTTTTGTTCGCATTTCAGATACTTTTGATTCATTCTCAGGTAAAGGAAAATCTGAAAATTCCTAAGAATCCTAGGATAGGACTTTCTCTTGCAGGCGGCGGTGCAAAAGGGTTCTCTCACGTCGGAGTTCTTAAAGTTCTGGATTCTTTGGGTGTCAAAGTAGATTACATCTCCGGAACGAGCATGGGTGCGATTGTGGGAGGTTTGTACGCTTCAGGCTATTCCGGTAAGGAAATTGAAAAAATTGTGATGGATACGGATTTTTATTCGTTAATCCGCGATCCTAAATCCAGAAAAGAAACCACCTTTTTTAATAAATCTGTCGACAAATATCTATTTTCAATTCCATTAAAAAACGGAAAAATAACCCTTCCCTCTTCTATCAGTTCAGGACAAAAGAATGTCTATCTTTTAAAAGAACTTTTCAAAAATGTATCGAACGTTAATGATTTTTCTAAACTTCCAATTCCATTCATGTGTGTTGCCACAAATCTTGAGAGTGGAAATATGCAGATTTTTGAGAAAGGAGATTTAGTACAGTCGATTATGGCAAGTTCAGCCTTTCCATCATTAATGGATCCCGTAAAAATTGGCGACAGTATTTACATTGATGGAGCGATGACCGTAAATTATCCTTCAAAACCTCTAAAAGATAAAGGCATTGACATTGTAATCGGAGTAGATTTAAATCAGGATCTTTCAAAAAGGGAAGATTTAAACAATATTATTTCTATTTTAAACCAAGTTATCGACTTCGGTATTCAGAAAGATACCCGAAGACAGTACAGACATACCGACATCAACATCAAACCGAATCTTACGGGAATGACGGCTACAAGCTACGATGACAAGAAGAAAATTCTTGACAGTGGTTACGTGGAAGGTCAGAAATATGCAGCTATATTAGATCAACTTCCAAAGAGAGAATTTGACCGTCTCAGACAGGCCGTAAATCCAATTTATTCCAATGTCTATAAGATTGACAGCATTTCCATCGATGGCGGCAGAATCTACGGGAAAAACTACGTTCTCGGGAAAATGGGGCTCCGTCTTCCATCGATGCAAACCTATGGAAGTATCAATCGTGGCTTAGATAAATTAGTTGCGACCAACAACTACCGTTTTATCAATTACGATGTTGTAACAGAAAACAATTTCAATTACCTTAAATTATATGTGACCGAAGATGATGCAAGACATTTTCTAAAAGTCGGACTTCATTATGACGAAATTTTTAAGACTGGACTTTTACTTAATTATTCAGCTAAAAGACTTTTATTTAAAAATTCAAATCTTTCTCTCGACGTAATCGTAGGAGATAAACCAAGATATTATTTAAACTATTTTATCGATAACGGTTACATTCCAGGATTTGGAATCTATTCTTCAGGAATGAGTTTCGATATTAAAGGAAATGACAATATCAATATTGACAAATGGGAATGGCTGAGAAATGAAGCGTATATTCAATCTGTCTGGAAGGATAAATTCGCCATTGGTGCAGGAATCAGCCATGATTATTTTGAAGCCGAAATGAACGGCACAAACAAAAGATACAACCGTTTTCTTAATCCTTACGTATTTTTGAAAAGTGATACGCAAAACGACCGCGATTTTCCTACCAAAGGATTTTATCTGAATGCTGAAGGTAAAGTAATAGATTTACTCAAATCGGAAGTTGAAAAACGAGTTGTTCAGGTAAAAGCAGACATCAGAATCAATATTCCTTTGTCTAAAAAATTCAGTTATCACCTGAATCTTTATGGAGGAATTACTATAGGAGACAATCTTCCACAGTTCTATCAGTATAGATTGGGAGGAATATTTGAGCAAAATGTTGTCAATTTTAAAACTTTCAATGGTTTTTATTTTGCACAGCTTAACAGTAATAACGTTGCATTAATTTCAAACGATCTTCAATTTAATTTTAAGAAAAACTTTTTCTTAAGCGGAAACTTTTCTTTCGCCAACCTATCAGACGATATTACATTTGAAGATGCTGTAAAGCTAAATTACAGTTCTTTGGGAGCAAGCATTGGTTACAAGTCTCCATTTGGACAGATAAGGTTCAACTTCGGTCATTCTCTTAAAAATAATCAAAAAGGCATATTCAGTGTTATTTTAGGACACTGGTTTTAAAATTATGATACAATTCTTTTACGAAAATCTACCAGAAACCGTAAATCCAAATTATACAATTTGGTTGGAAGAAATTATTCTTTCTGAAGAAAAAAAAATGGGTGAAATCAATTACATCTTTTGTGATGACGAATATCTCTTGAAAGTAAATCAAGACTATTTGCAACATGATTACTATACAGACATCATTACTTTCGATTATGTAAAAGGTAAAACTATAAGCGGAGAGATTTTCGTATCTTTGCAGCGCATTTCAGACAACGCTTCTACCCTATCCAAAAACTTTGAAGAAGAACTTCGGCGAGTTTTAGCTCACGGCATTCTCCACCTTTCGGGTTACAAAGACAAGACAGAAGATGAAGAAAAGCTGATGCGAAGCAAAGAAGATTTTTATTTAGCAAAATATCATTAAGTCTTAATTATTTTTTAGGAGCTTAATCCCGCGCTACACACTCTTTATTTTTTTTCAAAAAATGAGCTCAAACAAATGCTGCGATCGGGGCTAAATAACGATAAATAGGCTATTTCAACCTATAAAACGAAACAATGTTTCACGTGAAACATTTACAGAAAAGATTAAAATTTAAAGCTTAAAACAAGCAATAAAGAAATGATTTCAGAAATATATGATGTAATTGTAGTAGGTGCAGGTCACGCAGGTTGTGAAGCTGCAGCGGCTGCAGCTAACTTAGGTTCAAAGACATTGCTAGTTACAATGAACATGCAGACCATCGGACAGATGAGTTGCAACCCTGCGATGGGAGGAATCGCAAAAGGACAAATCGTACGAGAAATTGATGCGATGGGCGGTTATTCGGGTATTATTGCAGATAAATCTGCGATACAATTTAAGATGCTTAACCTTTCAAAAGGTCCTGCAATGTGGTCTCCAAGAACACAGAATGACAGAATGCTTTTCGCTGAAGAATGGCGTTACGCACTGGAAAACACCCCTAATCTTGATTTCTTTCAAGATATGGTTAAAAGTTTAATTATTGAAAATAATAAAGCTGTAGGTGTAATAACTTCTTTAGGAATTGAAATCAGATCTAAATCTGTTGTTCTTACAAACGGAACGTTCTTAAATGGATTAATACATGTTGGAGACAAACAATTAGGTGGAGGAAGAATGGGTGAACCTAGAGCTTTTGGAATCACAGAACAGCTGGTTTCTTTCGGTTTTGAATCAGGAAGAATGAAAACTGGAACTCCACCAAGAGTAGACGGAAGAAGCCTTGACTATTCTAAAATGGAAGAACAGAAAGGAGACGAAAATCCTCAAAAATTCAGCTATTTAGACAGTCCGAAATTAACAAAACAATTAAGTTGTCACATTGTTTATACTAATGAAACGGTACACGATATTTTACGTGAAGGTTTTGACAGAAGCCCAATGTTCAATGGTACTATTCAAAGTTTAGGACCAAGATATTGCCCTTCAATTGAAGATAAAATTAACCGTTTTGCTGAGCGTACAAGACATCAGCTTTTCGTAGAACCCGAAGGCTGGAAGACTGTAGAAATCTATGTAAATGGATTCAGTTCTTCTCTTCCCGAAGATGTACAAATCAAAGCCATGAAACAAATTCCAGGTTTTGAAAACGTAAAAGTATTTAGACCAGGGTATGCTATTGAATATGACTACTTCCCTCCTACCCAATTAAAACATACTTTAGAGACCAAATTGGTTGATAATTTATATTTCGCCGGACAAATTAACGGAACTACAGGTTACGAAGAAGCGGGCGGACAAGGTTTAATGGCGGGTATTAATGCACATAATAAGGTTCATGACAAGGAAGAATTCATCTTAAACAGAGATAAGGCTTATATAGGCGTTTTAATCGATGATTTAATTACAAAAGGTACTGAAGAACCTTACAGAATGTTTACTTCAAGAGCTGAATACAGATTGCTTTTAAGACAGGATAATGCAGATATCAGATTGACAGAAAAGGCATTTGAATTAGGATTAGCAAAGGAAGACAGACTGAGAAAAGTGGAAGAAAAGATTTCTAAAAGTCAGGAACTTGAAGCATTTCTGAGAGAAACTTCTTTAAAGCCGGGAATCATTAATCCTATCTTAGAAAGCATGGAAAGCAATCCTGTTGATCAGGCTTACAGAGCTTCCCAGTTTTTAACAAGACCTAATATTACTTTAGATAAATTGGATGAAATTGAATCAATCAAAGAATTTACATCCCAATTCAACGATGAAGTGAGGGAGCAAGCTGAAGTAAATATTAAGTATAAAGGCTATATCGAGAAAGAAAAAGAAAACGTTGCTAAACTAAACAGATTAGAAAATGTAAAGATTCCTGAAGATTTCGATTATATTAAAATATCAAGTCTATCTGCTGAGGCAAAGCAAAAAATGAATAAAGTAAGACCTAAAACTTTGGCTCAGGCTGGAAGAATAAGTGGTGTTTCACCTGCAGATATCAACGTTTTGATGGTCTATTTAGGAAGGTAAAACAAATATGTTTCACGTGAAACATTTAAAATAAACTAAGGTATTTAGAGGCTTAAAACACTTTTCTAAATACCTTTATTTTTAAAATACAATTACATAAAAATGAAAATTAAAGATCATTTTCTTTCTCAGGAAGTATTTGAAATTATAGAAACTGATACCAAAGGAGTTTTTAAAACCTCCCCTATCCCATCAAATATTTCCAAATATTATGAAAGTGAAGACTATATTTCGCATCATCAGGATTCCGGAAGTTTGAAAGAAAAGTTATATAAATTTTTGCAATCTTTCAATTTACAATACAAAAAAACAATCCTTTTAGATAGAATTAAGAAAGGTTCGAATGTTTTAGATTATGGTTGTGGTGCAGGTGAATTTGTAAAATACATTGAAAATGACTTTACAGTTCTTGGTTTTGAACCTAATCCTGATGCAAGAAAAGCAGCTGAAAATAAGATTTCGAAAGCTACAATTTTAGATAACATCAACACAATTGAAGACCACAGTTTAGATGCAATTACACTTTGGCATGTATTCGAGCACGTGGAAAATCAGGATGAAATGCTTGAAATTTTTAATAAGAAACTGAAAGAAAAAGGTCTATTAATTATTGCTGTGCCCAACCCTACTTCTTACGATGCAAAACATTATAAAGAATACTGGGCAGCTTACGATGTACCCAGACACATCTATCATTTTTCAAAAAAAGGTATGGAAAATTTGATTTTAAAGAAACCAAATTGGAAAATGAGAAAAATCAAACCTTTAGTTTTAGATTCATATTACATCTCGATGTTGAGCGAAAAATACAAGAAATCTCCTCTTTTTTGGCTAAAAGCGACCATCTACGGAACGATTTCTAACGTAAAAGCTATTTTTTCTAATGAATTTTCAAGTTTGATATACATTATCGAAAAAAAGTAGAAAATCGATTTTTAAGCCATTTCTAAAGGTCAATTTTCAGCATTTTTGTCATAAAATTTAAAAAACTCAGGAATTTATCCTGAGTTTTTGTTTTTTCAATTGGTTAAAATTAAAATTGTAATGTGATAAAAGTAAGAATTCACATATATAATTAATTTTGCTCTTCAATAAAATTTTAAAAAATAAATTAGTGAGTTATTAATTTATATTTTGAAATAAGACAAATAAATTTTTTAGATTCATTCAAAATGAAAATTTTCAATGAAAAAAAAGAAAATGTGAGGTTTAAAAAGTCAATTTCCACAAAAACATATCATTTTGAGCCTAAAATAAAAATTACGTCCAAACGCTCCAGGAATTTCTGTTTTTCAATTTAAAACCTAATTCTGAAAGCCAATTTTTCACCATTTTTCTCTAAAATTTAAATTTTGGGGGTTTGTTAAAAATAAATTTGAAAATTCTTTATTTGTAAAAATAATTATATCCTAGTAAAATTTTTAAAAAAGCAAAACTGAGAGCTACAAAATTTTCTAAATCAATTTTCAATCTGGAAAGTATTTAAAATAAAAAGTCTGTCGGAAAACTCCAACAGACTTTAAAATTTATAAAAATATAATTTTCTAATTATTGATAGCAGCAACTCCTGGAAGTTCCAGACCTTCTAAGCTTTCAAGCATCGCTCCTCCTCCGGTAGAAACATAACTTACTTTTTCGCCATAACCGAACTGCTTTACAAAAGCAACACTGTCTCCTCCACCAACTAATGAGAAAGCTCCAAATTTTGTTGCTTCAGCAATACTGTCACCCAAAGCAACAGTTCCAGCTGAGAAATTTGACATTTCGAAAACTCCAATCGGTCCATTCCAAAGAATAGTTCTAGAATCTAACAAAACATCGTTGAACTGATCTCTTGATTTTGGACCTGCATCCAATCCCATCCAACCTTCAGGGATTTCATAAATATTTACTTCATCTCTGTCTGCATCATTACTGAAACTCTCAGCAATTACAGTATCTATAGGAAGATATACTTTTACGTTATGCTCTTTTGCTTTCCCTAAAATTTCAAGTGCCAAAGGTAATTTATCCTCTTCAACCAATGAAGTTCCAATTTTTCCACCCAATGCTTTAATGAATGTAAAAGCCATACCACCACCAATAATTAAATTGTCAACTGCAGGCAAAATATTTTCTATAATGGTAATTTTAGTTGAAACTTTAGAGCCTCCAAGTATTGCTGTAACAGGCTTTTCACCACTTTTCAAAACTTTATCAATCGCCTGAAGCTCTTTAGCCATTAATAAACCGAAAAATTTAGTTGATTCGAAAAATTTAGCAATTACCGCAGTAGAAGCATGTGCTCTATGAGCTGTACCAAAAGCGTCATTTACGTAAGCATCTGCTAATTTAGAAAGTTTCTCTGCGAAAGCCTCATCACCTTTCTCTTCTTCATTATGAAAACGTAAATTCTCCAATAAAAGGATTTCTCCAGCCTTCAGTTCAGCAGAAGCTTGCTCAGCTTTTTCTCCTACACATTCATCAACAAACTTAACTTCTTTTCCAAAAACATTAGAAATCTCTTCCACAATGTGTTTTAAAGAAAATTCATCCTTAGCCTCTCCCTTTGGTCTGCCCAGGTGAGCCATTAAAATTACTGATCCACCGTCCTGAAGAATTTTATCCACTGTAGGTTTTACAGCTACAATTCTTGTGTTGTCTGTCACTTTCATCTGATCGTCCTGCGGAACATTAAAATCTACTCTTACCAGAGCTTTTTTGTCCTTAAAATTGAAATCTTTGATTGTTTTCATATCTGAAACTATATTTTTTTGTCTAAAGCAGCTGCAGCCAAGTGTAAATGATAAACTTTTACAACTTAGAAAAATCCGCAACATTTTTGATTTTTCTGTTTCACAAATGTAAGATTTTAAAGTCTCGCAAAAAATCGATTCTTTTAAAAGTTTTCAAAATTTTCCGAACAATGCACCAGTCACTAATCAACACTATTTTCTTTTTTTTAATAAAGAAAGAATGATATTGTTGTTGAGTGTTGTGAGTTTCGGGGATAACTTTCGTGTTAAAACTTGGTAACATGAAGTTTAATTATAATTCATATTTAATTAACAAAATAACACACTGTAAATCTGATTTTTCTGTCACTTACCAACAAATATGGATAACTTTTCCACGATACCCTTTATGAATAACCGTTCTATGGAGAAAGTCAAGAAATGTCTGAGGAAAGTTTTTCGAAATTTGTGCCCGAAAATTTGGAAGCAACTTTCATTAGTTATTTTTTGCTGAGAAAAAAAGTTTAATTTCAACAAAGTTTTCCACAGTTATTCACAATGATGTTAACAGTCATTCAACGGGAAACTAACAATTGATATTTAATACTTAAATTTGAACATTCAAAAAACTTAGATGATGAGTAAATTCTATCTGTTAGGACTTTCTTTATTTTCCATTTCTATTTATTGTCAGAAGCCCGTCTTTGCCGAGGCTGAGCTTAAAAGCGCTACAGTGTATGAACAATCCGGAGAGCTTTTTTCTACGACCTCTTTTAAAATTCCGAAAGGAAGTTCTGAAATCATCATCAACAATATTGCTGAAAACATTGATCAGAATTCGATTAAACTGGGAAGTAAGAATAAAATTTCTATTCTCACGTATCGTTTTTCAAATGACGTAGAGATGTATGCGGTGGCTTTAGATAAGAAAAATCCGCAGCATAAAATTGTTTTAGATAGTATTGATCTGGCTAATAATAAGTTAGAAATCCTAAACTTAGAGAGAAATACGCTTTCAAAAAGTCTTGAAATTTTAGACCGAAACCAAACTATTAATGCGGGTTCGACATCTTACGCTTCCGAGGTTTCAAAATTGTTGAAATACAATCAGAAGAAAAGGCTGGAATTGGGCACAGCGTTGGTAAAAAATCAGGAAATTATCAATACATGGCAAGAAAAACTCAGCCGTCTGGAGACGAAATTTAATTTGAATAATCAGGAAAGAGAAAATTATCCGAAAGGTAAACTCATTCTTCAGGTTTCTGCTGAAGCCAATGAAAATGTAAATCTTGATATTAAATATAACGTCAACAATGCCTCATGGAGACCTTATTATGATGTAATTGCTAATGGTTTGGGAAGTAAAATTAATCTGGGTTACAAAGCGATGGTTCGCCAGAATTCCGGATTAGACTGGAAAAACGTGAAGATGAACTTGATTTCGGGATATCCGAATCAGAGGAGGGTTATGCCTGAACTTGGTATTTGGCAGTTATACTATCAACCTCAGGAAGATAGAGCAAATGCTGTTTCTGCACTGCAAGGCAAAGCTCCTGGAGTTTCGATAAGAGGAAATTCTTCTGCTGCGGTATCTGAAATTTCTGAAGTGGCTATTACAGGGCCGAGAAATGTGGTTTCTCAAAATCAGTTGAATTTAAGCTACGAACTGGAAGATAAATTCACGATTTTATCGAATAATAAAGACAACAGCATTAATCTGAATTCCACAGATATTCCTGCAAACTTTATTTATTCTGCGGTTCCGAAATACTCCAATTCTGCATTTTTGGTGGCTGAAATTGAAAATTTAGACAAGTACAATCTGATTCCTGCCGAAGCAAATATCGTATTTGAAGATACCAACGTTGGCAAAACTGTGATCAATCCGGAAACTACCGACAGCAAGATGATTCTGACCTTGGGAGAAGACCGGAGAATCAGCATCAAAAGGCAGCCTGTGAAAGATAAAACCTTTACAAAAAGCATTTCTTCCACGAATAAAGAACAGCAGTTTGCTTTTGAAATTACGGTGAGAAATAACAAAAGTGAAAAGATAAAAATCAAGCTGAAAGACCAGATTCCGATTACGACAGACAAACAGATTATCATCACCATGATGGATAAAGGTAATGCAGAATATGATGAAAAAACAGGAATTCTGACCTGGAATGTTTCATTAAATGCCAATGAAACTCAAAAAATAAATTTCTCTTATAAAGTTAATTCTTTAAAAAGCAGTGATTTGAGAGGTTTATAAGTCGAAAATAAATTTAAATCTAATATAAAAAGAAAAATGAAAAGAAAAATCGCAATCGCCGCAGACCATGCAGGTTTTGAATACAAAGAATATCTGAAACAGCAACTGCAGGAAGAGTTTGATGTTCAGGATTTTGGAACGCATTCTCTGGAAAGTGTAGATTATCCTGATTTTGTGCATCCTGCAGCTACTTCTGTAGAAAAAGGAGAAAACGAACTTGGAATTTTAGTTTGTGGAAGCGGTCAGGGAGTTCAGCTTTCTGCCAACAAACATCAGGGCGTACGTTGTGCATTAGCCTGGATGCCTGAAATTGCAGCCCTATCGAAGCAACACAACAATGCCAACATGGTCGCATTACCTGCCCGATTTGTAGCGAAAGAATTTGCACTAGAAATTGCAAAAACTTTTCTGAATACAGAGTTTGAAGGCGGAAGACATCAAAACAGAGTAGATAAAATAGCGTTCTGCTAAATTGATAAAGGCTTGTAATTCAGTTTGCAAGCCTTTTTTATAAAGATTAACGAAGTCCAAGATTTAAATACAATTGTTGATTTCTTTAAAATTTTACTTAACTCTTCTCCATATTTGTTTTAATTTTATCGGAACTAAGTCTGAACTATTAGCAGATTGATTTGAAAATACTAAATACTATAAGTCTGTACCAATTTTAAACAAATTAATTATCAATAAAACTGATATGAATTAAAAAACTATGAAAGTTTCTCTGTCTTTTTTCCTAAATTTTATCATTTTCATTTCTTTTGGACAAACCTATAAACAGTATGTGGATGATAGTATCAATAAAGTGAACATCATACAAGAAGAGAAAATTACTGAAGATAAACTGATTGCTGACTTCAAAAATGTAGATTTTGTAGGTTTATCAAAGCTGATTATTCAAGAAATTGTAACCGAAAAGAAGAAAGAGAAAAATATAGTTTTTACTTTTGATACTTTGGCTAATGAGCAAAGAATGCTGATTAATACAACGGATTACGTTCCTACTTACAATATTGAAAATCCTGTTTATAACGCAAAACTTTTTTGGACAGAAGAAAATATACTTCAAATAGTAAAAAATTGGAAGAAAAACTTAGTTCCTTCATTGAGATATGAATCGTTTTTAAGTAAAAATAAAGAATCACAGGAAGATTTTTATTTATCTAACAGGGATATGAAATTCTATGAACTTGTTGTAAAGCAAAAAGCTGGAAAATTTGTAAAAAAAGAGGGAAATTATAGACTTGAAACTGAACTATATTATTTTCAGTTTGATATGGTAAACTTAATTCTTCACAGCGATAATAATGAAAAAAATTATGATTTTTTAGATTTGAGTTTCAGAAATAAATTGGGGAAGATAGTTGTTGTAAAATTCAATCAAGACTATAAAACCTATCAATTTCAAAACAAAAGGTGGGTAGAAATTACTACAATTGATGAATATAAATTTTAGAAATTTCTGATGAAAAAATACCTTATTTTCCTTTCACTTTTTGTCATTTTCTACGCAAACGCTCAGGAAATTACCGACAAAGAAGCTTTCAAAAAATGCAGAAAAGAGTTCAGCAAAAAATTATGTCTTTCAGACGAAGACAAAGATGATCTTTTGTTTTATTTAGACCGCTGTCCAAAAGAGTCTGGAACTATTAAAAATGATGGTTGCCCTTGGCCAGATACCGATGGAGATGGGGTTATAGACAAAGATGATGCATGTCCTTCAGCTGCAGGATCAGAAGAAAATAACGGTTGTCCCTGGCCGGATACAGATGGAGATGGGATTTTAGATAAAGATGATGCATGTCCTACTGTTCTAGGCGTAAAGGAAGAAAATGGCTGTCCAGGTGGAAAATTGGATTGTACTCAATTTTATGAGGATGAAAAAAAGAAATTTGAAAAATTCAGAGAAGATAATTCAACAATTGAAAATATTTATAATAAACTGATTGGTAACTTATTGAAATATTTTTCTGAGAAAAATAAAAGTAAAAAAGTAAATTTAGTTTATCTAAAATTTATGGATTATGGTCCGTCATGTATGTATTTTCCAAGAAATTATGTGCCTACCTGTACAAGCAGCAGAAAAACAGATGAATATAATTTTTTGCTGACAAAATTCTGGACTAAGAAAGCATTGGCAAATTTTGTTCAGAAAAATAATGTTGCTGTCTCATTAAAGTATCCATTTAAAGAATATGACAACAGTTTCAGTCCGGTTTTATCAGAAGAATTACACAATTATCTGAAATCAAATTCAACAGGAAGTACATCGTATATTTTTCCTCGAGGTGGAGGGAAAGTTAAAGAAAATGCAGTTTCAATTGTATTGGAAATAAGATTTTTAAATCCACATGTTTTAGAGATTACGTACACTCCCAGCTCTGGCGGATTGTATCCTGTTTCTAAAAAATTAGAATACAGTAATTTTAAGTGGAACGAAATTAAAAATTAAAATAAATACATTAATCAAAAAAATCATTGAAAAATAAATTTAATGAATTGATATATTTAAACTTTTAAATTACTGTAAATCAATTAAAAACATTTATTAATATTTTATTTTATATATTTGCACCGTCCAACGGTAATTACCACACTGTTGATTCCATAAAATTTTCTAATTTCCTGCAGAAAATTTATCTCTCCTTCTCCACTTTTTTGTTTAAATTTATAAATACTGCTCTCCACCTAAAACCTTTTAAGTTTGAGTAAAAAATTGTACATATGAAACTTTTGAGAAACTTTTTTTCATCACTTTTCTTTCTAATTTTTTGTCTTTGTTTTGGGCAGAGTTACCATTATTCAAGAGAAGATCAAAAGGAACAATATTGTATAGAACAGAGTAAAATTTATTTTAAGCTGGAGAAAGATTTTAAAGTGGTTGATTTTTCAGAATTATACCTAAAAATAATTTCTGATTTTGATCTAAAGAAAATTCAGAAAGAAAATTTGGTTTTTTACTTCAGAAATCTTTCTAATGAGCGAGTGGGACCGATTTTTGAAGACGAATGGATATGTGAATACAACAGTGAAAATCCTTTTTATAATCAAACTAAATTCTGGAATAAGAAAACAATAAAATTTATCAATAAAAAATTACACAAAAATGTAATTCCATATTTGACAAGGATAGAATCCTTTATTTATCCGGATACAGAAGATCATATTTTGGAAGAGAAAATTCGGGGATATTATTTTAGAGAATCAAAAAATTTGATTAAACTTTCAAAGAAAAAATCTAAAGGATTGATAATTGAAAAATATAAACTAGTAGATTACACTAATAAAAAAGAAATTCCTCATGAAGACAAGAAAGAATTTTTTTATTTTCCAAAGGATAATGAAAATCTGATTTTGAGTAAGTTACATGGGGTAAATGAAAATTTTGATACGATTTACTTAAAATTTAAAAATCATCCGGACAAAATTGTAATTGTAGAATTTCAATATAATCTTGATGAACCGCATTCCAAAGATGAAGACAGGTACTATAAAACCTATCAGTACCAAAATAAAAAATGGATAGAAATACCTACGACAGATGAGTATAAATTTTAAAACAAACTCAATGAAAACTTTTGTATCATTTTGCTTTTTATTTTCAATTTACCTGACGAATGCACAGAAAATTGTTGATAAAGGAACATTCAATAAATGCAGAAAAGAATTCAGCAAAAAGATATGTCTTTCAGATGAAGATCAAGATGGTGTTTTATTTTATTTAGACCAATGTCCTAAAGAATCAGGTGTTGTAGAAAATAATGGTTGCAGATGGCCGGATTTTGATGGAGACGGTGTTTTGGATAAAGATGATGCCTGCCCTTCCGTTGCCGGACCACCTGAAAATAATGGTTGTCCATGGCCGGACACGGACGGGGACGGGATTTTAGATAAGGATGATGCATGTCCTACAGTTCCTGGTATTCCTGAGAACAATGGTTGTAAGGGAAGAGATTGTTCGGATGTTATTAAAAGAGAACAGGAAAGATTGAAAAAATTACAGGAAGAAGCAAAAGAAATAAATTACAAAACATTATCAGATAGAATCATAAAAGATATTGATTTTAGCTTATTAAAAGAAAAAAATATAATTTATTTGGTTGATTATGAATTACTTGTATGTGGGACAGGACTAGAAAGTTCTTGTGGAGGATATTATGAAGCAACACCTATTTATAAAAACAGTGATTTTTGGACAGATGAGACAATAATGAAGATTTTTAATAAAACTAAAAAAAACTTCATTTTGGCAATGCTATTTGGCGGAATGGGAAGTGGAATTGAATTTGAAAATATTCCAAAAGATATTTCAAACCAGAATTTTCAAAACAAAAAAATTAAAATATCTAAACAAGGTTCGGAAAAGGAGGTTTCTATCTATTACAAAAATAAAATCACTCAACCGATAAAAAAGTTAAATGTACTTTCAGTAAATATCAGTAAAAATGATTTTGAAAAAAAGGTTAGTGTTGAAATGCTTTACACGACATATCAGAATGATATTACTTTAAATGACAACATACATAATTATAAAAGAAAATATTTAATATACCAATTTATAAACAATCAATGGGAATTGATTGAAACAAAACAAAATTTTTAAAAAATGCCAAAAAAGAAAAAATATATAAGTCAGAAAAACGATCATAAACTCGTGGAAATCGGGAGATTAATCATGAGATTTATGAATCAGAATCAAACCAAATTATATAATTACAAGCAACTCGCAGACGGGATTGACCACAAAAACCCGAGACAGCGTGAAATGGTGATTCAGGCTTTGCACAAATTATTGTCGAGCCAGAGAATTAAAGAAACAGAAAAAGGAAAATACAGCATCAATCTCAATATCGAAGGTACTTTAACGGGAACTATAGATTTTAACCAAAGCGGAAATGCTTATGTTACTGTAGAAAATCTTAAGGACGATGTTTTCGTACATGCGAAAAACGTGAAAGATGCTTTGCAGGGCGATAAAGTTCTAATAGTTACCTATAATTTTAAAGGTAAAAAACTCGAAGGCTCCGTTTTGGAAGTTCTGGAGAGAAAAAGATCTGAATTTGTGGGAACTTTCCAACTCGTTCCTCACAAGGAATTTGGGTTTGTAGTTTGTGATAAAAAAACGATTAATACAGACATTTTCATTCCGAAAGGTAAAATAAACGGTGCCGAAAACGGTAATAAAGTGACCGTAAAAATGACCGAATGGAAACCTGGCGATAAAAATCCTGAAGGAGAAATTTTACAGGTTTTAGGAAATCCTGGAGAGCATGAGACAGAAATTCATTCTATTCTCGCAGAATACGGTTTACCTTACAGTTTCCCTGAAGAAGTGGAAAGAGATGCCGATAAAATCGACCGTAGAATTACAGACGAGGAAGCCGCAAAACGTTGGGATATGCGCGATGTTTTGACTTTCACCATTGACCCGAAAGATGCCAAAGATTTCGATGATGCTTTATCGATGAGAAAACTGGATAACGGAAACTGGGAAGTCGGTGTTCACATCGCAGACGTTTCTCATTACGTTGTTCCGGGAACTATTCTGGATGATGAAGCTTACGAAAGAGCAACTTCAGTTTACCTTGTAGACCGCGTTGTACCTATGCTTCCGGAGGTTTTGAGTAATGATGTCTGTTCGCTTCGTCCGAATGAAGATAAATATACATTCTCTGCAGTTTTTGAGTTGAATGACAAGGCAGAAATCCAAAAAGAATGGTTTGGAAGAACGGTAATTCATTCAGACAGACGTTTTACTTATGAAGAAGCTCAGGAAAGAATCGAGACCAAAGAAGGCGATTTACAAGAGGAAATCAACGTTCTGGATGGTTTAGCAAAAATAATGCGTGCAGCACGTATCAGAAACGGTGCAATTACGTTTGACAGAAGCGAGGTTCGTTTCAATTTAGATGAAAACAACCAGCCAATTGGCGTTTACTTCAAAATCAGCAAAGATTCAAATCATTTGATTGAAGAATTTATGTTGTTGGCTAATAAAAAAGTTTCTGAATTTGTTTCGCTCAAAAAAGGAAGCCCGAACGGAAATACCTTTATTTACAGAATTCACGACGATCCGGATCCAGCAAAATTAGAGGCGTTGAGAGATTTTGTTTCTACTTTTGGGTACAAAATGGATTTGGCAAATACCAAAAAAGTCGCAGAATCTTTGAATACTTTATTGAAAGACGTCAAAGGAAAAGGCGAGGAAAATATGATTGAAACCCTTGCGATGCGAAGCATGAGCAAAGCAGTTTATTCTACCGAGCCGATTGGTCACTATGGTTTAGGATTCGATTATTACTCGCATTTCACCTCTCCTATCCGTCGTTATCCGGATTTGCTTGCCCACAGATTGCTTCAGCATTATCTGGACGGAGGAAAATCTCCGGACAGAAACGAACTGGAAGAAAAATCTAAGCATTGCAGTGCAAGAGAACGTTTGGCAGCCGATGCAGAAAGAGATTCCATCAAATTTATGCAGGTAAAATTCATGGAAAAACATTTGGGAGAAACTTTCACGGGTGTGATTTCGGGAGTTGCAGAATTTGGTTTCTGGGTTGAAATTCCTGAAAACGGAGCTGAAGGTTTAATTAAACTTCGAGATTTAATGGATGATTCTTACACCTACGATAAAGCAACTCATGCTGTTTACGGTTCACGCACAGGAAACCGTTATCAATTAGGAGATCAGGTTCAGATCAAAGTGGTGAAAGCCAATTTAATTGCCAAGCAGCTTGATTTTAAGATTGTTGAATAAAATTTAATAATTAATATAATATAGGAAGACCGCATTTTTGTGGTCTTTTTTGGTTTAAATATTATCTAATTTACAATTGAGATTTAAAAAAAATCATTTTTACAGACAAATAAAAATATAATCTTTAAATTTGAATTTGAAACAATTTTGAATGTTTGAACTCATACTTTCTGCCATAGGTTTAGGCTTTATGCTGAGTCTCGTATTTATCGGGCCTATTTTTTTCCTGTTAATCGAAACCAGTTTTACAAGAGGTCCTAAACATGCTCTGGCACTCGATTTTGGTGTTATTACAGCAGATTTATTGTGCATTATTGCAGCCTATTACGCCAGTGCAGACATCGTAGATTTAATCGACAAGCACCCCGGGTTTTACAGAATTACATCCATTCTTATTCTCAGTTACGGGATTATCATGATGGTTACAAAAACCAAGATGCACATGGCTGGAGAAGAGAAAATTATCAGTCAGAATTACTTTAAAACATTCCTCAATGGGTTTTTATTAAATCTTTTGAATGTAGGAGTGATTCTTTTTTGGTTAGTGACGGTAATTGGTGTCAGAAATCAGTATCCCGATACAGAGACCATGATTTTATACCTTGCCATTGTTATTTCAACCTATCTTCTGATTGATTTTGCCAAAATTTTCCTTTCAAAACAGTTTCACGACAGGCTAACCCAAAAACTCGCCAATAACATTAGAAAAGGGGTTGGGGTGGTTTTAATTTTCTTCAGTTTCTTCATTTTCCTGCAAAGTTTCAAGATGTTTAATCAGTTTGACAAGCAATTGGAAGAAGCGGAAAAGAAAGAATTAAAATATAAAAAGAACAAATAAAATTGTTAAAGTTTAATCTTTTAAATGCAGGTTTCTTTTGGTCTTTGCTGAATAGAATCCCGAAACTTCTGGATCAACAAAAAATATGCAGAATAAGGGTATAAAAATCTTTGCGAGCTTTGCATTAAATTAAGCACTTTTAAAACTATTAATAAAAACAACAACTGATCAATGAAAATTTTTCCAAAACCGCTTAAAAAAGGCGACAAAATAGCCATCATTTCTCCCGCAGGAGCCGTGGAACCATCTCAGTTGGAGAAAGGTCTTCAAATGATAAAATCTAAAGGATTTGAACCCGTTTTGGGAGAAAATCTTTACACAAAATATTCAAACGGATATAATTATGCCGGAACTGAAGAACAGAGAAGCAGCGACATTAATTGGGCGTTGAATGACCCCGAAATCTCAGCAATCTGGGCTTCACGTGGAGGATATGGTTGCCAACATTTGGTTGAAAATTTAAACTTAAAAGGTTTCATCAAAAATCCAAAGTGGTACATCGGATATTCTGATAATACGGTTATTCAGAGTTATTTATTGAAAAAAGGCTTCGCTTCGATCCACGGACAAACTATCAAAACTTCAAGCTTCGGTGTGACAGATGAAAGTTATGATTTAACCTTCAATATTCTGAAAGGAAAACCCTTAAAATATACTTTAAAATCAAACCCATTTAACAAAGAAGGAAATGTAGAAGGAGAATTGATTGGAGGAAATTTAGCATTGGTTTATGCACTTTTAGGAACAAAATATTCTTTTGATTTTAAAGATAAAATTTTATTCATCGAAGATATTGGTGAAAACTTTTATGCTTTAGACAGGATGATTATGAGTTTAGAACTGGCGGGCGTTTTCACTAAAATTAAAGGTTTAATTATCGGCGGAATGACCAATATGGGAGATGAAAAAGAGAACAAGCAATACGAAGAAAGCTTTGATGAATTTGCCTATAAATTAATCTCAGAAAGAATTTCAAAATATAAATTTCCTACAGTTTTTGCATTTCCAAACGGACATATTCACAATAATATTCCATTGATTTTAGGAGCAGAAGTTTCTCTAAAGGCTGGAAAGAATGTATCGCTAACATTTAAGCAATAAAATGTATTACTCAAAATTTATACTTGCCTTTCTATTGATTACAGCTGGGATTTTTCACTTTATAAAACCTCAGTTTTTCATGAAGATTATGCCAGACTATATTCCAATGCATTTGCAAATGGTTTATATCAGCGGTTTAGTAGAAATTTTGTGTGGTACTCTCCTACTTTTCCCCGAAACACAAAAGTGGGGAGCTTACCTTTCTATTGCTTTATTTATTGCAGTTTTCCCTGCCAATATTGAAATGGCAAGAAAGTTTTACGAAATCCATCACAAATATTTTTGGCTGACTGTTTTGAGACTTCCATTGCAGATTGTTTTGATTTGGTGGGCGTATCAATTTAGAAAATAAAGAAAAAAGTCTCCTACACTCCAACCTTAAAACTCTCCCATCCGATGGCAGACCACAATGAACTAGGAAAAGAAGCAGAAAATCTTGCAGCTGAATATTTAATTCAAAATGAATATAAAATTCTGGTGCGAAATTTCCGTTTTAAGAAAAATGAAGTCGATATTATTGCAGAAAAAGATAATAAAATAATTGTGGTTGAAGTAAAGGCAAGATCAACCGATTTTTTCATTCTTCCACAAGAAGCCGTTACCAAATCGAAAATAAAATCAATTGTCTTGGCAGCCAATCATTTTATGGAAGAATTTAATAAAAATCAGGAAGTAAGATTTGATATTATTTCAGTTCTTCCAGACTCAAAAGGAGACTTAGAAATAGAACATATTCCGGATGCTTTTCAGGCATTCGATGCAAACTAATTAATGTAACAATTTATCAATGTATCAGTGTAACAATTATTGGTAAATTGCTAGATTGATACAATGGTACATTAAAAAATGAAATTTTTATGAAGACAATACTCATCACCGGAGCCACTTCCGGAATAGGAAAAGCCACAGCAGAGCTTTTTGCAAAGCAAGGCAACAGAATCATTATTTGTGGAAGAAGATCTGAAGTTTTAGAATCTCTAAAAACAGAATTATCAGCTTTTACCGAAATATTTAGTTTAAAATTTGATGTTAGAAATTTAGAAGATGTTGAAAATGCCATTGCCTCACTTCCTGAAGAATGGAAAAACGTTGATGTTCTCATTAATAATGCAGGAAATGCACACGGTTTAGAGCCTTTGTTAGCGGGAAGTACCAGCGATTGGGATAATATGATTGATGGAAATGTAAAAGGGCTTTTATACGTTTCAAAAACGCTTATTCCGATGATGAAAGAGAGAAGTTCAGGGCAGATTATTAATATCAGTTCGGTTGCAGCCAGACAAACCTATGCTAACGGAGTTGTGTATTGTGCTACCAAAAAAGCAGTTGATGTGATTTCAGAAGGAATGAGAATTGAATTGACAGAATTCGGAATTCGCGTGACCAATATTCAGCCGGGAGCAGTAGAAACAGACTTTTCTTTAATCAGATTTAAAGGTGATCAGGAAAGAGCTGCAACTGTTTACGCCGGCTACGAAGCCTTGAAAGCTGAAGATATTGCCGATGCAATTGCTTATTGCGTTAATGCTCCACAGCATGTGACGGTTTCAGATATGACGATTTATCCGAGTGCTCAGAGCGAACCGAGAACGATTTACAGAAAAGGATAATTTCAATTTGAAAATGGGTCAATTTGAGAATTTGAAAATGAAAGTTTTGCAGCTATTATTGATTTTTTGCTTTGCGATTGGGTATTCTCAAAACTATTCAAAAGCGGAAGAAGCAGTTTTGTTTCAGGCTAAAAGATTAGATTCTGTGATGAAGAATAATGATAGTTCCATTGTAAATTTATTTTCAGATGACGTTTCTTTCGGTCATTCTAATGGCTGGATCCAGAATCTGGATGATTTTAAAAAAGATTTTGCTTCAAAGAAAGTTATTTACAAAGAAATTGCTCAAACCAAAGTTTCTGAAATCAAAAAGTATAAAAATACCATCAGCATCAGGAGAAAAATCAATGTAAAAGGCTTGTACAAAAATCAGGATTTTGAAATGAAACTGGCAATACTCGAAATCTGGATTAAAATGAAATCTCAATGGAAATTATGGAGCCGCCAAAGTGTGGAAATTAAGTGATAAATTTGTTGTAAAACGAACAAATAATGAACGAAGATTTTCAAAAATTTTTAATTTTTAAGACGCCTAACAAAGAAGTTAGGTAGATGTTTTTCTGCAAAATGAAACGGCTTGGCTTACACAGAAGTCGATGGCGGCTCTGTTTGATGTTGAAAGAACAGTAATCACGAAGCATCTTAAAAATATTTATTTTTGAAGGAGAATTGGACATAGAATCAACTAGTGCAAAAGCAACACAATTCAGAATCTGGGCAACGCGGACTCTAAAAGAGTTTATCATCAAAGGTTTTGTAATGGATGATGAACGTTTGAAGCAGGGACAAACGGAGCTTAAAATTTTTGATTTTTTAAACTTTTGAAGGTCTTTCATTCAATCATTTCTTTTGGTACTTTTGTGATATAAAAATAAACTTGCTTAAAAAGTCTTGTTTTAAATTTAAATAAATGAAAATCCTATACCTCGAAACTTCCTCAAAAAACTGCTCAGTAGCCATCTCAGAAAACGAAAAACTGCTTTGTGTAGCAGAAGAAGTTTCAGAAAATTATAAACAATCTGAGTCGCTGCACACTTTTGTAGAATGGGCTTTGGAAGGCGCTGAAATTTCATTAAAAGAAATCGATGCCGTTTGTCTGGGAAAAGGTCCAGGTTCTTACACGGGTTTGAGAATTGGAGCGGCTTCGGCAAAAGGTTTTTGTTATGGTTTAAATATTCCTTTGATTGCAGTGAATTCTTTGGAAAGCATGAAAGAGGCGTTTTTAGGACAAAACTATGATTTGGTTATCCCTTTGGTTGATGCGAGACGTATGGAAGTTTACACCGCTGTTTACGATGGTATTTCGGGCGATGAACTGAGCCCGACTGAGGCTAAAGTTTTAGATGAAACTTCTTTTCAGGAATTCAAAGATAAAAAAATACTTTTTGTAGGCGACGGAGCTACAAAAGCAAAGGAAATTTTACAACTTCCACATGCTGATTTTAATGAAGGCATCTACCCTTCCGCAAAATATCTGGTTAATAAAACTTTAGAAAAAGTAAAAGCCAAAGATTTTGAAGATATTGCGTATTTTGAACCGTTCTATCTGAAAGATTTCCACGGAGTTAAAAAGAAAAAAAGCGAAGAATAATCTTCGCTTTTTTATTTATTTAGGTTTTGCAGGAGCTGCATTGGGATTCGACAGATTAAAGTTCGGATTATTTCCCTGGGGCTGCTTATCTGTTGGCTTCGTCTGAATCGTATTCTGAGTCGGCGGTGTTGCATTCGGCATATTTCCCATCGGAATACCTGGCGATCCCATCAAAGGAGCTTGCTGGCCAGACGGTTGCGGAGGTTGATTCTGAATATTTCCTGGCATCTGATTCTGACCTTGCCCAATTCTATTTCCTTGATTGTCTGTAGTCTGAAAGGCAAGATCACTTTTGAGATAAGTAAGCATTTGCTTTGCTTTTTCTCCCTCGGGAGTTTTGGCATAGTTCAGAACAATTTGTTCCAGCTGAAGAATCATTACCTCTTTCCCACTCGATTTTCCTGCGTTGAAAGCGTTTAAAAGAGAAAGCTTAGGAACCAAAGCATCTTTTGGATTTTTCTGAATTGCCTGATCAATCAATGCCTGGCTTTCACCAAATTTCTCAGATTCATAAAGGGCAAAAGCCGTTTTATATTCGTTTTCGGTATCTGCGGAGGATTTTACAAACGTATTATTCTTAGGATTTCTGGCAAATTCTGCATACGAAGTGTAAGCATAATCTTTTAGCAATATTTGTTTCGCACGTTCAGCTATTTGAGGGTTTTTCTCATAATTCATGGCAAAAATCTCATACAAAGCCTGCAACATTACCTTTTCTTCCGGTTTTACATCTACCAAATCATAAAGTGTTTTTGTAGCCAGAGGTGTATTGGTAAAGTAGTTCTGATACATCACCCCTAGGCCTAAAGAAGCCGTATCACGGTCTTTTTTCAGCTGACCCAGTTTCCCTGCATCTGTAGGGATCTGCTCAATATAATAGGCTGGTTCAAAACGTCTCGGATTGGGTACAGAAGTCACACCCAAAGCCTCATTTTTCATGTCTTCAATGGTTGCCATTTTTTTAGAAAAACGCCAGTTGTCGGAGAGTGCTCTGTCTCCCCAAACCTGCTTAAATGTAGAAGTCCCTTTACTTACAGTTCCAGTATTGCTGAAATAGAAACCTTTTTGGCTCACTCCAAAATCTTCAAACGTGTTACCCGAGTTGGCAAACATTGAATTGGCGCTGTAATCTCCGGTATCAAAGCCTTTACTTCGCTCTGCTCTTCTTCTTTCAAGCTCTTCTTTTTCCTCTTTTATTTTAAGTTTTGCGATGTGCTTGTTAAAGAATTCTGTTTTTTGTTCGGTACTAAGATTTGCAAGCGAAAGAATACTGTCGTTTTTCTTGATAAGATAGTAGTTTACAGAGATTTTTTTGATGTAAACACTTTGGTCTTTCAATAAAATTTTTGAAGGCTCATAAGTCATTACCGCCAAAGCAGAATCATAGTAAGCTCCCGCACCGATGTAATCGTTTTTATCTAAATAATTCTTCCCGATTTCATAATAAGCAAGACCTCTCACCTGCCCGTCTGAAACGGCTTCCTTCAAAGATTTTCTGAAAAATTCCTGCGCTTCTTCTTTCTTTCCGGCATTGTTTGCCATTAAACCTAAAGCGTAGTAAAATTCATTTTTTCTGGAACCATAGGTTCCTTTTTTGCTTATTTTCTCAAGATATTCTCTTGCTCCGTCGTAGTTTCCTTTTCCATTAAAAGTCTTGGCAATCTGAATCTGTGATTTTACTTCAAATTCAAAGTCATTGGCATATTTGTAGGCTGCCATGAAGCTTTCTCTCGCTTCATCATTTTTGCCTAATTCCTGCTGCACCTGCCCTTTCAGAAAAGAGATTCGGCTTTTCAGCTGTCTGTTGCTGTTTAATGCATAGGCACGGTTCAGTTCTTCAAGAGCTTCCGCTTTTTTACCATTATCTAATAAAGCTTCAGAACGGTAAATACTTAATAATTTGTCGTAATCTTTCTTTAAACCTTCGTTTTTTACCTGTCCCCAGATTTGTTCAGATTTATGAAAATTATTCATTTTAGCATAAGCAAGACCTTCGTAAACCTTTGCTAAAGGAAGTCTTTTATCTTCCTTCATGTGCGTGTAAACGTAGTTGAGTGCGTCTAAAGCCTGCAAATTTTTACCCTGATAAATTCTGGACTGAACCAAAATAATGTAAGCATCAAAAATCGTTTTGTTAACTTCTTCATTTTTTCGGATAACTGAGTACTTATTAATTGCCTTTAATGCCTTTGCTTCAGCAATTTCAAGAATAGTTGCTCCTTTATTGGTCTGCTGATTTGGATTTTGTGGCCCCTGTCCACCCATCATCGGACTGTTGCCTCCCGGTGCACCTGGAATTGCAGGCGGGCCACCTCTTCCCTGTTGTTGGGGACGATTCACTTCTGCCATTTTCATTGAGTTTTCTGCAAAAGCGGCAGATTGTCCCAAATCACTTCCCAAAGGTTGCTCGTCATAGGTTAAAATAGGAATATAAGGCGCATAAAAATTGTCTTTATGTGCTTTGTCTCTATTTTCAAACTCGGTATTCAGTGCATCTTTTGCATTGAAGAGCGTGTTGTAATATGTTGAAAATCCTTTTATAAACTTCGATCTCGCTTCCGGTTTTTTTACTCTCGTACTACAGGAAACAACGATAATTGCCGTTAAAAGGAATAAGATATTCTTTTTCATTATCTAATATAACTCTCTAATCTGCTTTTTATTATAGCAGAATGATGATTTTGTAAAAATAGCAAATTTTTATTTGGAATTTTTTAAATATTTTTTAAAATATGATAAACAAGATGTGTAGGAAGCCCCATAATGGTATAAAAACTTCCTTCTATGTTTTTAATTTTTGCCATACCCAGCCATTCCTGAATTCCGTAGCTTCCCGCTTTATCGAAGGGTTGGTAGTTTTTAATATAAAAATCGATTTCTTCGTCAGAAATTTCATCAAATTCTACATTGGCAACATCAGTTTCGGTAATGGTTTTGTTTAAAGTCTTAATGGTAATTCCGGTATAAACCTGATGTATTTTCCCTGATAATGAGCGAAGCATCTTTTTGGCTTCAACATCATCTTTCGGTTTGCCCAGAAACTCATTTTCTATTGCAACTACGGTATCTGCGGTCAATAAAACTTCATTTTGCTCTAAATTTCTGAACGCATTGGCTTTTAATTCAGATAAATAAGCTGCGGCCTCTCCTACTTTTACATTTTCGGGAACGATTTCTTCGCAGTCGATTTTTACGACATCAAATTCAAATCCTAAACTGGAAAGAAGTTCTTTTCTCCTTGGAGACTGCGAGGCGAGTAATATTTTCATCGGTATTTATGAATGATAATTGATAAAAGATAAATGAATGTGATAAAAGATTTTTTCGGTTACTATACAGATTGTGTATTGTCATCATGCCATTTCCCTTGCACTTTCATTACCTGCTCAATCACATCCCGAACAGCTCCGCTTCCACCTTTTACGGAAGAAATATAATCTGAAATTCCTTTTACTTCAGGAACGGCATTTTCCGGGCAGGTCGCAATGGCAGAATTTTCCATCATGTGAATATCCGGAAGATCATCGCCCATTGTGAGAATTTCTTCGTTTTTTAAATTATATTTGGATTTAAAATTTTCATAATCAACCATTTTGTTATGTGATTTTGCATAGTAATCTTCAATACCAAGATAATTGATTCTGTGTCTTACCATTTCGTCATTTCCACCTGTTATTACACCGATTAAATACTCGTTTTTCAATGCTTTTACCACGGCATAACCGTCTAAAACGTTCATCACACGGGACATATTTCCACCTGGCATCAGATAAACGCTTCCGTCTGTGAAAACGCCGTCTACATCAAATACAAATGCTTTTATATCTTTTAATTTCTCTTTATAACTCATGTTGATTTATGATTGATAAATGATAATGGATGAATGATAGAAGATTCAGATCAATTGCATTCACTGATCATTTTTTATTTTTAAATTATTTTAATCAAGATTATATGTCAGTCTTACCGTAATTCTCGCTGATTTTTCCTTGCTTGAAGTATCAAAATTTCCACCGTAACTATCTTCATCCGTCGAACCTTTCGCTGTAATCTGAAAAACACCAATTGAAGCATCTTTCAATTTTCCTAAATCTCCGTCGGCACTTTCCACAATTTTCTCAGCTCTTTCTTTGGCGTCTTTTGATCCTGCCTGTATCAGACTGTGTTTCAAAGATGACAGATCCGAATAGGTGTATTGAGCAGCAGATGGCTCAAACTGTACTCCACTGTTGATCAATTCGGCAGTTTTATCCATTACCGTTTCTATTTTTTTCATCAGATCCGGATTTTTCTTTGCTCTGAAAAATACGTTTTGCGAAGCTCTGTAGCCATCAAAAATTTCTTCAGAGTTTTCTGCTCCATCTGCATCTTTAGTGGTTACCGTACGGTAAGATTTTGAAAAATTGACACCGCCAAAAGAAAATTCTCCGGCCTTAAAACCTTTGCTGTAGAAAAAAGCTTTTACTTTTTCTTTATCCTGTGAAATCAAACTGTACGCTTCTTTGGCATCCATTGCACTGGCATCAAAACTTCCACCCCAACTGATTTCATCTGAAATAAAATCTTTTGAGCCAAGACCTGTCACAGAAATGGTATCCTGTTTTAAATTTCTATTTTTAAAACTTGAGCCTAAAATAAAGGCTGTAAGCACGACAGCGGCTCCGATGATGAGAGAACGGACGATGTTGGTGTTCATTTTTTTTCGGTTTTCATCAAAGTTAAAACTTTATGGCAAATCGTACATTTTTTTAAGGGAAAGATTTAAGGTTTTATAGATTTCAAGACTTTCATCTTTCAAAAGTTGCTCATGGAGTTCCAAAATTCTTTTGTCGTTCCTTACCGCTGGTCCGGTCTGGGCAGATTTCGGATCAATCTCATGTATTTTCTGTACGGTTTCATCAATCAGAGGCAAAAAATAATCAAACGGAATCCCCTGAGCGTCGGAGATTTCTTTGGCTCTTGCAAAAAGATGATTCACAAAATTGCAGGCAAAAACGGCAGTCAAATGAATGTATTTTCTTTTTTCATAAGTACTTTCCATCACATTGTCAGAAATTTTAGAAGCAAAATCCGTTAAGATTTTCTGATCTTCTTTATTTTCAGTTTCAATAAAAAAAGGAATTTTAGAATAATCCAGTTCTTTTGATTTTGAAAAAGTCTGTAAAGGGTAGAAGCTTGATTTTCTGTACTCCCCTGCCAGAATTTCTTTTGGTAATGATCCGGAAGTATGTGCCACCAAACAATCTTTTTTAGTAATCAATTTCGAAACATTTTCTACCGAACTGTCGCTTACACAAATTAAATACAGATCCGCATCGGTCAGTTTTTCTGTCGAATAAGGAATCTTTAATTCGGATGAAATTTTCTGAAGTTCAGCTTCATTTCTGCCAAAAATCTGGGCTATTGGAATTTTATTTAAAACAAAAGCTTTTGCTAAATGATAAGCAACATTTCCAGATCCGATGATAACTGTTTGCATTGAACAAAGATAAAGAATTTGGTTGGGTGATGGGGAATGGGTGTTATGTATTTTTTATTTTTCATGTTTAAAATGCAATTAATTGCACAAAAATTGAATAGTAATTTAACTTTCAGCTATTTTTGTAATCCAAAACAATGAAAGCATCTTATGAAGAATAAAGACGCGGAAATAATTTCGTTGATGCAAGACCCGCAAACTCGTGAAAAAGGAGTTCGTGCTTTGATGGATGCTTACCAGAGCCGACTGTATTGGCACATCAGGAGAATAATCGTTGACGGCGATTTAGCTCAGGATACTTTGCAGGAAACGTTTATTAAAGCTTATCAGAATTTTCATCAGTTCAAAAATGACAGTCAGTTGTACACGTGGCTGTACAGAATTGCAACCAATGAAGCTCTGCAACAGCTAAATAAGCTGAAAAAAATGCAGAAAACGGATGAAGATCCCGATTATCACATGCAGAATCTTGTTGCCGATAATGCGGGAACAGATGCAGAAGATATACAGATTTTATTGCAGAAAGCGATACAAAGTCTGCCGGAGAAGCAAAAACTTGTCTTTACGATGAGGTATTATGATGATCTTCCTTACGAGGAAATCTCAAAAATTGTAGATATGTCTGTTGGTACTTTGAAGACGAATTATCATTATGCCAAACAGAAAATAGAAGAATATATAAAAGAAAATTTCGAAAAGTAATTTTTCAAAACCAAAACATGAAAGACTTCGATATAGAAAAATTAGAACGGGAAAACATTTACAGTGTTCCGGATAATCTGTTTCAGAATATTCAGGATCAAGTGTTGACCGAGGTAAATAGTTTCGATATTGAGAAATTAGAGCGCAAAAACATGTACAGCGTTTCGGATGATTTATTTGAAAATATCCAAAATAATGTAATGGCTGAAATAAATGGTTTTAATATTGAAAACCTGGAGCGTAGAAACATCTATAAAGTTTCGGATAATTTATTTGAAAACATCCAGAACAATGTGATGACCGAATTGAAAGGTTTTGATGTAGAAAGCCTTGAGAGAAAAAATATTTATAAAACTCCTGAGAATTTATTTGAAAGCATTCAAAGTAAAGTTTTGTCGGAGATTAATGTTGAGAAAAAAGCGCCTATTATCAGACTTAACTGGGCTTATACTGCAGCTGCATGTTTGGCACTTGTTTTTGGTGGATCTCTTGTTTATAACGGCATTTCAGACACTGCACCGGTTAATACACTGGCAGAAATTACACCTAAGAAGGAGAGCCAGATTGCTTATGAAACTTTACAGGCAGATTTAACTTCTGTAGAAACCAATAATCAAATAGTTGAAGATCAAAATATAAAACCTGTCGTAAGAACTGCTGTGCAGAATGTGGATAATACCAAAAATGTGAAAACGGTAACAGCATCAGCCAAACAGACAGAAAAACAGATGAACGAATATCTGGATTCTTTTACCAGCTCGGAAATTGCAGATCTTGCAGTGAACGGGAATCAGGATGTGTATTTGGATCTTTATAACTAAACAAAAGATGAAGAAACTTTTTTTAATATTATTTATGCTCTGTAGCCTTGGAGTTTTTGCCCAGAAAGATTATGACTGGAAGAAAATGGATCCCAAGCAGCGCAAAGAAATAATCAACAATATGTCGCCGGAAGAAAGAAAAGCTTTGCTCATCAAATTCCGGAATAATATGGTGCTTGAACAGTTGAATATTGATGCTGACGATAAAGAAGAATTTACACAGCTTTATAACGAATATTTAGACAAACAGAAAACAATAAAGTCACAGTTTGATTCTAATTTTAATCCTGAAACGCTGTCTGAAGAAGATGCCAAAGCAAAACTTCAGCAAAGCTTTGAAGTAGGACAGAAAATGCTGGACAATAGAAAAGAATATGCAGAGAAAATGCAAAAAGTAATACCTTGCCAAAAAGTTTTGAAGCTTTTTCAGTCTGAGGGAATGATGAGAGACAAAATGAACGAGAAAAAAAACCACGGAGGACAAAAAGACTCAAGACGATAAAGCAGTCTACATAATAGTTTATTTTTTTAATGTTTGAACGACCCTTGCAATCCTTATTGTAAGGGTCGTTTGATTTAAATTCATACTTTTGAGAAAAAATTATCAGAATGAAAAAACTACTTTTCTTCCTTTTGGCTACGACTTTACTGAATGCTCAGAAAACTGAAACCATAAAGCTTTCGCAGTCGATAAAAAGTAAAAAAACTAACTATAAAAACTTCACGGTGATTGATCAGAGAGAAAATCAGGAAATTGGCTCTGTGATGTACCATAAAGATCAGATTAATCTGGCATTTGAAAATAATGCAGATCAAGATTTTAAAGACTGGTTTTACAGCGATAATCCTGTAAGAGGTAATGACGAACTTGTTCTTTTACTTGAAAACATTAAACTCTCTGAGGATAAACAGGAGAAATTCTCAATCGGAAAACTCGAAATCCGTGCAAGTACGTTTCTTAAAAAAGACGATGGCTATCATTTACTCTACAGAAAAGATACGTTAGCAACAGTTTCTTCCCGAACTACGCCTTATCTTGCCCAAAGTTTGGCGAAAAAATTAAGTCTCACCTTTTCTGAATTACTAAAAGGTTCTTACGAAGCAAAACCTTGGGACATGGTCGTTTCAGAGGAAGAACTTAAAAATTATGCCACGGTTTTAAAAGATAAACTTGATATTTACAAAGCAGATGAGTTGAAAGAGGGTGTTTACAAAGATTATTACAGCTTTTTCACGCATAATCCTGAACCTGGTTTTACGATTGAAACCGATAAAAAGGGCGTTGCCACGAAAGCCGTAAACGGAGAAGAAAAAAAACCAATCAGAAACTTCTACGCTTTTGTGCACAACGGAGTTCCGTTTAAAGTAATTCCTATTGGTTATGTTGAGATTTTCAAAGATGACAAAGGTTTATTTATTGAGGCTAAAAAAGAAGAATTGTATCCTCAAACCTATTCTAATGGAGCGATGATTGGCGGAGCTGCAGGTGGTTTGGTTGGAGCTTTGGTAGGAGTTGCCATCGATGCAGCAACAGCAAAGAAAAGAAATGCAATGACGGGTTCAGAAGTATTTCTTGATCCTTTAACCGGACATTATATTTTGCCGGAAGGTTTTCTGAAGAAATAGAGGGTTTAAATTAATTTTAATCTTAATCAACATGAAAAAAATAATCTTATTCCTTTTGTTCACAACGTTTTCCACTGCTCAGGAAAAAACCATTATTAATTTAAAGCAAAGCATTAAAGATAAACACTCACGCACAAAATCGTTGACCGTGCGAGACTTGAGAGCAGATAAAAATGTGGGAACAGTTACCAGAAAAAATGAAGCATTTGAAATCAAATTTGCCGACGAGAATCTCGCAGAGATATTTTCTAAAAAGTTTGCTGAAGATAATAAAACGCCAGGTACCAATGATATTACAGTTCTCCTGGAAAATTTAAAAGTTGAAAATGTAAAAGATGATCAGGGCAAAGAAGTTTTTCTTAAAATTCATGTAAAACTTTCAGGTTTTATTAAAAGAAATGACAGGTATTATTTTTTAAATCGTTTTGATAATACTGTGGTCATGGTAAACATGCCTTCGATAAGCAAAGACATTGTGAAAACTATTGATGAAGTCTTTGCCGATTTTATCAAAGGTCTGTACGTTTCTCCTTCTTTTTTCGATTATATCCCGGAGGCTGAACTTCAAAACTATGCCACGATTATCAATGCAAAAAATCTGTCTTTGTCGCCATTAAAAGACGGAGTTTATACAAGCTACAGAAATTTCTTTAAACAAAATCCGGATCCCGATTACTCGATATTTAAAAACGGCAAAGGCGAAATAAAAAGGTTAAAATACAAAGGCGAAAACTTTAACGAAGCTGAAGTTTACTGCTTTGTAGATGGTGGCGAAATGTATAAAACTTTAGGTGTGGGCTTCACCAAAACAGCAAAGGAAGGAGACAACTTTACATTCTCAACTTCCAGATTTAAGCTGTATGGTGAAAGGGTAAACGGAGCAATGATTGGCGCAATGGCTGGCGGTATGGTAGGTGCTGTCATAGGAGGATTAGCAGATTCGGGACCAAGAATTCCACAGAAATTTTATGGAATTGCATCAAAGCAGGTGATTACAGTTTCACTCGATAATATTACAGGTGATTTTGTTTTTAAAGATTAATTATCATTTTTTTCAGTTGAATATGAGTAAGGAAAATCTGTTTCCTCAGTTCCACGATCTTTGTTGGGTTGTGAACTCATCTCAAATTTTAAAATCGCACCTTTCATAAGTTCATGATGACTAAGCCAGTTTTTCGAATATTTTTTACCATTACATTTTAATGAATTAACGTAGCGGTTTTCTTCGCTGTTCTTGTCCGCTTTTATTTCAATGGTTTTTCCGTTTTCCAAATGAATTTTAGCATGTTTAAAAAGGGGAGCGCCCAAAACATACTGGTCGGTTGCCGGAGTTACAGGATAAAAACCCAAAGCCGAGAAAATATACCAAGCAGAGGTCTGTCCGTTATCTTCATCACCGCAGTAGCCGTCCGGAGTCGGTTGGTAAAGACTGTTCATTGTTTCCCGAACCCAGTATTGCGTTTTCCACGGTTCACCGGAATAATTGTAAAGGTAAATAATGTGCTGTGCAGGCTGATTTCCGTGGGCATACTGTCCCATGTTGGCATTCACCATTTCCTGAATTTCGTGGATGGTTGAGCCGTAGTAAGATTCATCAAACACCGGAGGAAGCTCAAATATTTTATCTAAATTTTTCGAAAACGCTGTTCTTCCGCCTATCAGTTTTGCCAGTCCTTCAATATCCTGAAATACCGACCAAGTGTAGTGCCAAGAATTACCTTCTGTAAAAGCATCGCCCCATTTAAATGGATTGAATGGCGTCTGAAAACTCCCGTCCTGATTTCTTCCACGCGCCAGTTTTGTTTCGGGGTCGATGACTTTCTGGAAATTCTGTGAGCGTCTGTAGTATTCTTTCCATTCAGATTCTGGTTTTCCAAGGGCTTTTCCCAATTGAGCGATGGCAAAATCGTCGTAGGCATATTCTAAAGTTCTTGCTGCATTTTCGTTGATCTTTACATCGTAGGGAACGTAGCCCAATTTGTTATAATACTCAACTCCAAGCCTTCCCGTTGCCTGCGGACCTTCATTATTCGCACCGTGAAGCAAAGCCTGATACAAATTTTCAATATCATAACCCCGAAGACCTTTGATGTAAGCATCGGCAACCACAGAAGCTGAATTATTTCCTATCATAATATCAGAATAGGAAGGACTCGACCATTCCGGCAGCCAGCCGCCTTCTTTGTAGTCGGTGATCAAACCTTTCTGCATCTCAATATTGATGTCGGGATAAACAAGATTCAGAAAAGGGTAGAGTGCTCTGAAAGTATCCCAAAAACCGGTTCCTGCAAAGCGGTATCCAGCTTCAGTTTTTCCGGAGTATGGACTGTAATGCACAATTTCGCCAGCTTTATTTACCTCATACATTTTGTGCGGAAAGCAAAGCATTCTGTACAGACACGAATAAAAAGTCCGCATCTGATCGACTGTTCCGCCGGCGACTTCCACTCTTTTTAATTTTTGATTCCAGGCCGTTTTGGCTTTGTTTAAGGTTTGATCAAATGAATCCTTGCTGAGTTCTCTCTGTAAATTTAATTCTGCCTGCTCCAAACTGATGAAAGATGACGCGATTCTCAAATTTACTTTCTCGCCCTTTTTCGTAGCAAAACCTACGACGGCACCACAGTGATCTCCGGTAATTTCAAGCGCATCTTTTACAAAATCTTTGTCTTTCCAGGTTGAGTATTTTGTGAAAGGTTTATCAGCGTAAACGACAAAATAATTTTTAAAACCTACCAGTTTTCCCCGTGAATATTTTGTGGAATACCCAACAATTTTATTTTCAGACGGAATAATTCTTATGCTGGATCCTTTATCAAACGCATCCACAACAAACCATGAATCGCCGGATTCGGGATAGGTGAGTCGCATCTGGGCTGCTCTTTCAGTCGGTGTCAGTTCGGCAGTGACGTTGTGATCTGCGAGATAAACACTGTAGTAATACGGTTTTGAAACTTCTGATTTATGTGAAAACCAGCTTGCTCTTTCTTCTTCACTGAAACGCATTTTTCCCGTCACAGGCATAATCGAAAACATTCCGTAATCGTTCATCCATGGGGAAGGTTGGTGCGTCTGTTTAATTCCTCTGATTTTATCAGCATCGTAAGTGTATTGCCATCCGTTTCCATTTTTTCCGGTTTGGGGTGTCCAAAGATTCATTCCATGGGGAACTGCGACGGCGGGATAAGTGTTTCCGTTAGACAGAGAGGGTTTTGAAAGTGTTCCTATGAGAGGATTGACAAATTCTTCAGGATTTTCCGGAGCTTTTTCAATCCACTGCGATTTGATTTGGGTAAAGGGTACAATTAAAAGAAGTAGGAGCGCTTTTTTCATTAAAATTACGTTTAAACCTGGTGTATATTTTTGAATGGAAAAGGTAAAGATTTTTGAGCAAAGCGTTTTACTGTCCTGAAAATTTTTTATTCTGAAAGCACATCAAAAAGTATAGGTGCGCACCGACGACAGGTTGACTGCGCAGTGAAGAGGGCGTCGCTGCGCAGGTATTTTTGTCTACAAGATTACCCTATAATTATATCATCTTGTTTTAATGCAAAAATTCCCCTCCTGTGGAGGGGTGGATCGATTTGCAAAGCAAATCGAGACGGGGTGGTCTATTTCACAATACTTTTCTTTCTAAAAACAAAAGTGAGCTCCAAAACAATACCCTAGCCCCGATGGAAACGGCATCCTTTTTTGTGGCGGACGGAACATAAACTGAAAGTTTACGAACAAAGTTCAGGAGACCGTTGCAAAAAAGATACAGTGGACAGCGGGAAATGGCTTCTGAAAAAGATTCGTGTTTTATTGGTTAAATTTATTTTCCGAGGTACTTCATTAAGACTGAGGAATTATCCTGCATTTTGTTATCTTTGCAAATTACATAGTTCTTAAATGAAAAACATACGAAATTTTTGCATAATTGCCCATATTGACCACGGTAAATCTACTTTGGCAGACCGTCTTTTGGAATACACCAATACGGTGACTCAGAGAGAATTACAGTCTCAGACATTGGATGATATGGATTTGGAAAAAGAACGTGGGATCACGATAAAATCTCACGCCATCCAGATGGATTATGAGCTTAATGGCGAAAAATATATTTTAAATCTTATCGATACACCGGGACACGTAGATTTTTCTTACGAAGTTTCCCGTTCGATTGCTGCTTGTGAAGGAGCACTTTTGATTGTTGATGCTGCACAAAGTATTCAGGCACAAACGATTTCGAATCTGTATCTGGCTTTAGAAAATGATCTGGAAATTATTCCGATTCTGAATAAAATTGACCTTCCGTCTGCAAATCCTGAAGAAGTTACCGACGAAATTATGGGACTTTTAGGTTGTAAGTATGAAGATGTTCTTCGTGTTTCTGGTAAAACAGGAGAAGGAGTTCACGAATTGTTGGAAGAGATTGTGAAAAGAGTTCCACCACCGGTGGGAGACCCAAAAGCACCGCTTCAGGCTTTGATTTTTGACTCGGTTTACAACCCGTTTAGAGGTATTGAAGCTTACTTTAAAATTGTAAACGGAAGTATTTCTAAAAACGAAAAGATTAAATTTTTCGCTACCGGAAAAGAATACGGAGCTGATGAGGTTGGTACTTTAAAGCTTAAGCAAGTTCCTAAGAAAACGATTGAATGTGGTGATGTAGGCTACCTTATTTCAGGAATTAAAGACGCTCGTGAAGTAAAAGTAGGTGATACAATTACTTCTTTTGTAAATCCTGCAGCTGCTGCCATTGACGGTTTTGAGGAAGTAAAACCAATGGTTTTTGCTGGAATTTACCCTATTGAATCTGAAGATTTTGAAGAACTAAGATTTTCGTTGGAAAAATTAAGATTAAATGATGCTTCATTGGTTTTCGAACCTGAAAGTTCTGCAGCTCTTGGTTTTGGTTTCCGTTGCGGATTCTTGGGAATGCTTCACATGGAAATCGTTCAGGAACGTTTGGAGAGAGAATTTAATATGAACGTTATCACAACGGTTCCCAACGTTTCTTACCATGGATATTCTAAAAAAGATCCTGAAACGGCGATTCTTATCAACAACCCGTCTGAAATGATTGATCCCAATCTTTTGGATAGAGTGGAAGAGCCTTATATCAAAGCTTCAATCATCACAAAATCTGATTTCGTGGGCGCTGTAATGACGCTTTGTATTGAGAAAAGAGGTGAGATTGTTAACCAGAGTTATTTGACAGCAGACAGAGTAGAATTAACGTTCAATATGCCTTTGGCAGAAGTTGTATTCGACTTTTATGACCGTCTGAAATCTATTTCTAAAGGATATGCTTCATTCGATTATTCACCAATCGGAATGCGTGCTTCTAAGTTGGTAAAAATGGATATCCTGATCAACGGAGATATGGTAGATGCATTATCTTCCTTGATTCACGATTCTAATGCATTTTACATCGGTAAAAGAATGTGCGAAAAACTTCGTGAACTGATCCCTAGACAGCAGTTTGATATTGCAGTTCAGGCGGCTTTGGGAGCGAAAGTTATTGCAAGAGAAACGATTAAAGCTTTAAGAAAAGACGTTACCGCAAAATGTTATGGTGGTGATATTTCAAGAAAGAGAAAACTACTTGAAAAGCAGAAAGAAGGTAAGAAGAAAATGAAGCAGATTGGTAGAGTAGAAGTGCCGCAATCGGCATTTATGGCTGTTTTGAAGCTGAATGATTAGCATCATTGATGCATTTTAATATAAATCCGTAGATTTTTCTGCGGATTTTTTTATTGTAAATAGTGGGTAGATCTTTGATTTTTAATAATTTTTTCATCAATTGAAATTTCAAATTCTTTCGAAAAAGCTTTAAAGAATACAATTTTCGCTTTTCTTTTACTCCCATTTTCAAGGTGCGCAAAAGAATAAATCAAGATTTCATTAGGTTTTAATTCAAAATACGGGTTTAGGTTTGTACCCATTCCGCAAATTGTATAGTTGCTATTTCTAATAAATTGAAACTGGATATCATTTGAAATATACAAAGCTACACCAAAAGCCTCAATCGGAATTTTTAAAATTTTAGTTGAAATATTTTTAATATAAACAGGAAAAGCTTTATGTTTTTTTATTTCATCTGTTCCGTAATCTCTTTTATAGAGCGGAATTGTATCTTTTTCTCTAACAATAATCAAAAGGTTTTTATTTGATAATGAATCGTATAAATCATCTTTAGTTTCTAAAATTTTAATTTCTTCATTTCTGAAATATAGGCTTTGAACATTGTTTAAAGAATCTCTAAAAGTATTTATTCTATCAGGTAATTTTTTTTCGTTTTCATGTATTTTTGGTGGAGGCGGAGGTTCGGGCATAATATTTTGAAAATATCTTATTTCAACTTTTCCAGAATCGTAGCCTTTATAAAACAAATTAGTCCCTGCTTCATTTGCATCCTCATTAAATTTTTGAATCGTCAGTTTCTCATCCTGTGGAAAGCTCAAAACAATATCATCCGCAAAAGTTTTTTCCTCCTTGCAGCCAATTAACAATACAATTAAAATCAAAAAATATCTTTTCACCCAAATCAATTCTAAGAATTTTGAATGTACAAAAAAACCGTTTCAACTGAAACGGTTTCCGTATTTATTTCTTTGTGTATTTAATTTCCATGGTCTTAAACTCTTTTCCTGTTTTAGAATCAGGACCAAACATTTCTAAGGTTTGATGAGTATCGTCCACAAAAGTGTAGACTTCCCTCACATCGCAATCTTTTCCGGGTCTTGACGGGTCGGTCATTTTTCCTTTAAATTCGATTGATTTTTTGGAAGCATTCCATTCACCTTCCATATTCATCGTTCCCGTTCCCATATTGTCAATCCAGGTGCTAACAAACTTCTTTTTAGAATTATCATATCCTGTAATGCTCATTCCTTCGAAAGGCATTCCCATAAAATCTCCTTTGTGTTCGCTTGTTTGATAGCGTCCGTCAAAAATCATTTTATTGGTTGTTGTTGACTTGCTTGTCATGGGTTTTCCGCCGTCTTCCATCCACATCGTATTTTCTCCGAGCCATACTCCGTCAGATTTTGCCAGCATTTTTTGCATATCTCCTGGTGTTGCATATTCCATCCATGCTTTGGTTGCTGTTGCAGAATCTACTGGCTTCCATTCTTCCTTTTCTTTAGATTCGGTTGCGTCTGAACCTGTTTTCACATCCATTTTCACTTTGTCGCAAGCAACAAACAATATCGCAGTACAAGCTGCGAAAAATAAATTTTTCATAATAGATTAGTTTTAAGTTGATTATAAATTTAATAAAAAATAAGATTCGAAAAAAAATTATTTTAATCTTGAAATTAAGGTTTGTAATTGCTAATTTTGTGTATTCGTAACGCAAATTAAATTATGGATTCTCCAAAAAAGCTACAAGATATCAAAGTCGCTGTCGACGCCGTTATTTTCGGATATTTTGATAAAAAAGATTTACAGATTCTTTTAATTAAAAGAAATATTGAGCCATTTAAAGGAGGATGGGCTTTGCCTGGAGGTTTGGTTTTGGATGATGAAAATCTTGATGATGCTGTAAAAAGAGAATTGCAGGAGGAAGCTGGTATAAAGCCTGATTTTTTGGAACAACTCTACACTTTTGGGAATGTAGGTCGTGATCCGAGGAATCGTGTGGTTTCCGTGGCTTATTTAGGCTTGGTCAATCCTTCTTATCATGAGTTGTTTGCCGATTCTGATGCAGATGATGCACAATGGTTCAGTGTGAATGAACTTCCGAAAGTGGCTTTTGATCATCAAACCATTATTGACATTGCGTTAAAAAGACTTCGTGCAAAAATTCAATATCAGCCGATTGGTTTTAATCTTTTGAATGATGAGTTTGTGTTTTCTGAATTGGAGAATCTCTACAAAACCATTATCGGAAAGGAAATCGACAGACGAAATTTCAGGAAAAAAATCATGAGTTACGAACTTCTCAACGAAACTTCTCAGTATAAAAAAGAAGGCAGCGGAAGACCGGGAAAATTGTTTATATTCAATCAGGAAAAATATAAGCAATTGGAAGAGGAAGGTTTTTATTTCGAAATCAAATAAAGTTTTCTGCCACGAATGCACGAATTTTTAGCTTTAAAATCATTTTAAATCAAAATTATTCGTTCATTCGTGGCAATCTTTCAGCACAAAGAATAATCTTCAAAATATTTTTATTATTGATTATCAATCAATTAAATTATTAGCGTAAAATTAACGCAAATAAATTTGGAAGATAAAATCATATTCTTTTACATTTGTGTAATAATAACGCAATCATGAAATACACATTACAAAATACAATTATAAAATTTCAGCAAAACGAAAATCTCGATTTCCTTTTCTTTTGGGGACATACTGCTAAAGATCAAGTTACCAAATCTTGTTTTAGTCAATGGTTTCCGGGTGAATTTGAAGAAAACGGAACAATTTATCAAACGGCAGAACATTACATGATGGCTGGAAAAGCCAGACTTTTTAATGATAACGAAACCTTAATAGAGATTTTAAATTCAAATACTCCCAATCAGGTAAAAAACTTAGGACGAAAAGTCAAAAATTTTGACCCTCAAATCTGGGAAGAACATAAATGTGAAATTGTAAAAAAAGGTAATCTTTTGAAGTTTTCACAAAACGAAGAATTTAAAGAATTTTTACTTTCAACAAATGATAAAATATTAGTAGAAGCCAGCCCTTACGATACAATTTGGGGAATTGGAATGCTGGAAACTGATCCCAATGTTCAAAATCCGTCACTATGGAATGGCGAAAATCTTTTGGGATTTGCTTTGATGGAAGTGAGGGATGAATTAAGAAAATAAACATTAAAACAAATGAAAACAAAAACACTTTACAGACCTGTCGGAGAAAAAGAAATGCTTTTAATTATAGAGAGTAATTATAAAAGGTTTCCTCCAAGACTGGAATGGCAGCCGATTTTCTATCCTGTTTTAGATGAAAATTACGCCTCCGAAATTGCCGAAAAGTGGAATACAAGAGATCAAGCAGGAAATTATCTTGGTTTTGTAACGAAATTTGAAGTGTTGGAAGATGAAGTAAATAAATTTCCAACGCAAAATGTTGGCGCAAAAAATCATAATGAATTGTGGATTCCTGCGGAAGATTTAGAAAAATTCAATCAGGCAATTGTAGGAAATATTGAAGTGACAAAAGTTTTCATGGGAAAAGAGTTTAAAAAACCGGCAAATGATGAGGTAGAAAATCTGATTTTAAAATTAAAACAATGAAACTTAAACGAAAAAATATAAAGAACAACTACAAAACTGGCCTCAAAAAGGGCATCACATCATGGCTCAATATGATGATGAAAAAATAATTGTTTATCAGTCTTATCGAAGAGAAATTGGTGAATTTGCAGTTCAAAATCAATATTTAGGCGGAGCTTTCAGTTTGGAAAGAATGACATGGATTAAACCTAATTTTCTTTGGATGATGTACCGAAATGGATGGGGAACGAAAGAAGGACAGGAATATGTTTTGGCAGTTCATTTAAAAATTGATGCTTTTAAAAAGTACTTAGAAAATGCCGTTTATTCTTCTTACAACGAAAGATTAGAATTATCGAGAGAAGAATGGCAAAATCAGGTAAAAGCATCTTCTGCGAGATTGCAATGGGATCCGGATCATGATCCTTTCGGGAATAAATTGGAAAGAAGAGCAATACAAATCGGGTTGAGAAATAATCTCATCAAATCTTTTGCGCAGGAAGATATTATTTTAATCGAAAATATTTCAGATTTCGTGAAAGAACAATATCAGTTTATTTTAAATGATGATTTGGATAATTTGATGATTCCTGAAGAAAAACCATTAGTATTTGATGATGGTGATTTAAATCGGAAGTTGAGATTAAATAAAAACTAATTACAATGAAAATTGAATTAATAAAAGGCGATATCACTAAAATAAAAGCCGACGCAATCGTAAATGCTGCCAATTCATCCTTATTGGGCGGTGGTGGAGTTGATGGAGCCATTCACAGAGCAGGAGGAAAACAGATTTTAGATGAATGCATTGAAATTAGAAATAGACAGGGAAAATGTAAAACCGGTGAAGCTGTCGTGACAAAAGCCGGAAATCTTCCTGCAAAATATGTCATTCATACGGTTGGTTCGGTTTGGAATAATAATGAAGAAAAAAGCTCAGAATTATTGGCAAATTGCTATAAAAATTCTTTGAAATTGGCAGAAAGCCTCGATGTTAAAACCATAGCTTTTCCAAATATCAGCACGGGAGTTTATGGATTTCCGAAAGAATTGGCTGGAGAAATTGCAGTTCGTGAAGTTCAGAATTTCCAATCTGAAATCATTGAAAAAGTTGTTTTCGTTTGCTTTGATGATGAAAATGAAATGATTTATAAACGACTTTTAAATCTTTAAAAACCATGAAAAAAATACTACTTTTAGCAATACTTATCCCGTTTTCCAACGCTTTTTCTCAGGAAAAAGATTCGATTAGGAATATTCAGGAAGTTGTGATACAAAGTGAGGCGGGAAGATTGCAGGCGGTGAATTTTCACAATATCAATCCGGCTAAAAGTATTCAGAATGTAGGGAAGGAGCCTTCGTTTTTATTGTCAGAATCTGTTCCGTCGGTCACGGCTTATTCGGATACGGGTGGAAATAATGGCTATTCTTATTACAGAATTCGTGGGATTGATCAGACGAGAATCAATGTTTCGATGGATGGAGCGCCGATGAATGAGCCGGAAGATCAAGGTTCTTATTTTTCGAATTATCCGGATATTTTTAATTCTTTCGATAAAATTCAGATCCAGAAAGGAGTGGGTTTATCGAAGAACGGAACGGCGAGTTATGGCGGAAGTATTCAGTTATTTTCTCCTGATTTAAAGGAAAAAAATCTTGAATTTGGAGCCAATTATGGTTCATATAATTCGATGAGGTTGTACGGAAAATACACTTCAGGAATTAAAAATGATATGGGAATTCATGTGAGATTATCGGAAATTTATTCTGATGGTTACAAGTATAATTCCTCTAATCATGGACAGTCTGCGTTTATCAGCGGTGGAATTTTCAAAGATAAAAGTATCTGGAAATTCAATGCTTTGATGGGAAATCAGAGAAATCAACTGGCTTGGTTGGGTGTGACTCAGGAACAGATTGATAAAGATCCGCGAACGAATGGAAACAGAGATGAAAAAGACCGGTTTTTTCAGACGTTTTTTCAGGTTTTTAATCAGACGAAATTGAGCGAATCTTCTTCTCTTCAAAGCAGTATTCATTATACTTATCTGAATGGAAATTATGATTTTAACATGAATAATTTCATAGGATTGCCGGAAAATGGAGAAATTTACAATTATGCTTTTAATTCGAATTTCTTGGGATTTTATACCAATTTTCAGAATAAATTTAAAAAAGGAAAAGTTGTAGCTGGTCTTAACGGAAATTTATACAATAGAAATCACACAGGAAGCGAGCTTTCTTTGGGAGAACTATACAGAAACACAGGTTTTAAAAATGATGTGAGTGCTTTTGCTCAGGCTGAGTTTAAGTTTGGAAAGTGGCTTTTTTCCGGAGATTTGCAATATCGTTTTGCTAATTTTAAATACAAAGGCGATGTCGGAATGAATGATTTAGAATGGAATTTTTTAAATCCTAAATTTGGAATTAATTATCTGATTAACAATGAATCAAATGCATATTTCAGTTTGGGAAGAGTAGGAAGAGAACCGACCAGAAATGATATTTTTATGGGAAATGATAATTTGATGTTGGATGAAAATAATCAGTTGGCGCTTGGAACCGTTACGCCCGAATATGTGACTGATTATGAGTTAGGTTACCGTTTTAATAAAGAAAAAATAAAACTGGAATTCAATATCTTTTACATGGATTTTAAAGATGAAATTGTATTGAACGGAAACTTCGGACCCAACGGATTGGCACTGACTAATAAAGTGGATAAAAGTTACAGATTGGGAGCAGAAGTTTCATTCAATTATCAGATTAATGAGCATTGGAATTTGAAAAATAACTCGTCTTTTGTGTATTCAAGAATTAAAGAAGAAAATATTTCGTTTAGTCCGGTATTGACGCCGAAATTTATTGTCAATCAGGAAGTAAACTATAAAATAAAGAATCTTACGGTTAACGTGACTTCCAGATTTCAGGACAGTTCGTACATGGATTTTTCAAACACGGCAAAACTTCCGTCTTATGTAATTTTCAATTCCGGAGTTTTGTATGATTGGAATAATTGGCAAATCGGATTTTTTGTGAATAATATAACGAACAAACGGTATTATAACTACGGTTACACAGAAGCAGATGGCACAGGAAAATATTTTATTCAGATGCCGAGAAATTTTATGGCTTCTTTAAAATTTAAAGTCTTTTAAAATGAAGGGTTTTGTATTTGGAAAGTTTTATCCGTTTCATATCGGTCATCAGAAGATGATCGAATTCGCCCTTGAAAAAGGAAGTGTAACGGTTTTGGTATGCGCAGAAGAAAAGGAAAAAATAGACGGAAATATCAGAAAAGAATGGATTAAGGAAACTTTTAAAGACAATAAAAACTTAAAGGTTAAGGTTTTTAAATACAATGAAAATGATTTCCCGAATACTTCTGTTTCAGACTGGGATATTTCTAAAAAGTGGAGTGAAGTTTTCAGAGAATATTTTAAAGAGGAAGAGTTTCTCGTGACTTCCGAAGAATACGGAGAAATGCTTTCTATGATTATGAATATCGACCATTTTATGTTTGATGAAAACAGGGAAAGTATTAAGATTTCAGCTTCAGAAATTCGTGAAAATTTGTTTGAAAACTGGAATTATCTTCCGCTGTCGGTTCAAAAATATTTTGCTTTAAAAGTTGTTTTTCTTGGCACAGAATCAACAGGAAAAACGTTTTTGACCAATACATTATCCGAAGTTTTTAAATCAAATAAAGTTTCGGAAGCTGGAAGAGATTTAATTCAGAATTCAAAAGAATTTCAATTTGAAGATTTGGACAAAGTGCTTTCCGAACACGCCAATCGGATTGAAAATGTGGATGTTTCAAAAAGTTTTTTAACGCTGATTGACACCGATTGCCACATCACAAAATCGTATTCTGAATTTATTTTTGATAAAAAACTGGTTGTTTCGGATGAAATCTTGAATACAAACAAAGCCAATCTCTATCTTTATTTAACCAAGGATGCAGAGTACATTCAGGACGGAACGAGGCTTGAAATCGATGAAAGGAATCGATTGGATGAAATCCATCGGAAAATTTTAAAAGAAAGTGGAATTGTGTTTCAGGAAATTTCTGGGAGTTGGAAAGAAAGGGAGGAGTGGGCTTCAAAATATATTCAAAAACTGATCGATGAGAGAAGTCAAATTTTAAATTTAAATCAATGAAAAACAGTATAAAATCAGGGATTTTCGGAGTTTGTATTGGCGATGCTTTGGGCGTTCCGGTGGAATTTAATAAAAGAGAAAATTTGAGGAGTTTTCCCGTTGAAAATATGCGGGAATTCGGATCTTGGAAGCAGCCAAAAGGAACTTGGAGCGATGATAGTTCATTAACACTTTGCTTAGCAGAACAGTTATCTAAAGGTTATGATTTGGAAAAGATTGGAGAAAGCTTTGTGAAATGGGTAAAATATGGGCATTGGACTGCTCACGGAAAACTCTTCGATATCGGTGGAACAACGAGACATTCAATTGCAAGATTAATTAAAGGCGAAAGTGCAAGATTTTCAGGAAATATTTTTGAAGAAGACAATGGGAATGGTTCATTGATGAGGATTCTGCCTTTGGCATTTTATCTTAGAGATGAAGAAGATATTGAGATATTGTATCAGACCGTAAAGGAAGTTTCGTCTATTACTCACGGACATTTTCGTTCTGTTTTTGCATGTTTTATCTATGTGATTTTTGCGATTGAATTGATAAAGGGAAGAGATAAAAAAGAAGCGTACAATTATGTCCAAAAGACAGCTTTGAAATTTGCACAAATTCAAGGTTTTAACCCAAAAGAAGTCCAGCTCTTTGGAAGAATTTTGATAAATGATATTTCAAAGTATAATGAACAGGAAATAGGTTCTTCAGGCTACGTTCTTGCGAGTTTGGAAGCTTCTCTTTGGTGTTTCCTCACTACTGAAAGTTATTCTGAAGCAGTATTGAAAGCAGTCAATTTGGGAGATGATACCGACACAACGGGAGCAATCACTGGTGGAATCGCTGGAATTTATTATGGTTTTGAAAATATTCCTGAAGAATGGGTTTCTGATTTGGTAAGAAAAGATGATATTGAAAGTCTTTGTACTAAATTAGAAAAAAAGCTGTTCCCAAATCACGAATGATCACCAACAGGTAAAATGACCGAGAATGTCGTACCATCATCTTTAAAGCTCTGAACCTGAATCTTCCCATTATGAAGCTCAATAATTTCTTTGCAAAGATAAAGTCCGATGCCGAATCCTGCGATTGATCTGCTGTTTTCATCCTTTACGCGGTAGTAACGGTCAAATATTCGGTGCTGATCTGCTTCAGGAATTCCTATGCCATGATCTGTCACGGTAATTTTCAATTCGTTATCACCAAAATCTGAATATTCTATAATAATTGGGCTGCCAGCAGGCGAGTATTTCACTGCATTTCCGATGAGATTGTGCAGTACCTGTGATATTTTTCCGCGGTCTGCAAGTATTAATTTCTCACCCGAGTGTTTAAAAACAAAATTGCGGCTGAGGGTAGTGGAAAGCACTTCATCTTTAATTTCAGCAAATAATAATTCGAAATCAAAGACGGTTTTTTCAATGTGCATCTGTGCGGAATCCAGTCTGGACACATTCAGGAATCCATTGATCATACCGTTCATATAATCTACCTGCTTCAGAGATTTTTCAAGCATATTCTGCTGTCTGGAATTATCTTCATTAGTTCCAATACGTTGCATCATCTGAAGGTAGGCTTTTAAAGAAGTAAGAGGTGTTTTAAGCTCATGACTTACCATTCCCATAAAATCATCTTTTCGCTGCTCTTCCTTTTTTTGTTCTGTAATATCTCTTAAAGTACCGTTAAGGCTCAAAGGATTGCCTTCTGTATCAAAGAAAACGCTGCCATTTGCCTGCAAAAGCCTTACTTTTTGATCTGTTTTATTCTGAATTTTATATTCGATAAAATAATGACCGTCCGAATTTTTATCAAGCGAATTGGTAATCGCTTCAGTTACACGGTCACGGTCTTCAGAAACAATAACATCTAATGCCACAGAAAGGTCTATATTTTCTTCCGAAGACAAACCAAACCAGGTTTTAAGCAAATTATTTCCTGAAAAAAGATTTGTCGCCGGCTGGTAATAGAACGTTGCCAGCTCGCCAGCATCAATGGCAAGTGCCAGCATCTGCTGATCATTTTCATTTTTGCGCCGCTCCAAAACCTGTTGGGTAATCTCTTCAAGAATTACAAGAACGCCTGAAACTTCGCCACGGTCAGAAAAAATAGGTTGATATATTGAATTTACGATCGCATCTCTCAGTGCATCGTCTTTTTGGTATAATTTAACTGAAAATTCAGTATTAATTCTGGGTTTTCCACTGTGGTAGACTTCGCTAAGCCAATTATTTACAAACTGGTCACGTATTTCTGGGCGGGCTTCCTCATGAGGACGACCTATAACCTCGGCTTCTGCCCGTCCCCAAATCTGAAGAATGGCAGGATTGGCGATTTCAATAACGTGGTCACCTCCTTTAAGCATCGCAATTCCCACTGGAGCCTGCTCAATAATGGTGCGGATGTACTCCCTGCTTTCTGCAAGCTGCCTTATTGACAGGCTTAATTCTTCATTGGTTGAGGTCAGTTCCTCGAGCGTTGCTGCCATTTCCTCATTCAATGCATGTTCTCTTTCTTCTTTCTCTTTGATTTGCTGCAAAAATTCACGACGGGAAGTTACTTCAAGAGCCGTGTTGAGTATACACCATGTTTTACCGTCTTCATCTGTAAGTGCTTTATATTCGTAATCGAAATAATCAAGTTTTTCTTTTCCGTTTTTAATCAGTTTTGCAGGAGCTTCGTAAACAGAATATGTTTCGCCGGAGCGCCAAACCTCCTGTAAGAGTTTTAAGAAAGGCTGCCCTTCAAGTTCAGGAATGGCTTCCATCAGCGTTTTGCCTATCACAGAAGAATCTTTACCCCACAAATCAAGCATTCCCGCATTTGCAAAACGGATTACGATATTTTCTCCTGAATAAATAGCTGTTGGTGCAGGCGAAGAAGCCAGTGCCTGAATAATTAAATTCTGGCTGAAACTTTTATCTGATGTTGATTCCTGATTAAACATAAATGTAACAAATATAGATAAAGTCTTTTTATTACGATTAAATTATGGTATATGGATTTAAAAGAAAACGGATTTATTTAAAGTTAAATAAATCCGTTTTTATTGTATTGAAAAATGGTTTAATTTTTCTTTCTGACCTTTGATTTTACTTTTTTTACCTCGTCTTTAATGAACGGATATTTCTTCTGCATATCAGAAGCCAGAGTAGGGTCAAGTTCCAAGGCACTTTGCAGTGCTTCTGTGCCTTTTGTCTGCTCTCTCAGGTTAAACCAGCAATTGCTGAGCTGGTAATACAATTCTGCTCTGTTGTGCGATTTTAAAGCTGATTTTAAGACTGTAACGGCTTCTTCATATTCGCCAACAAGCATCAGAACTTCACTGTAGGCATACCAATTGTAAAAACGTGATGGCTCTGTGTCTACCAACTTTTTCAGACAGGTTAAACTTTCTTCAAATCTTCCCGATTCAATGAAAAGAAAAGCAAGTCTCTTCTGATAATCAAGATTATTTTCATTCAGATGAGTAGCCTCTTTTGCAAAATGCAGAGATTCTGCCATCGCACCCATTTCTTCGTATAAATAAGACTGCTCCATCATCGAAAGATAAAACTGAGGGTCTTCTCTTAATGATTTCTGGAAATAAGTCAGAGCTACAAAAAGTTGCTTCTGAGCTTTAAAACATAGTCCGATTTTATAAAAAGTAAATGCTTTGGTATATTCCAGTTCCAGCATTTCTTCATAGACTTCGATGGCTTTGTCAAACTGCTTCAACGCTTCATAACAAGCAGCTTTGCTTGCATAAACACCTACCGCATTTGAATTGATTGCCAAAAGATAATCAAACCCACGGATGGCTTCTTCGTAATTTTTTCTGTTGAAATAAAACTGTCCATATTCGCTCCACGCCACTTCAGAGAAGGCAAAATCATCCAGATATGAATTCAGAAAAGCAATGGCGTCATCACTTTTGTTGAGTTCATTGAAACAAATCATAATATTTTCTAATGAATATTCGTCTGTAGGATCATCTTTCAGAGCCTGCTGGTAATGTTTCAGCGCATTGAAAGGATCTCCGAGATTCATATATTCGTCTGCAATAAAATTGTTGAGGAAGTTTTCTTCTTCGCCCAATTCCAATGCCTGTTTACAAATATCGATAGACCTTTTCGGATTCCCAAGGTTAGAATAAAATTTTGCGTAGCACACCAAAAAGTCGGTGTTTTCCATTGATGCGCCTTTCAGCTCATCAATAAGTTCTTTTGCAGAATTGTAATCTTCCCATTCGAGTAAAACTTCGAGTCTTTTTATTTTTATTTCCAAAGAATTTGGATGAAGCTTCAGACCGTAATTTACTGCAATATCAGCGTAATTAAAGTCTCCAAGCTCGAGGTAGTAAACGATAATATCTTCCAACTCTTCTGTATCGAAGTAGAATTCATCATTGCTCTCCACCATTTCTTCGAACTTTTTTACAAGTTCATTTTCAAAATATTCTTCCAATATAGTATCTCGCCGTTATTTTCAAAGCTCAAAATTGTTTTATAAACTTCGAAAAAACTTTTTTAATTAAATATATTTTTCCTTGGGTTTTGTCTGTTATCAAAAAATGAAATTATTTTAATTTCTGATGGTAAAATTTGATAAGTTAGAGAGAAGTTCTCTAAAATCAAAACCCGTCTTAAATTTTTACGGTTGCTCTTTAGCCCGATCTTATTTTGATCCCGTAAAATGTTGATTATTCTTAAAGTTTCATCTAAAACTTTTTCCGAATAAATATTTGAATGATTGTGCTCAACCCAATATTGATAAATATTATCAAAATCATTTCTTGCACGTTTTGTCCATACTATTTTAGTCATTTTCCATAAGACTTTAAAAAATCTTCATGAGAAACAACTAAATCCTTTTCAGCTTCTTCTAACCCTACTTCTATTGATTCTTTTTCAACAGCTGAAATTTCATTCCACCAATCTTCGTCGTTGATTTCTTCAACGAAATCAATTTCCTCTGCTTTAAGAATCGCCTTTATTTTAGCGAGTTCCTTTTCGTTTTTAGGATTAATGGTAATTGTCATTGTACTGTTTTTCTATATTAAAAGTACAAAAATTCTGATTTAAATCAAACTTTTTATCTTTTCAATCATTTTGTCTCCTAGCTCGTCGGCTTCTTCCTGTGAAAACGCTTCTGTGTAAATTCTGATAATAGGTTCAGTATTCGATTTTCTAAGGTGAACCCAGTTCTTTTCAAAATCTATTTTTACACCGTCAACGGTAGAGACTTCTTCATTTTGATACTCTTTTTCCATTTTAGTTAAAATAGCATCTACATCAATTTCCGGTGTAAGCTCAATTTTCTTCTTTCCCATGAAGTATGCAGGGTAGCCCGCTCTCAGTTCAGAAACTGTTTTGTTCTCTTTTGCCAAATGAGTCAGGAACAAAGCAACTCCTACCAAAGAATCTCTTCCGTAATGCAATTCCGGATAAATAATTCCACCGTTTCCTTCACCACCGATAACGGCGTTTTTCTCTTTCATCAGATTTACCACATTCACTTCTCCTACAGCACTTGCAAAGTATTCTGAATTGTGTGTTTTTGCTACATCTCTCAGAGCACGGCTTGAGGAAAGGTTTGAGATAGCCACTCCGTTTTTATTCTTTAAAAGATAATCTGCTACGGCAACCAAAGTGTATTCTTCTCCGAACATTTCACCTTTCTCGTCAATCAAAGCCAGCCTGTCAACATCTGGATCTACAACAATTCCTACATCTGCTTTCTCTTTAATCACCAACTCACAAATATCTCCTAAATGCTCTTTCAAAGGTTCAGGATTGTGAGGGAAATGACCCGTTGGGTCGCAATACAATTTAACAGTTTCGCAACCTAATTTTTCTAATAGCATAGGAATTGCAATTCCACCGGTAGAATTCACGGCATCTAAAACAACCTTATATTTTTTAGCTTTAATGGCTTCCACATCTACCATTGGCAAATCTAAAATCTGCTGAATGTGAATGTCAAACGCATCGTCTCTCGTTTCATATTTTCCTAAATCATCGACTTCTGCGTAATTGAAATCTTCGTCTTCCGCCAATTTTAAAACTTCAGCACCATTTTCTCCGCTGATGAATTCTCCTTTTTCATTTAAAAGTTTTAGGGCATTCCACTGTTTTGGATTGTGAGAAGCTGTCAGGATAATTCCACCGTCAGCATTCAATTCCGGAACCATAATTTCAACAGTTGGAGTCGTTGAAAGTCCGAGGTCAATCACATTGATGCCTAAGCCTTGTAAGGTTGCAGTAACCAGTGAATTAACCATTAATCCCGAAATTCTTGCATCACGACCGATGATTAAGGTTAAATCTTTTTTATTTTTATTATTCTGAAGCCAAGTTCCGAATGCTGATGCAAATTTTACAATGTCCAGCGGAGTAAGGTTATCATTTACTTTACCACCGATGGTTCCTCGGATTCCTGAGATTGATTTTATTAATGACATTTTTGTTTTATATTTTAAATTTCTTTTACCATCACCAATATTGATAATGTAGAGTTGAATAAACAGAATTTAAAAATTTTGATACTATTTATAAAACTTTTGCAAAAATACGAATAAAAGAAAGATTGTTTAATGAAATATACTTAACGTTAGTAAGTTGTTGGCTTATGAACACCCACAATCCTTATCACATCCACCACCACCAGATTTAAATTTTTTGGTACTGAAATTTTTCCTGAAAACTTTATACAGAGAATATCCTGCAAAAGCCACAAGCAAAAAAACGATGACGTACTGAAGAATTAGTGAGATATCCATTTACTGTAAGATTTGATATGCGATAAGCGACACAAAATATGCCAAACCGGTCATCATTGCCAATTGAAAACCAGTCCATTTCCAGCTTTTTGTTTCTTTATAAACGATGGCAACAGTTGAAGCGCATTGCATGGCGAAAGCGTAAAAAAGCAATACTGAGATTCCGGTAGCAAAACTGAAAACTTTGCTGCCGTCAGGTTTTACATCGTTTCTCATTTTGTCGATTACTTTTCCTTCAGGAGCGTCGTCATCCAGACTGTAAAGAGTAGACATGGTTCCCACAAAAACTTCTCTTGCTACAAAACTCGTCAGAATTCCAACACCCATTTTCCAGTCATAACCGAGTGGAGCAATGGCGGGTTCGATGGCTCTTCCCATTCTTGCAAGATAGGAATGATCTAATTCTACATCGGTTGCCACAATTTCGTTTTCATTCAGTTTCGGACCAAAATAGCTTAAAACCCAAATAATGATACTCACTACAAAAATAATTTTTCCGGCTCCGGTGATGAATTCCCACACTTTTCCTAAAACAAGTTTAAAATCATACCAGAAAAGGGGTTTTTTATAAGTCGGAAGATCCATCACGAGATAGGATTTACCTTTTTCTCTGATGAAATATTTCAGGATAAAAGCAGAAAGGAGAGCGACAAAAAAGCCTAAAAGATACATCGCCAGAAGGACCAGAGCTTTATATGAAATTCCAAAGAAATTGCCGTCTGAAATAATCAAACCGATCATAATGCTGTACACCGGTAGCCTTGCCGAACACGTCATAAAAGGCGTCACCAAAATCGTAAGCAATCTTTCTCTTAGATTTTCAATATTTCTTGTGGACATCACTGCCGGAATTGCGCAAGCCGTTCCAGAAACCAGCGGAACAATACTTTTTCCGTTTAAACCAAAAGGTCGCAGAAATCTGTCCATTAAAAACACAACTCTCGCCATATATCCTGAGTCTTCGAGAATATAAAGAAAGAACAGTAAAATCCCAATTTGTGGGGCAAAAATCACGATGCCGCCGACACCGGGAATGATTCCGTTTGAAATTAAAGAATTCAGAGGGCCTTCCGGCAGATGCTCGCCTGAAAAACCGGACATCCATGCAAACAATTCATCGATCCAGTTCATTGGATACTCTGCAAGGAAGAAAACACACTGGAAAATGATTAGTAAAACAAAGAGAAATACGATGTAACCCCAGAATTTATGAACTAAAACTTTGTCTAATTTCTCGGTCAGAAGTTCTTTGGCATTTTGCTTTTTGGTAATAATTCCCTGAAGCATTTTGTCGGCAAATTGATACCTTCTTACCGTTTCCTGTACCTGTATTCTTTTCGGGTTTACTGATTTTAAACCTAAATTTTCTTCAACAGATTTTCTTTCATCTGAACTGAGCGAAATACTCAGCCATGCTCTGTAATTATTTTCTGAATTTGTATGGGAAACTATTTTTTCAACTAAATTTTTATGCTCAGCAGGGATTTCGAAATAAGAAACCTCAGATTTTTTAAACTCATTTTTCAGAATCGATTCTTTCAGCTCTTCAATTCCCGTTTGTTCTTTGGCGTTGGTTTGGATAATTCTTAAACCTAAAGTTTCTTCAAGTTTTTTTACATCAATGTCTACGCCTCTTCTTTTAGCCTGATCCACCTGATTGAGAACCACAATCATTGGCAAACCTGCATCCAGAATTTGTTGCAATAAAAGCATTCCTCTTTTGATACTTAATGCTTCAAGAATGTAAATAACTCCGGCATATTCTTTTTTGTCGAGAAGAACTTTGGAAAAAACGGCTTCATCCTCCGAACTTGGGTAAATACTGTATGATCCCGGAAGATCAGTAATTTTCACCTCTTCATTTTTATAGGTATAATTTCCGGAATGGCTGGAAACAGTTACTCCGGCGTAGTTTCCGGTTTTTTGGGTAGTATTGCAAAGTGCATTGAAAAGAGTAGACTTTCCCACGTTGGGATTTCCCACCAAAAGCACCTGTTTTTCTTGATTTTCCTGCATTTAGATCGATTCTTCAACAATAATAAAATCTCCTTCTTCTTCTCTTAGGGCAATCCGGCTTTTTTCTTCCCCAAATTCCACATAAATCGGCCCGTTGAAAGGTGCCTGATAAAGAATTGTAAAGGATGTTTCAGGAAGCAGACCCATTTCAATGATTTTTGTAGGCATGATGAGATGCTCATTGTCATAACCTTTTATAATTCCCTTTTTGTTTTTCGGGAAGTGACTCAGTTTCTGTGGATCTTTCTGTTTCAAAGCTGAAAATTTGTCGTGCAAATATAGGTTATTTAAATTTAATCTAAATTGGAACCCTTTAAAAAACAGACCCAAACACATTGCTGTATCTGGGTTTGCTTTAATATAGTTAAGTTAAATATGAATGTTTATTTTTTCTTTTTAGACTTAGCTGTAGTATCTGAAATTTCTATTGAATTATTATTTTCAGCAAGGTGTTTTTTCAATCGGTCTTCTGTATCACGCATCATTTGAGAAATAGAAGTTCCGTCTGGCATTTTTGCATCTGCCGGAATTTGTGAAAGCTGTGATCTGATGCTTCCAAATGGATCTTTTTTATAAGCTGTGTACATTTGATCAAATTTCTCTCTGTTTACTTGAAGACTTTTAGTTCCTTGACCAAACTGTTTCATAAACTTTTCTGCATAACTTTCCTCAACGTAATTTTGAATTTTTTTGTTACCTTTTACTTCCCAAGAGTAATTTTTGGCATCATCCTCCACTTTTACAATTAAACCAGGTAAACCGCTGAATTTGTATGGTCCGTCCTGAAAAGGAAGATCTGTTGTAAACCATGCAATCCAATTTCTACCACCGTAAGTTGTGGTCGCTTTTTGTGCGTTGTATTCTCCAATCTTTGCTTTTTCACCTGAGATTTTCCAGTTAAATACTACAGCTTCTTTGTAATTTACTTTATCCTGCAGGATATACTCTGCATAAGATGTTTCAACAATAGGATATGTTTTTGTAATGATATGCGAGAATTTTGGCTGTTTTAAAGTTTTTGAAAGATCTTTATAGACACCGGCTTTCTGCATAGCTTCAACTTCCATTTTCAAGATAGAATCCTGAGATACTGCCAGATAATCTCTGTAGACAGATTTATCTTTTGTGATGTCTAGAATCATCATTTCTTTCTTCTTGTTTTGTAAAGAATCTTTGTTTGATGCATAAGTTAGCTCGTAAAAAAATCTATTGGCAGTTTCGTTGGATTCCTGAGCGTTAGCAAATACTGCAGTTGCGATTAAAAATATTGAAAGTAGTTTTTTCATTTTAAAAGTAAATGTTTCTCTATTAGTTTGAAGTAGAGGTAAAATGTTACAGAATTTTTAAACTTAATTTTAAACATGATTAAAAATTAAGCATTTATTATGTTGGAAATCAATGATTCAGATAGCATAATTTTTGATGTCAGAAAAGGAACATCACAAAATTAAATTTATATGGATACGCTGAAACAATTGAGAGAAGAGCTTACACAAGAGTACAAAACGACAAAGGAGTTTTTTGAAATTTATCCCGAAGACAAAGGAGAATACAGGCCACACGAAAAAAGCATGGCGATGAATCATCTCGTGACGCACATCGCAGAAATTTTTGGTTGGGCGGGCTTTATGCTCAATTCTTCTGAACTTGATTTTTCTGACAGCTCGATGCAACCAAAATTACTTACTACAAGACAGGAAATTTTGGAGACCTTTGAAAACAATTACAGGCAAAGCATAAAAGCATTGGAAAGTGCCACAGAAGACGACCTACTTCCGTATTGGGCTTTGAAAGCTGACGGACACGAACTGGCAAAATGGACGAAATACGCAGCCATCCGCCACAGTTTAGATCAAATCACCCATCACAGAGCGCAGCTTGGGGTGTACTATCGTTTAAATGATATTGAACTCCCAGGAAGTTATGGACCAACTGCCGACAACGAAAATTTTTAAGATTAAAAATCAAAGTAAAAAAATAACCCTCTCAAATTTTAAAGGGTTATTTTGATTATTTAAAGTTGAATTTCACAGTAAACATGAATTGGCTTGGTCTGAGCTGAATTCTGGTGTAAGTTAATGAATTCAGTGTTCCATTAAGATCATACGTTTCAAAAACTTTTCTGTTGCTGATGTTCATCCATTTTAGTTCAAAATCGATTTTCTTTTTCGACCATGTGAACTGATAAGAAACATCAAAGAAAGGGTTTCTGTAAGTAGTGTCGTTATTTGTTGTATTCAACTGATCCCAAGAGAAACCAATCGTGTGATTTTCCAGAGGATAGAAGAATGTTGCCAAATTATGATTGTATCCTTTGTTAATCCCCAAAGTACCAGTACGGCCTTCCTGTTTTGTACGGGAAAGACTCATATTGAAGTCTACACTCATCCAGCTGAAATACGTATTGTTTAGTTTAAAACCATAAGACTGGCTGTTGTTTTTATTTTTAAATCTTACTTCGTCTAAGAATGCATCCGAAAGTGAAGTTGTATTTCTATAGTTTACTGAAGCGTTTGTTTTAAATGAGGGGAAATATTTTCCAACTTCTGCACTTAGTCTGTTGCTTTTAGAGTGATTCTCAATGTCCAGATACTGCATCAATGTAAAACCTGTATTTGGATCAAGTAACGGAGCAGAAAGTAGATTTCTTTTGCTATCAGAATAAGAATAATTTACATTAAAAAATAAATTATTCAATGGATTTCTATATTCAAGTCTTGAGCCTAAAGCAGAAGTTGTGGTTTGTGGAATTGGGTTGTTGGCATCCATCACATTAAATCCGTTTGGTGAAAGCAACATGTAGCCTGCATACGCTGTCTGAATATCACCGAAATTATTGCTCACATTGGCATTCACACTGGCTTTCCAAAATGACGCAAAAGTATATTGTGCAAATAAATTTGGCGTAAATGTGGTTCTGTTCAAATCTTTTGAAACTCCTCTCACATCATCTTCAGCCTTGATGCTGGTGAAGTTTACCGGTAGATTGGCAAAAACATTCCATACATCTGTTTTGTAGTTGATACCTAGTGATGCATTTGGGTTTATTTCTGTAAATTTCAGATTGTTTTCGTACGCTGGACCATTAAAATTAGGTGTTCCTGAAAGGGCAATACCGTTAAAATCTGTATCTAATCTATCATTTGAAAAATCAAATCCTACCGATGGAGTGAATGTCCATCCCTTTTTAGTAAAACTGATATTGGCAGAATGTGAAGTGTCTAAAGTTTTTAGTCTGAAATTCTGCTGTGCAACGGTATTTGGCAGAAAAGAAATCGTTCCAACCGGTGCATCTTCGTTTTCTTTAAACGGAATAAGAAGATAATTCGCAGGACTGACTTTAAGCATTTGTCTGTCATCCTGATAACTAATGTACGATCTTAAATTCACCATTTTCTCTTTCCACGGAATAATTGTACTTAATGAGTTTTGGAAATTTGAGGTCGGAGACTCAACTGCCTGTCCTGCAGATCGTCCTTCTCTTACAGCAAAAGCACGGTCTGCATTCCAGAACTGGCTAAAGCTGGTTGAGTTTTTAAAGAAACCTTTCTTGGCATTTTTGGTAAATAATATTTCTCCTCTTACTTTATCGGTGAAAAAGTCATTGCGGGTGCTGTTTATTACCTTGCTTCCTGCTAAAGCTCCAGTCTGATAAGTGGTTTCTCTATAATCTTCTCTTTCAACCGCATTGTTGGTATAGTTGGCAATCGCTTTCAATTCCCATTGTTTTGCTTTGTCGATATTAGTTAAATAGTTTGCTGAGGCATAATGAACATTATTAAACAAATATCTTTTAACAGGTGTACTTGGCGTTCCGGAGGTTTCTACATTGAGCCAGTCATTTTGAGAAACATTTCCTCTTCTTCCTTCCCACGGGTTGTAGCTTCCGAGAATATTTCCTTCATTTTCAACCTGATCTCCTACATTGTTGGTTTTATAATTAACGACCCACTGGCTGGTTTTGCTGAAAAACATCGGGGTCATTTTTACATTCCACAAAAGCGGATCTGCACCAATTCCCACTTCTCCACGACCTGTCATGGTAACAGATTTCTTCAGTTTGATGTTGATGGCTGCTGCATCGGATGGTATTTTTCCCTGAAGCATTTTTACCGGCTGGTGGTTTTCCAAAACTTCAAGTTTTGCGATAGCATCTTTAGGTAAAGAATTGGTAATTGTTCCGTACCCGCCTTCCATGAGGTCTTTTCCTTCTACGTAAAATTTGTTGATGGCATTTCCTTGGTAAAGCACCGTTCCGTCTGCATTAACCTCAATTCCAGGGATTTTTTTCATCACGTCTGCCAAAGTACGGTCGCTTTTGCTGTCGAATGCTTTCAGATCGTAAGCAATGGTGTCGCCTCTTGCGGTAATCAGTTTGGTTTTCAGCTGAACTTCTTTGATTTCTGTAGCTTCAGACTGCATTTTGAAATTCAGATTCTGATCTGTATTGCTGATTTGCTTTGTAATTGGTTTTTGGTTAAAACCTTTCACTTTAAGGTCTACATTGCTCTCGGATGAGGTAAATGTAATTTTGTATTCCCCTTTAGAATTGGTAATTCCGTATGCCAGAATGGCGTCTTTACCGGGTTCTTCTACAGTTACACTGGCACTTGGGATGCCAATGCCGTCATCATCAGTAATTTTTCCTGAAATGGTCTTCTGCGAAAATAGCATCGCCGAGCAGAACATCAGAACAAAGAGGAAAAAATTTTGTCTCATATCAAGTTATTTATTTTTTAAGTCTTAAAACCGTTTTTCAACCCCTAAAAGTTGGGATTAAAATATTTCCGGAATTTATTATTTGAACTATTAGTTTATAAGAAACTGTTTTTGTTACTCACAATAGAGATATAATTTTTGTGGAATAGTTAAATTACTCTTGGTAAGTGAAACGAAAAGAATCTAATAATCGCATGTTGAATTCACTAATTATTGATAAAATTACAAGAATCAAACTCTTTTGAGCATAGTTGAATATCAATATTATTTACAATTAAAATTTATTTTTCTGATATCTTGTTGAAAAATGAAATACAATTTTCAGATTTAAAAAAGAAAAAAATATATTTTTACCCATTCTAAATAAATGTGATGAACATCATAGATTAAAAAAATCTTTATTTCGTGTGCATAACCTTTTATTTAATAATTTTGTAACATTAATTTTTTTAAAAATGGGAGTTATCTTAAAGCCGATTGATGTTGTAGACGATATTACTCAGGAAGATTTTATTGAAAAATATCTAAAACCGAGAAAACCGGTAGTCATCAAAAATATGGCAAGAAAATGGCCGGCTTACCAAAAATGGACGATGGATTATGTGAAGGAGGCAGTAGGCGACGTGGAAGTTCCATTATATGATTCAAAAAAAGCAGATCCTGCAGCACCGATTAATACGCCAACTACCAAAATGAAGTTTGCAGATTATATCGATTTAATTCAAAGAGAACCTACGGATCTCAGAATTTTCTTTTTCGATCCTATCAAGCAGGCAAAAAAACTCCTGGAAGATTATATTCCGCCAAAAGAATTAATGGGAGGTTTTCTTGATAAATATCCGGGAATGTTTTTCGGGGGAAAAGGTTCTGTTACATTTTTACATTACGATATCGATTTAGCACATATTTTCCACACGCATTTCAACGGTAGAAAGCACGTGATGCTTTTTGAAAACAAATGGAAAAAAAGGCTGTATCAGCTTCCTTACGCAACCTATGCTTTAGAAGATTATGATATTGCCAATCCGGATTTTGAAAAATTCCCAGCGTTGGATGGAGTAGAAGGTATTGAGTGTTTTCTGGAACACGGCGACACTTTGTTTATGCCGACAGGTTGGTGGCACTGGATGAAATATCTCGACGGAAGTTTCTCAATTTCACTCAGAGCATGGGATAAATCATGGGCAGTTAAAGCACAGTCTTTGTGGAATCTTACGGTTCAGAGAAAATTTGATGACATCATGAAGAAGAATTTCAAAAAGAAATACATGGACTGGAAAGAGCGAAAAGCCATTGTGAGAGCTGAGTTAGCCTTAAAAAAAGGTTTACCTAAAAGATAAATATAAAGACGTTTCTGCTGAGACGTCTTTTTTTATTCCATAATTCTGAATATAGGATATCTTCTGTAAGTTTTAGACTCAAAATAATCAGAATTTCTGTAAATCCAGTCGAGTTGTGCATTTCCGTCGTTGGCAAACTCTTTATCTGAATCTTTTTTAGCTTTAAATTTCTGTTTTAAATCTTTGTCTTTTTTCAACAGTTCCGCAGCGGTATCTTCAAATATATAGGATGAATAATATTCTTTCTGAGATAAAATTCCGTCGAAGAAATTCCAGTTGAAGAAAGAGTCGGTGGCTTCCGGTTCAAGTGTTTCAACGAGATATTTTACTCCGGATTGCTGTGTGGAAACAAGATAGTCACCTGCCGCGACTGTTACTTTTTTATCTGATTTTTCAACTGTGGTTTCATAATGAAGATAATGACCTTCAGAGGGATTTTTCACGGTTTTGAAATCATTAATTTTATACGATTCAACCGCGATCGTGCTGTCTTTTGTGATTATTTTCATCTGAATCTGATTGCGTTTCAGTTCTTCAATCACACGGTATTGCGATTGGGGGATCACATAATACTTCGGAATGGTAACGTAGCCCGTAGGAACCGCCGTTGTAAACAGCTTTATCTTTTTTGTGAAAGGTTTGCTTCTGTCATAAAATAATCTTGGCTTCCCCGAAATATCACTCGGTTTGTATCTTCCTTCAAAACCTTTAAAATCCATGGTCGAATACTGAGTAGAATCTATTTTCCAGTGAATGCCATATTGATTTCCTGCCTGATACTGTTTTAAATTGTCGATTCGGAGTTGTTTGATTTTCCTGTAGTCTTTATCTAAATTCTGAAGATTGACAAGCATGTATTTGTAAGTTGCATCCACCCTTTTGTCATAAGGCTTCAGCATGTGGGTTTCCGGCATCGTCGCCATGGTGTTGAAAAGTGATGCGTAGCCTGTAGAATATCTCGGAGAATCTTCAAAAGCAGCAAAGCCAATATCGGGCACATCGCCATGAATGTTGACATAAGGCGTGCTTTCATAGCCGATTTTTTTTAAATCATTTAAATTTTTAGCCTGAAAATCTTTATAAAAATATTCCCCTAAGATTTTACCCAAACGTTCTTTAAAAGTAGAAATATAAGTAAAAGTATACTGATAATCTGCGCCGTTGCTCACATGATTGTCAATAAAAACATCAGGTTTCAGCCATTGAAATATTTCCTGAAAACTCTTTGCATTTTTAGAATCAGCTTTAATAAAATCCCTATTGAGATCTAAATTTCTTGCATTCCCTCTGAAACCATACTGTTCCGGACCGTTTTGATTTGCTCTTGAAAATGCTCCACGATTCAGCATTCCGCTTACATTGTAGGCAGAAATCGCTGCGATGACAAAATTTTCAGGAGTTTTAATTTTATTTGAAGCTAGATTCCGCATCAGCATCATCGTAGCATCGATTCCGTCGGGCTCGCCGGGATGAATTCCGTTGTTTATGAAGAGGACGGCTTTTTCTTTTCTTAATTTCTCAAAATCTTTCTCTGGAAAAGGATTGTAAACCACGACGTAAATTGGTTTTCCGTTGTCATCTTCTCCTTTTTTCAGGTACTGAATGGTTTTGAAATTTTCTGCAAGATTTTCATAAAAAGCATTCATTTCTTTATACGTTGCCGTTTCGTTTCCGTTGCCTTTTTCAAAGGGAGTTTGATATGGATTTTGAGCAAAAACGAAAGATGATATGAAAGTGAAGAAAATAGATATTAATTTCATGATATTACTTTTACTTCAATATTGCATTTAAAGATGATGAATATTAAGTTTGAATTTATAATTTGATGTATTTCGCATCCACAAAATCCGTCAGCCAAACCTCGTTTTCGGAAAGATAAAATAGAATTCCATCCTCAAACATTTTTCCTGTGCTAATGGTTAAAATAATTGGCTTGCCATGACGCATTCCGACTTTTGTTGCGGTTTCTTTGTTTAAACTTAGATGAACATGCTGTCTGTTTCTTTTTTCAATACCATTTTCTAATATGGAAGCGATATTTATTTGAGCCGTTCCGTGATACAGAAATTCCGGTGGCTGCTGAGGTTTTAAATTTAAATCAATCCCAATCGAATGCCCTTGATTGGCTCTGATTCTGGTTTTGTCTTCATTAAAAACAAAACGTTTTTTGTCATTCGTTTCCACAATTTCATCGAGTTCTTCAAATGTAAATCCTTGACTGTCATTTGTTGATTTTGCAATGAGTTCTTCCACATTTGCCCAGCCGTTTTCATCTAAATTCAAACCAATCAATTCAGGATGATGGCGGAGAACATAGCTCAGGAATTTGCTTGTTTTCTTCTTTTGGGAATCAGCCATAGTTTAAGTTTTTAAGATAAATCCATCAGTTTATCAAACAGCAACCTCATTCCCTGCGTGGCGTTTTCTTTCATCACAACAGCTCTCTGCCCATATCCAAAACCCGTTTCATTTGGGTTAATAACGATTAAAAGACAGTCATCTTTAATTTCGTGAACCAATCCTGCAGCAGGGTAAACTTGCAGTGATGTACCGATGACCAGAAAAATATCGGCTTCACGTGCGAGCTTGGTTGCTTTTTCCATCATGGGAACTTCTTCGCCAAACCAGACAATGAAAGGTCTGAGCTGGGCTCCGTCTTCTGCTTTATCACCAATGTTGATGTCGTTTTTCTGTTCGTAAATCAGATTTTTATTGTTGCATGAGCACGATTTGAAAAGCTCACCATGAAGATGGGTAATGTTGGTAGAGCCGGCTCTTTCATGCAGATCATCAATGTTTTGAGTGATAATTTGTACTTCAAAGTATTTTTCCAGTTCTGCAAGTAGTTTGTGGGCGTCATTGGGCTCAACTTCATGAAGCTGACGGCGTCTCTGGTTGTAAAATTCCAAAACCAGTGCTCTGTCTTTTCTCCAGCCTTCGGGGCTTGCTACGTCTGTGATGCTGTGGTTTTCCCAAAGTCCGTCGCCGTCTCTGAAGGTTTTTATTCCGCTTTCGGCACTGATTCCGGCTCCGCTTAAAATGGTGAGTTTTTTCATCTTCACTTTTTTAATAGATAATTCCAAAAATAATCTACTTTTCTATAAGAATTGGCTGCAAAATGTTCTACAATATAATCTTTGTTTATTCCTGTCAACATTAGGTAATTTGTGCAATTATAAGTGTCGTCAAACAAGCGGACACCTATTTCCATGCAAGATTCATCTTTTCCCAGATCCTCATAGATTTTGTTTACATTTATTATCCATTTTTCAGAAATTCCATAATCGAAACACTGATTTCTAAAGTTGTAATTAGATTTAAACACTTCTATTTCGTCCTCTGGCAAACCTTCATTTCTTAGAATGTCAATAAAGGCATCAGTTAGAAAATGCACATAAAACATTTCTGAATCTAAGCATTTATAAAAAGACCAGTCAAACTGAAAAATTCCAATTTCCTGAAAATATCTTTTTAGATTGTTAGAAAAATTAATCTGAAGTTTTGTTTCCCATGCGAAAATTTCCGAGGAGCTGATTTTTTTGCTACTATGAATCTGTTGCGGGGAATAGTTTTCTTCTAGAACCTTTTTTATATCATCAAAATCAGCAAGCATGAACGTGTATATTTTTTAAATCTGATTATTTTCCCTTAAAATATGCAAAAAATCTTTTTTGGCAATCATTCTTGCTCCCAAACTTTCAAGATGAGGCGTGTGGGACTGACAGTCAATCAGCGTTAAAGAATTCTTATTTCTTTCAACAAAATTTATAAAACCTGCTTTTGAGGCATTGCTTACTTTGCTGAACATGCTTTCACCGCAGAAAACATCGCCAATTTTCAAACCGTAAAATCCGCCTACCAGTTCGTCGTTTTGCCAAACTTCAATGCTTTTCGCCAAACCATATTTGTGAAATTGCAGAAAAACCCGAATAAGTTCTTCAGAAAGCCATGTCCCGTCCTGATCTTTTCTCGCTGTCTGCTGACAGTTCCGGATCACTTCTTCAAAACACTGGTTTTCGGTAAACGTGAAAATGTTTCGATCCAAAATTTTCTTCATCGACTTTGAAATCTTTATTTCCTCAGGAAAAAGCACAAATCTGGGGTCGGGGCACCACCAAAGGATTTCCTCATCAGGATTAAACCATGGGAAAATACCGTTCTGATAAGCAAACCATACGCGGTCTGGCGAGAGATCACCTCCGTAAGCGATGATACCTTCGTGACTATCATAAAATTCAGGATCGGGGAAAGAGATTTCTTTGGGATCAAGTTTTACCATAAGACAAAAAATCCCACTTTTTTTTGGAAAGCAGGATTATATTTTGAGTTGTAAATTTCAATTAGAAAGGAAGATCATCGTCTTCTTCTTCAAAAGGGTTTGCATTTGATGCAGCAGGTGAAGCAGACTGGCTTGGTGCTGCGTGTGTAGGCTCCGCGCTGTTGTTGTCCATCACTTTTTCTACTCTCCATCCTGTAATAGAGTTGAAATATTTTGTTTCGCCTTGTGGAGATACCCACTCTCTACCTCTGATGTTGATTCCTACTTTTACATTTTCACCTTCCTTTACAGAGTCGAGCAAATTGATCTTATCCTGCAAAAATTCTATGTTGATGGGCTGCGGATACTGCTCCTGCGTTAAAATCACCATTTCTCTTTTCTGAAAACCACTTGCAAAAGACTGAACTTCAGAGATTTTCTTTACCGTACCTTGTAATTCCATATCGTAAATGTTAAGGATGTAAAAGTAGTAAAATGAAATGTAAAAATAAAGGGAGAAATAAAAATTTAAAAAAAATGAAAAAAAAGTTTGAAAAGACTTGCAGTTATGAATTTTTGCCCTATATTTGCACTCACAAAAACGAAAGAAGTTCTTTAAAATATTCAAAAAAATAAATTGCGGATGTGGTGTAATTGGTAGCCACGCCAGACTTAGGATCTGGTGCCGTGAGGCGTGGGGGTTCGAGTCCCTTCATCCGCACAATTTATGCGAAAATAGCTCAGCTGGTAGAGCACAACCTTGCCAAGGTTGGGGTCGCGGGTTCGAGTCCCGTTTTTCGCTCTCATCACGCCCTGGTGGTGGAATTGGTAGACACGCAGGACTTAAAATCCTGTATCTTCGGATGTACGGGTTCAAGTCCCGTCTGGGGTACTAAACGGGAGTTAGTGGAAAAACTATCTCCCGTTTGTTTTTTTAACCTCTGGAAATCCTTACTATATCTACATAATAGATCGATTACTTCATTAAAAGGCAGGGTTCGGAATTTATTTTTTTCAAAAATTAATTTCTCAGTAAAATACGAACCCAATAGCTTAATTTTCACCTCTACGGAAGACTTTTCATAGAATTCATCAAGATTTGATAAAACGGTTAAACCAAAAGAAATATATTTATTATTATTTTCTTGCTGACTACTGTATTGGTTTTTTTGCGACATTAATTCGCTAACTTCTTTCTTTTTAATTTCTAAAAGTTTATCATAATGAATCTTTTCAATATTTCCTTTCACATAATTATCAACCAGCCTTAGTTCCTCGCTTTCAAGTTTATGAATATTTTTTTCGATCCTTTGTAAAAGTTCTGTATTTTGCATTACGGTATCTCGATAAACATCTAATAATACTGCTTCAAATAGTTTCATTATTCCTTTGGAGGGCTTTACCTTTGATAAACTAATCTGTAACTCTCTATGGATGTCTGTTGGGTCGTATCGTTCACCACAATTTTCTGAACAACGGTAATATGAATATTCTCTAGTAGTTTTTTTACTTTTCCCATTGTTGCTTTTACTTCCGTACATTTTGCTACCACAATTAGAACATGACAAGAATCCACTTAGAGGAAAATCTGGGTTTTTAGTTCTAATTTTTTTAATCATCCTATTTCTGCCATTTTTTATATCTTTTGCTTTATTAAATACCTCTTCTGATATTATTGGTTCGTGCAAAGCTTTAATGGTTGTAAATGGGCTTATATTATGTTTTTTAAGGTCAATATACCCTGCATATAAAATGTTGCTTAAAATGAGGCTTATAGAGGTTTTTGAAATATTTAGTCCTTTTAATTTGTACATCTTTACTAATTCTTGTTGAGAATAAGTTCCAGTTATATAATCATCAAAAAGATTTGAAATCAAAGATGCTTTTTCATTGGGAACAAGATATTTTTTGCCGTCTCCAAGTTTTTGAAATTTATACCCGCTAGGAGGCGTTTTAATATATCTTCCTGACAACATAGCTGCTCGTTCACCAGTTCTTGTGCGCTCATTGATAACCTCTCTCTCATATTGAGCAAAGGTTGATTTTAAATTAAATAACATTTGTCCGCCAGCAGAATCAAAATTATTTATCCATTCATCTACAAAATTAACCTCTACACCTAACTTTTTAATATCTTCAATTGCTTCTACTCCAGAGCGGACGCCACGGGTAAATCTATCAACTTTTTTCGTTAAAAATAAATCAACTTCTCCTTTATTAATTTTTAAATATTCTAGAGCTTTTTTGTATTGAGGTCTATCGAAATTTTTAGCTGAAAATATATCGATGTAAATTTTTACAAGATCTATCTGATAATTAAAGCAAAAAGATTTTATACTTTCCATCTGCGTATCAATAGATGTTCCATCTTCTTGGCTTGAAGAGCTTACTCGTAGATATCCTATGGCTTTTCTATATTTACCTTTCTCCATCCTTCTTAATGTTATTTGAGGTTATTTTTTGAAACTCTTTTACGGTTATTTTTGCCTGTCGGTATAATTCTTCTAGTATCTTTTCGACCTCATCATTAGAAAAATCTTCATCATTGTTTTTTAGAATTTTTCTGGCTTTTTCTTTTGTAATCATGATTGAAGATTTATAGTTGTTTCTACGTCGTCATTTATTAATATTTCAATCTTTTGAAAACTCCAGTTGGAAATAGCTTTCATAATATCTTTATTGTTTAATATAGAAGTGGAATCTTCAACTCCTCTAATATCTCCATCTTTTAAATGTATTTTAATATATTTAAAATCTCCCGTTTTAAGAAAATATAGAAGTAACATTTTATTTTTGTCTTCCAAAGGGTTTGAGATTTTGAAATCAAAAGAAAGAGCATTTTTTGGATATTCGATAGAAATGTAATCTTCTAATCTCAAGGCTATGTGAGCAGGGAATCTTGTTTTCGTAAATGAATTGTAAGAATTAGTTGACAACATTTGTGGGATTCCATCCATTGGAAATACCAATATTTGCGGAGAGGCAAATAATGTTTGTAACATACCTAATTTAAATTTTGAAAAATTATTAATTTGAGACTCTAAAAGGTTTTTTCGTAGATCTTTTAGCTCCTCAATTGGAACCCCAAATTTTCTTGCTTCAAAGACAACATTTAACCAGATGTTTTCAAGTCGGTCAAATCTGCGAATTTTTCCTTTGTCTTCCTCTCTGATTTTTAAGACATCTTGCGCAACCCAACTATTCACTACTCTAACAGCGTGATCTTGCTTTATACCCGTCTTTATTTCGTGCAAACAATAATTAAGAATGTTATTATTTAGAAAGTTTATTAACGTTATTGGTAGTTCACCATATATCTCTTTTAGCGCTTCTGAATGAATTCTGTCTTGCTGTAGTTTCTGATTCGCAATATTAAGTTTCATTGTAAATATTTTTACAAATATACAAATTTTACATTTGGATGTAATAAAAAAAATATAATAATACATATTAGTGCAATGTAAGTTCAAATAAAAAATTGAAATTACGCCTGATTTAGAACAATCCAGATCTATAATTAACGGCAATTTTTGGTATCAACCTATTCAAGAAAATGTTGAAGCATTTGAAAATATCAAAGGAACACAATTCAGTATAGGAACTTTTAAATCATTTCTAATTATAAAGGTTGTTCAACATTGCCTAGAAATCTATATATTAATTATAACTGGAAAGAATTAAAATAGATAATATATAAAGGCATTAAATAATTGTAAATCTGCAGTCTGGAATCTAATAATTTTACAATTTAAAATTTTTGACTTGTTGAGCTAGTGAGCACATAAAATGAAAAAAAACAAGACCAATTTAGAAAAAAGGTCTTGTTTTATATAATGAATCCTCGGGTAGGAGTCTGTAAAAATTATCAAATATAACTTCTAATTGAATAGTTCAGATGAATAGTTTTTAAGGTAATCGTAAGATATTTGGACGTACTCACGTTTAAACAATTCTTTCTTTCGAAGGTTCCATTCAGCTATAGCTTGCATCACCTCTTCAAATGAATATTTTGGGTTGCCAGCAATTATAAAATCAACTGTAGCTAAAATTTCCAGTGAGAGTTCTGACGTAAAACCGGCTAAAAATTGAATGAGACTTCTGAGACGTTGAGAATCTTCATAAGGAAGATCTTTATTTATGTACTGTTTAACGTCGTTCCATTTTTCATAATTTAATTTAAGTGGTTCAAATGGTTTTGTATTTCCTTGTTCCATACCTTGTAAAAATACTCCATTTAGATGATATAGTACCTTTTCTACACCAATAGCATAAGGCCCATAGTGATAAGCTTTAAAATCTAGATTAAGTTTCTGTCCTTTTCGCTGTAAGAAATAAGCTAGCTTATTGGCCGCAAATAAGCTACTATATTCTCCCATGCTTTCGAAAGCAAACAGAGCGTAAAGCAATGATGCTCTCGCAGGGGTTAATTTTACTTCTTTTTTTACTTCTTGTTTTTGTAAAATTGCCTTAATTTCGGCATTAGGTTCATAAATCATAATTTCTGTATCGAGCCCGCTTAAAGCTTTCTCGATCATTGGTTTTACTAATTCCCAATTTAAACCTCCGTTTCCGCTTCCTAAAGGAGGTATTGCAATGCTTTTTATTTTGTCTCTTTGTATTAGCTGACGCAAAGCAACTAATCCTTTCTCAATATAATCGTATTTAGATGGTTGACGCCAGTGTACTTTAGTAGGGAAATTGATGATAAGTTTTCTTCCAAGTTGTAGGTTCTCATCCCATACGGTTAAGAGCTTGCCAGGCTCTAATTCCTTATTCTTACAAGCATCGATATAAAATTTGTTATTGCTAGGAAAGGCTTCTTTAAATTGCAGAGCAATTCCTTTACCCATAACGCCAACTGTGTTTACGGTATTGACTAAAGCTTGTGCTCCAGATTGCATCATGTCACCTTGAACTATTTTTATCATTTTAAAAGAAATATTGTGGAATTACATTTATTGCCACGTTAATATTATTTTGAGCTAAAATATTATTAACAATTTTTGCAGTATCTTTATTGCATACATTAAGTGATTCAAGACAGTTCAATGGCACCTGTCCGTGAACTAAAAACTCTGCTTGATATCTTCTTGGCCGATCATAGTCTCCGTCGCTTTTTGAAAAATCACTATTCTGTATACTTTGCCAGTCTATTTGATTAAATTCTGCAACATTGTTATAATGATTACTTGCCATGTCATTTCCTTGTCCATTTGTGAAAAACCATTTCGGTAATTTTGTAAGACCTGAAATTAAGCATCTAACAACCACTATTTCACTTCGGTTTCTTTTTGGAACCAAAGGGTGCCAGTAGCCAGTAATTATATTGTAAAGCATAATAGATTTTGGAGTGAAGTAAAATGGAACATAGTCACCCAGCGTACCGTAGTTATTTATCTTTACTGGTGTAGTACTTCTGACATCAATAATTTGAGGATTCCCGATGTCGACGTAATTTTTATTTGCCTTAGGATGGTGTTTATTGACTATTCCATTCTGCAACAATAAGGATAAGTTGTTGATATGTATAATACGATAGCAATATTTCCTATGTTGGTTAATCATTATGTTATATGTGTTAATCTTCCATTCCTTTTTTATTCAGAATATTAGCGTACTTCTTATTACTCAAATATACGTATTACACTAATATAAAAATTGATTTATCTCAAATCTCAAATTGCAGGAAAAATAAGACGTTGAAAGTTATAAATTTTCGAAGTTATTATCAAATTAAATTGATTAATACCTTAAAATATTGTTTATTTTGTTTTATGTTGTTAATCAATTTCGCTTAAAGATTTTTTTATCGAAAGTCTTGTAATGTTGAAATGCAACAAGTATGTTAGATTAATAATAAAAACAACTTTGTAGAGTTTTATTTTAAAAATCAATTAATAATGAAAAAATCCGTCCAAGGACGGATTTTATCTTTTAATTAAATTATTTTAATATAACCCCAGATTAATTAATCTAAAAGTCATGGCAGAGGAGCTAACTTCGAACTTATTTGCTAAAGTGGCAATAGTGAAATCATCATGCAAATCGCAATCTAGTCCTAAAATTTCTCTTTTAACTAAATGCTCTGGCATTAGTATGTTTGCAGCAAAGTAATTTGCCTCTTTCTCAATCTTTTCTTCTTTAGAGGTATATCCTTCTGATTTTCTTCTAAAAAAGACGTTATCCATAAACATATTTGATTTCTGGCTATGAAGCTTATAATGCCCCAACTCATGTGCTAAAGTAAATCTTCTTCTTACTTTCCCAGAATTTTTGTTAATACCAATTGTAGCTTGATTTTCCTCTACAATTAATAAACCAGAAATATCATCTTTGAACGGATAATTAATTACATTAATCCCTTCTTTTTCTACTAATGTGTCCAAATTAATTGGTAGTTCCTGAAAAAGAAAAGTATTGGTTTCGATATACTCTTTTGTTATATCTATAATACTTTTTGAAATTGACATTCTATCTGTTGGTTTTTGAAACTATTTTCATAAAATTGGCTAGATCTCTATCCTCTGAGAAAATTGATTTATCGAATCCTAAGCCGATCACATTTCCTCTCTCAATTGCTGGTATCACTTCTGGTAATAGTTCCTTAATATCTACCATTAAATAATTAGCAATTAGTAACAATGTATACACACTGGGTTTCTGCTTTCCTTTTTCAATATTAACGATCGATGGCCGAGATAAATCAAGAAATTTAGCTAAGTCATCTTGATTTATATCTTTCTTCATCCTAATAGAGGAAATGTTAGCACCCAAATTTATAAAAAATTGGTTCTCATTCATAATTAGGTTTGTTTGTTTAGCAAAGGTACGAAAATAAAACTAATTTTCACTCATTTCAGCCAACTTATTTTTATTTTCAAATACAAATATGTCAGGATTGCAAAACTAGTACGACAAAACTCGTCGCATTTAAAAATAATTTACCAACTATAAGTATTTGATAATTAAGCAAATGTGGTGTTTAAGGTGTAATTTGGTAACTTTTTTAAAAAAAAATGTTTGGAATATTTTGTGAATTGAATTTAGAAATTATATATTTGTATTGTCAATATGATTAAAATCATGTTGACATAAAAAAACCAGGCGGTTAAAAAAGCCCGGTTTGAAAAATATCTTTATCCAGCAAGCCCTTGCAAGGCAAATGCTGATTCAAAATATTTGTCTTCGCACTTCAAATATATACATCTTTAGAGATATCTTCCAAACTTTTTTACTTTTTTAACCAATATGTTGATTTTTTAACATAACCTGACTGTATTAATTTTTAAAATATTACATCGCAGAAACAATGATTTGCGCTTGATCAAAACGGTTTACCGGAAGATCAAAATGGTTAAGTTACTTATGTAACAGTTAATAAATTTAATTAAAAAAAGTAAACAATGGATTTAAATAATCACACTCAAAATGTTCCGCCACTAAAATTTTCAATAGATGGCGAAGAATTCTCTACAACCCAACAATATTTAACAGGAAGAGAATTAAAAGATGTAAAAAACATCCCACATACAACAGAACTGTATCTAGCTATTAGCAAACCTTATCAAGATGAGCTAATTGAAAATGAGACAAAAGTAAATCTTGCGAGACCGGATATTGAACAGTTTTTCGTCAAAAAGAAACTTGATTATTCGATTAATGGTAAAGATTTCATCTCTTATAAGCAATATATTACAGGTATCGAAATTCGTACTAAAGGAAATATTCCACAAAATCACATTTTGTATTTGGATATTCCGGACGGATGGAATGACGACATTATTGAAGATAATGAGTTTGTCGATCTAGCGAGAGAAGGAAAGGAGAAATTTATATCCAAACCTAAAGAAAAGACCTATATTACAATTGATGGAACAAACCATTATTGGGATGAAGTGACCATTTCATTTAACGACGTAATAAAGTTGTCAGGACATGTCATGAATAATCCGAATACTGCTTTTACGGTCGCTTATGAAAACGGAGTTATGGAGAAGCCAGAGGGAGTTCTTACATCCGGAAAATCTGTTAAAGTTAAACACAAAATGATATTTTATGTTAGCGCAACAGATAAGTCTTAACCCAGATATTCGTACTCTGATTGACGAAGGGTACGAAGTGGAAATAAACGGTGGATACATTAGTATCCACCATATTCCCTACGTAAATTCAAATAAAGAAATAAAGTATGGGATACTATTTTCACCATTTCAATTTCTTCCAGCATCAGGTCTAATTGCTAAACCAAATACTCATGTAGTCTATTTTAAAGGTGAAAAACCATGTTATACAAATGGAGCACCTATTGTGACCATTGAACATCAAGATAGAGTGGTTTTGTCAAAAGATTTTATTGCTGATTACTCATTTTCTAACCGACCTAAAACTCCATTCGTTAATTTCTACGATAAGTTTACCAGCTATATTAAAATTATATCTAATGAAGCAATATCACTTGATGAAACTGGAATGGTGACAGCGAAAACACATAAGCCTATAATCGTTACTGAAGGTAACAGTCCTTTTGTATATTTTGATTCGAATTCTTCTAGAGCTCGTATTGATTTCCTTAACGAAAAATTAGAAGGTATGAAGGTGGCTATTGTGGGGCTAGGGGGAACAGGGAGTTATATTTTAGACTTTGTTGCTAAAACACCTGTTAAAAACATCCATCTGTTTGATGATGACGCTTTTGAGTCTCACAACTCATTTAGATGTCCCGGTGCAGCTGCGACTGAAGTTTTTAAAGAAAGAATTTCAAAGGTTGAGTATTTAAAAGAGACTTATTCTAAAATGCACAAAGGATTAGTTTCTCACAATGTTAGAGTAACTAATTTAAATATAGCTGAGCTTGAAGAAATGGACTTTGTATTTATATGCATAGATAGAAATGACGCCAGAAATTATATAACAAAGTTCCTTGTATCAAAAAAGATTGATTTTATTGACGTAGGAATTGGTGTTAGCTTTCGTAATGAAATGCTAGTCGGAGCGACGAGAATTACTTATAATGAGCAAGTGGGAAGTCACGAAAATGATGAACAGGATAATCCGTATGCATCTAATATTCAAATTGCAGAATTAAATGCTTTAAACGCCGCTCAAGCAGTTGTAAAGTGGAAACAGCATATTGGATTTTATCATGGTAAATTGGCGCAAAAATCTTCACATTTTATTATTGAAAAATCAAAAATATTTCACGATGAAGATTGAACATAATTACGTAGAGGAGGTTCCTAGTAATCTTGAAGATGGAATTTTATATATATCAATTAAGTATAAAGTTGCTGTTCATCTCTGTGCGTGTGGTTGTAAAAACAAAGTAGTTACTAGACTTTCTCCAAAAGATTGGACTCTGTCCTTTAATGGGGTCGCAAGCAGTTTATATCCTTCGATTGGTAACTGGAACTTTAATTGCCAATCTCATTATTGGATTAAGAATAATAACATTGTTCTTATTAATGAAGAGCCACATAAAAAGGAGAAAAAGAAAAAGAAAAAAGGCATTTTCTCATTTTTTAAAATTTTTTAAGATAATGATTACAATAAAATTGATTAAATCTAGCCCGACTTAATAAGGAAGGTGATATTCCAGAGAGGTTTATGTCAAAGGATAAAAAAAACTAAACTATCCCACGCCATAGCCTCATGTACATACAGAGTGATTAACTTTATTAAGTAAAAACAGCTGGAATTTCCAGCTGTTTTTTAATGATTTATAGCCATATTAGATATAGCAAAAGTCTAAGGGAAATGTCTAAAAAGCATTCGTATCATATTATCATACTTATGATGAATACCTGCTACTTATTAATTCAGCTTTCTTCAAAATTTATTTGACATATTCAGTATTGTCGATAATCATATATTTCTATCTGCGAAACTGGAAAATTACAATCCTAAAACTGTTTACCTACATCGATATCAGAAGTTAAGTTATCTTTACGTTAAAATTTTAAGCATGGAAATAGGGTTTAACGAAGGTACAGCAGCATGGATTGGGGCAGGACTGTCAATTATTCTTGGATTTATATAATTGGTAATGTGGATTTATAAAAAAAAAGCTGTCAGAATTCGTTGTATTATTTCTGTCACACGATAAAATTCCACACTGTACTCAATATATCATACAGCATGGAAAAATCTAAACCATGAATTATTCAATTGTACCTAAATCAATCAAATCAGCATTTCCTGATCTGCCGGGTCTGTAGTAAGCAGTACCTTTCAATTCTGCTGGAATTTTATAAACTAAATTGGTAGTCTTTGTAGTAAGCGGGTTAATCTGATCCATCATCAATCCCCATCCTTCTAACATAACAGTTTCCGATTTGTCGAATGTATAATCTTTACCATTATAGTTTACCAAGACCTCTCCGTCAATCAACATTCGGCTTTCATTGCTATTGTTCTTAAATGAAGTATTAATGATGAGGTAGCGTGTTCCCGCTTCTGGTTTTAAGTCAGCAAACTCGTTTCCGGTGTTTACACTGTTTTCAACCCTGACTTTATTGATGGTCACATCAAAGTAATCTGTTGACAAGGTTTCACCTAATTTTTTGTAATTCGTTTTGGCTTCGCCATTTGCTGTAACTGTTGAGGTTTCAGAACTTCCCGATTTTTCTTTTTTGTCATCCATGCTTCCCATAGCAATAGCTAAGAAAAATGCGAAGGCTCCTGCTGACGCAAGATGTTTAATGTTTTTTTTCATGTTGTAAAAATTTTAAATTATATGTTATAGATTGTTTAAAAAGAAATAAAGGCATTACACTACCTAGTATATAAAAGATAATATCAGAGTAATCAAAGGTTCCTTGAATAAAGCCCGTAATCTGCCCTAATTCAGAGCAGATGGCAAGGAATGGAACAATAATCATCCAGACTATATTAAGAGATGATATAATGCCTTTCCAAATACCTAGCATCAGGCACACATAAGAAAATACCCATAGGCTATCGGGAAATGAAAACAAAAACCATTCAGGGAGTTTTGGGGAAACTAACATCGCTAGTTTTCTCAAATCTAAATCAAGTAACTTTATATTGAGGATGTTGCTCCACGAAAAGACTTTAAGGCTCGATGTTCTGAACAGGACATATATAAGTGTTCCAAAAGTTAGACTTGCAATACTGCTAATAAAAAAATTGTTAAACTTCATCAGAATGCGAAATAAGAATTATTTGTTCTGATGTTGTTACGGGTTTCCGTATTGTGATGAAAATAGTAGAGATTTAGGTGTTTCATATTGATCTGATTTAAATGAAAAGGTGCTTACTAACTTCATTCTCTACTCAGGTCACTGGTATAACCCACAAAAGCAATGAAGCAGAAGCACCCTACCGGGAGGCTCTTACAGTCATTCGCTTTTGTTCTATGAAATATTACCAGTATTTGAGTAGAAAAACGAATTGCAAAACGCAATATCTATATGTTATTTACAACCTTAATTTGATCTTATAATTTTTCTGTTTTTTGTTATTACACAAATGTATAAAATATCTTACAATTGTGGTATAGATTAATTTTTGCTACTTCTCTGATTCTAATTTGATGTTAATATACCTACCGTACAACAATACTACCTGAGCGTTTGAAAATTCTTTTCCTGTTGAAGTTTTAAAACCACTTTCATTTAATTTATCTGCTATCTTCTGGTAACTAAAGCCACTTTCCCGGAGCGGAACAATAAGGGCTGTTGCCAATTTGTTGTTAGGGTTATTCCGAGCCTTTTGTATTAATGCTTTCGTTCCCGACTGTCTCGCTTCACTGTTTAGATTGGAAGGACTACCTAATCGTACCCCTTTAGCTTTTAATTCTGCCAAGGCTGCCTTTGTCCGTTGTGAGGTGCGTTCCCTCTCATCTTGTGCAAGAACAGCCATAATTCCAATTGTAACATCGGTAGCTTCCGGCATATCACAGCAAACAAATTTTACCTTACTATCTTTTAATAAATAGATAAACCCAACATTTCTGCTGAGTCTATCCAATTTTCCAATAAGTAATATCGCATTTTGTCTTTTGCAATGTTCCAAAGCTTTTAGAAGTTCCGGGCGATTATCTTTCTTCCCGGATTCAACTTCTTCATATTCTGCGATGAGAACATCATCTTCTTTAAGAAAGTTTTTAATCATCGCTTTTTGAGCTAACTGACCAAGACCGGAATTGTTTTGGTGTTTAGTGCTTACTCTAATATATCCGATGTATTTGTTCATATTTTTATTTTTGCAAAGTTCCATAAACGCACGTTTATGAGATTTAGCGTTTTTATTTACTGCTACTTTTTGTTAATAATTGCCCAGAGCTGCTCATTGGTTAAATTTTCTACTTCATTCAAATTGTTATTCGATATATAATAGTTATCCTGACCGTAACCTCTAAGTTTACCTTTTGTTTTAAGATAGAAAATAGTTGCTGTAGTATTATGTTCAGCTATCTGCTGTAGTAAAGATATTTCTGCAAAATCCAAAGATTTCTCCTTTATGTCTTCATAGTGCTGTTTAAGCTGAGAATCAGATTTCAACCAATTGTAGAAAGTTTGTCGGTTTATACCAACTATTTGACACGCTGGACTAATTACAGCCAAACATTTTTCCAAAGCTTTTAAAAGCATTTTCTTTTTAAGTCTGGTAGAAGCTCTATCTGGTTTTGTCATCTGCCTTTTTTTATGTGTCTAATTTGGTCTAGTTATTAATTTAAATATTTGAAATTCAATCCAATATAAAGTCATTCAATTCTATGGCGATTTATTAAATCTACATTTACATCCAAAATATCAAAAGGATGAGTGTGATATTTATAGTTTTTCCAGTAAAAGCATCTAAAAATCATTCCGCTAAACTCCTCAAGAACTCCAAAGTATCTAATATGCCTAACTATGGAAAGAAATTTCTCATCATTGGCAAAATCTTTTCTCAAGGTATAGTGATGAGGATTGTCTGGTAAAGTTTTAGCAAAAATAAACTCAGCCTGTTCCAAAGTCTCGCCTACATACTCATCTGACACATTATCGTGTCCAGCTTCTTTGTAAGGATCATACTGCCAGAGCTGGCATTGTATCTCCATATCTATTTTTTCATTGTACTCTGCCACATAGATGCTGTTTTCTCGCAGGAAAGCGGCAAATATATGCCTGTAATCAAATTCACCAGCATTTCCATAACCTAATAAAACTACTTTAGATTTCTTGTGCCGAATCTTTAATTCCTCCAACTGATCTAATATTTTCTCAATACCTTTTTTATTGAATATCTGCCTGTAAAGAATGTAACAGGATAGATAGTCTTGAGCCTGTTTATGGCATCTCATTCGATAAGTGCTAAAACCTCTAAAGGATTCTACTTCCTCTTTATGTTCTATCTCTCCCAATACTTTACCTGAAATGCTTACCAGAATAAAATTTTGTTCTCTTAATTCTTCTATTTTATCAAAACTTGCAGTACAAATTTGTAAATCAATTTCTTTCATACCTAAATTTACGAAAATTTTCGCTAATAATAAAATTTAAAGCATTGATTTGCTGTTAGTTACATGTTTTTGTATTTGCTATTATTTTTTATTTGTGTTTCTATCATCACCATTTTCAAATGATTACAGTTTAGTAGTGGTTCTATGAAGTGCTTTCTACCCTAAGAATTTCTACTCCCTACTCTCTGCTGTCTTATTTAATCCTACAACATCAGTTTATCATCCCCTTTTAAATCCCCTAATATCCTTTTCACTTTTTTCCATTGTATGAAAAACTAAAAACCAACATTTTTTTTCTTCATAACTATGTAGCTATGTATTAAATCAGCCTCTACCTTTTTAATATATTTTTTAGTCTTCCTAATTGTATTAGGATATTCGTCAAACTTGTTTACTGTAACAAAAATATCATAGTTGTCCGAAGATATTCTTTTTCCGTTTTTAGTTTCCAGATAGCTATAGTTTGGCTTTGTTTCTATAAACCCACCTTTTTCAGCCTCTTGCTTATACCTATAAGCTGTTGCTAGTGACACTTCCAAGCATTTTCCCAGATAGCTATTCGGCATCGGATAAAAGCCATTATTTCTCATACAGTTCTTTGATGTGGCAAATCCCTTTATATTTCCCGACTGTCTATTGAAATAACGTTTTTTACCCATGTAAAATGTAATCACTACACCACAACACATGGCTTTAAAATATTTATAATTTGTGGGCTCAAATAAATACCCACTTTTAAACTTTAAATTTAATTTTTTTGAAAGCTTTTCATAGCTGATAATTCTTAGAGTGCTTTTGACACCATTAACTGTAATCCATTTATTTTTTATCAGCCATGACAAAGAACATTTAACAGTTTTAGAGCTGACATCCAACTTCTTTGCCCAATTGCTATAACTTCCCTTATCATATACAACCTTTCCGTCACTGTTGATTTTAAGGTATATATAGAGTTTTACCTCATTAATCTTACGATTAACAAGTGCATATTTGCATAATGCGGCTGGGATGTTGGTATAGCCTAACATTATACTGCGGTGTAAGACTGCGTATTTATTTGTACTGGATAAAGGCCAGCTTCTTCCAATAAAGGTTTTAATTCATAGAGTTTTTTAAAACCTATATAAATTCGGTTCGTAAATAGTTCCGGTATGTGTACTTAAAAAGCCTGATAATCGTTTGATTGTCAGGCTTTTTTGTTTTAGAGGAGAATAAAAGCAGGGTAATTAGTTTTTTTTCATTTGTTCTATATTCTGCAATTCGGCTTTGAAGATTTTATATTCGAAATTAAGAATACTCTATTTGGCCTTACCATTAGTGATTTCGAAAAAACAAACTGCATTTGGCCATTTGTTTCATACTTATTGATCTTTATCACATTAATTTTATCGTTAAAAAAGTTACTTAACATATTATATGTTTTAGTGTTGGGATTTTCTTTTCTTGAGCATTAAAAAAACGTTGTAGGTTTAAGTATAAATATGATCATTGCAAATCTGATCTTGGATGCTAATGTTAAGACAATTTATTATTTAGAATTAACGTATTTTTGATGCATCCAAAACTAAAAACTATATTCTAATGAGAAAAATCTTCTACCTATTTTCTATTCTTTTTTGTTTTCAAATTGTTATTGCGCAAAGTACTCCTACTGAGCATGAAATCAGTGATAAATTAAAAAAAATTGCATCAAACCCTGATCTTAATAATGATCCTAAAAAAAAGGAGACTCTTCTCCTTGAGCTAAAGGGGCAGTCTGAAAAGGTGGACTATAAATTAGGTATTTTGATTAGTGGTGATTACTTAATGAAATTATATTTAAATCAAGGTAAAAATAATGACGTTGTTAAGCTTGGAGATGAACTGAAAACAGTAGCGAAAACTGAATTAGATACTGACGGATATATCTCCAGCATATACAGTAGAAATGCTCTTGCTTTAGGGTATTTAGGATTAGCAGATGCCAGTTTGAAAGATCTAAAAACAGTGTTGAAGCATGCACCAGATATTAAAGATAAAGATAAAAGATTTTATGTCTTATCACAATTTTACCATGAGATGGGATTGCTATATCGTCTCAAACGAAATGAAAACAAGAAGTTAGGAGATTCATTAGTATATACTTATAATAAAAGTATTGAGATGGCAAAGCAAATAAGCGATAACAGTAGGTCAATAAATAAAAATGTGAAATATGACCAGATTGGCTTTAACTATTTGCGTTTGGGAATATTTTATTTAGTGGAGAGTGATACTAATAAAGGGAATTTAGAATTGGCAGAGAAGTATCTTTTACAAGGGTTAGCTATTTATGATGACAAGAAATATACTTTACCTGTTAACAATAAGACCACAATGCTGAATCAGGTGAGCTGGCTCTACATGGAAAAAAAGGAGTATCAGAAATCAATAGATTTTGCAAATCGTGCATTGGAGTTAGAAAAACAATTTAGAGAGCCAGAGAATAGAGTAGAATCTTATGAGTTTTTAGCAACTTCTTATCTTGAGCTGGGAGAAAAAGAAAAGTCTAAATTTTATATGACAGAATATTCTATTCTGAAAGACAGTATTGCTGATGTGGGGAGAACAAATGCCAATAAAACAATCAATAAAATAACTACAGACATTGAAGTTGAGCATGAAGAAAATTCAAAAAAGCAATGGATTATTACAGGAGTTCTTACTTTAATTGCAGGAATCAGTATAGCAATTTTATGGAGAAGAAGAAATAAAAGACTTCATAGAAACTACGAGCAAATAATTGAAAAACTAAAAAATCCTGTTGTCAATACATCTGAAATTGTTTATGACAATACAGATAATATTTACATAGATGAAGATGAGCAGCAGACTGATGAGGAAATACTATCTGATCTGCTTTCAAACAAAAATATGATGTCTAAAGAAACGGAATCAAGAATACTTAAACGGCTGGAAGCATTTGAAAAATCTGAAAAGTTTCTAAAAAAGGACCTTACCATCACTACACTTTCTTCCCAGCTGAATACCAATACAAAATATCTTTCACAGGTTATCAAAAACAATAAATCTCTAAGTTTTAGCAGTTATGTCAATCATTTAAGAATCAATTATATTGTTCAGAAAATTTATGATGAGCCTAAATATAGAGAATACAAAATAAGTTATTTGGCTGATGCAAGTGGTTACTCATCTCCACAGGTTTTCGTTACGGCTTTTAAAAAAGTAAATGGTGTTACACCATCTTATTTTCTGCAAAATTTAAAAGAAGATAATATTTAACCTTTCATCATAGATTTAAAACCCCGGAGTTAATAAATTCCGGGGTTTGTATTGTTTTAAAGTCATAAAATTTTATAGAGCTTAATTGTCTGATGGTTCGTCTTTATTCCTGCTGTCTAAATCTTTTTTTTGGCCCGCAACATTTATCTGATTGAGTATATTCATTAAAAGAATCAGTCTTTGTTGCTGACTAATATAGGAATTCTAAAGATAGAAAGTCATTGGTTTTTGTTTTCTATAAACTGAAAAATACTACTTATTTCAGGAAAACTTGTCAACAATAATTAACATTTGATACCACAGTCGAAAATGCAACATAAATATAAAAATTAATATAACTTATTGAAAATCAGTTTTTCTATTTTGTAAAACATAAAGTCAACTAACAGTATTTCCGAAATCATGATACCATATTTTTTTTTCGACAGCAATATCAGAGTAATATTGCTTCGGCTTTGTAAGAAAATATTCCCTCCTCATTCTTATGAAGTTACGAAAAACAAAACTATAATAACTGATGAAAAAGGAACGGAATTTAATTTCCCGGAACATGACGCTTCCAGATATCATGTGGAGATTGGGTTCTTTTATCTCGTTACTGTTTATCTTTACTTCAGCGTCTCTTTTTGCTTCAGAAAATCCATCCTCAGAAACTTTTGTTCATGCCACACCTGTAGTAGAATCTGTTGAAACAGGTTTGCCTGAAAAAGCAGCCGTTTATGTATCAGAAGGTACAGTTTTGTACGGATTGGAAGAATTTTCCCAAAATACGGAAATTAAATATTCTGCAACAAAGAAAACAATTCTGAAATCTACTTCAAAAAAAACAAGAAGTATTGCGGTTGTCAGGAAGATTGCTCAGAAAATAAAAACACAACAAAAAGATAGGCCTGAAGCTATTAATCACATCTATTCCCACGAGTCTGAAAGTTCTTTCGATATTTCGAAAAATCAATTTATTGCGGGAGTTCTTACATTTAATTATTCTTTTAAAGCAATTATATCACAATATAATACTACTGTTTGCTTTGCATCTATAAGCAGCATACTTGCTACACACAAATACACATTTTCTTTTACGCCAAAGACTATGTATTCTCATGGTTTCACGCGTCCGCCACCTTTTATATAAACGAAGTAAATATAAAATAGATTCTCTTTTATTAAAAGACTTTCTGGAACATTCACTTTTTTAGAATTTAATAAGTAGTATATCAGTGCTGTTGAGAAACGGTTACGGTATATATGGTTTGGTGTTATCCCCCGCTGAGAAGCGGGGAAGCCACCCACTAATATAAATTTTGAAAACAAGTTTAAAAACAAAATTGCCCTCACAAAAATTAAAGTAGATAAAAACAGAAGTACTTAGAACTGCTTTTGATGTCTGCAAGAAATGTAGTGAAAAGTTTTCACCAAGGCTCTTCCCTGCCTATACAAATAATATGAAATTAATGATATCAAATAAGTGAAAACCAATTTAAAACCAATGATATGATGAAAAACCTCTTAGTATTATTACTATTTTTCACGGGAAATCTCATGATTTTCTCACAAGCCTGCTCGGTCAATGCCGGAGGCAACGCTACTATATGTGGCACAAGCACTACCTTGCAGGGAACACCCTCTGGGAGTACTGCCGGTACCCCCACATGGTCGATTATTTCAAAACCTTCTGGCGCACCAGATCCTGTATTTAGTAATCTGAATTCTTATACGCCAAACGTTACAGGGATGACTTCTCCCGGAAACTATGTGTTCCAGATTTCGCATCCATGTGCTTCAGGGCCAGCGGTTACCTCTCAGGTGACAATTACTGCACCGGGAGAAAACACAGGCTTTACCGCAGGACCTGATATTACCAATGTGAATGCAACTGTTGGTACTGTAACTTTAAATGGTTTTGTACCGGCAGGATATACCGCACAATGGTCCGCCTATAATTTATGGAGATTCGAAAGATCAGGAGGAACCATTACCTCTCAGAACTCTACTTTTGGATCACCAACTTCAGCTACTACCACATTTAGCTTGATTAATAAATCCAATCACGATATAGATCCTTCTTACGTTGTTACTTTAAGAATTACATCAACCAACAACCCCAGTTGCTATTATGAAGACACAGCTATCGTTCGATTTATACCGAATCCTGATCTAATATTACCGACATCAAAAAGCGAATGCCTTCTAAATAACGGAAGCACGTACCTTGATCTTAGCAGTGGCTCTCCTGTATTCGGAACCACTACACCTGGTTCTGCGGGAAATCCAAGCTATGGAACAATCATAACAATGAATGTAGTTTCACAGCCTTCCGGAGGAAATATTGCTTATTCGCAAATAATTGACACCAGTTTTAGGTTTACAGGAGCCTCTACACCCGGTGTTTATAAATTTACCGTGACTGTAACAAATTCTGCAGGAACATATACTAGTCAGGAAATTACATATACTAACCAAGGAATACGGCCACGCTATGTATCCTTTTTAGCACCTTCAGAGCCTGAGCAAATGATGATTTATGATTCCGGAGACAGTGGTGGAAGAGTGTATTGCGGAATGGTAGGAAGTACATCGCCGCTTACATTTAGCTATACTTTAGACCCGGCTGACCCTATCACTTTAACGAGCTCAGTAGTTTCATCAGGAGTGGTTCCTCCGGGAGGTAACCCAAGTAATATTACGACAACAGGAAGTGGTACTTCGGCTACCAGAAGCACAACAGTAACACCTCCTTCAGGTGGGTGGAGTGCAGGAACTTACAGATTTACAGTAAGCACAAGCAACGGAGTGTGCTCGCCAACAACTCAGCAATATTACATTCATATTTCTGATGGGGCTCGCTCTAATGTAAATGTCAATAACATTACTGTTTGTTATCCAGGATCTGGTAGTGTTACTGCTAATATACCATTACCTTCTGTATATAAAGGGGTTGTAAACAGCAGCTATTTACAGGATTTTGATGGTGCTTATGATTTCACGCTGGTCTCAAGCCCTTCAGGAGCAGCAACACCTGTTTATCAGGCAAGAAACCAAAGACTTTTCACACTTACCTCTACAATTATCAGTAATCTTACCACCCCGGGAGAATATATATTTAAAATAAAACCCGGTACATATAATACTACTGTAGGAGCATTTTTAGACAAAGAATATGCCTGTTCCGGAACTTCAATGGAAGATACATTCTCTGTTTTTGTTTCTCCGCAGATTAATTCCAATGCAGGATCAGACCAGAACATTGCATGTGTAACCTCTGCAACCCTTAACGGAAATAATCCCGGAACAGGAGGGAGCACAGGTCTGTGGACAATTGCTTCCAAGCCAGCTGGGGCACCAGATCCGGTAATTACCACACCTTCACAATACAACAGTGGTGTTACTAATCTTGTGAATTCAGGAACGTATATCTTTACCTGGACCATCACAACAGGAACATGTACCAATGCGGATCAGGTAAACATTAACGTAACTGCATTACCAAGCTCGGTAACTGCAACACCTGCTACTCAAACTGTGGCATACAATGCTCCCTCTACTACTCTTACGAGTGCTGCTACAGGAGCTGTCTCTTACCAATGGTACAGCAATACCGCCAATAACAATACTACAGGTACAGCGATCTCGGGAGCTACTTCCACTAATTACAGCCCACCTACCAGTGTTGCCGGAACAACCTATTACTACATCATTGCAACTAATGCAAGTTGTAATGTTCGTTCAGCACCTGCACAGGTAATTGTAAATCCGTGTGTAGCAACTACACCTACAGTAAGTCAAGCAGTTTCAAATAACTGCCCTGCTTCTACTGTAAATCTAAATACACAAGCACACACCGGATCAACTCCAGCCAATACCACTTTGCAATGGTTTACCAATAATACCCACTCGGGTTCTGCATATGCTACGCCTAACGCAGCTATCGCAGGAACTTACTATGCATTTTATTATAACAGTATAGGGAATTGCTATTCACCGGCATCTTCTGCGGTTACAGTCACTGTAAATGGCTGTGCGCCTTGTGAAGCTGCTGCACCCGTGAGTACCAATCTAAATACATGGTTCTCTATGTCTACTCCTCCTTCAGGATCAGTAAGACAATGGCACAACTCTGCAACCCCGTCTGCTTCGTCATTAATAAGCAGTGCTATCGTATATGTAACTTCTACCCCTACAGAATACTGGGCATTTTATTATGACAGCGCAAATAATTGCTACAGCCCTGGAACAAGAATTATAGCAGTAAGCAATGCTTGTTGTAACTATGGTTCAGTAGATTTAACGAATCTTTCACATGTCCCTGCTGCACCTGCAGGTACACAACTGAGATGGTACAGTACTGTAAACCATATTGGATCAGCATATTCAAATCCTACAGCTGCCGGAATGGGCACTTATTTCCCGTTTTATTATGATGGAGTAAACAATACTTATACACCTGCAGGGTCTGCGGTTCTGGTTTCAATAGATACCTGTAAAGATTCTGACGATGATGGAATTTCTGATTCTGTAGATTTAGATAATGATAATGATGGTATTTTAGACACCAACGAATGCTATGGAAATAAAATAACCAACGGAACTTTCACAGGAAATGTCAGCGGATGGAATATTACTGGTGGAGGCTGGACCTATTCTGCTAATCAGATCCAAAATACAACTCTGGGTGGATCTAACCAGATTTTATCACAATCATTGGGCATTACATCAATGGCAACTCAAACTTACAAACTGTCATTTAAATTAGGTTCAACTGATGAAAGCAATAGCAATACTAATACAACAGCAACTCTGGAAGTAAGATTAGGAGGGATTACATATGCTACTTTCACTAATGGTATTGGAAATAATAATAATGTAACACTTGTCTTAGGCAACGGAGCTACATCAGATTTTGTTCCATATTCATCAACAAATACTCAGGTCAACACAAATATTGCTATAAATATACCTCATAATCAGTCTTTGGCTACTAATGATGAACTTCAATATGTTTTCAATGCTGGAGGAGACGGTTTCTACTTAGACGACATTGTTTTGATGGCAGGCTGTGATACAGATGGTGACTTGATTCCAGATTATCTGGATCTTGATTCTGACAACGACGGATGTCTGGATGCTATCGAAGGAAGTGAAAATGTTATTCTATCCCAACTGGTTAATGCAGGAGGAGCATTAACCGTGGGTGCTGGGTCCTCAGCATCTAACCAAAACCTTTGTGCAGGAAACGGATGTGTGGACGCTCAAGGTGTTCCAACAATAGTAAATGCTAGTGGTGCGGCAGATACTGGCAATAATCAGGGACAAGGCGTTGGCTCATCTCAAAATGCATTGATCAATGACTGCGGAACAGTACCATGCTACAAACCAGGAGCCACTACAGGAGGAGCAATTCTTGATACCAAGGTTGGAATCACGGCCCTTGGAAGAGCCGGTGCAACAGATACTGATAACTGGCCAATGGCAAGAAAAGGGGGTCACATTGTTCTTGAATCTAAAACAAAAGGATTTGTTCCTAACCGCGTAAGCTTCACTGATGCAGATAATAACACAGCAACACCAGATACACCTGTAGGAATAGTCGCAGCCGACTTCAGAGAAGGAATGATGGTGTATGATACAACTAATAATTGCCTTAAAATATATACCTTAAAAGAAGGAAACACTGCGATGGCTTGGTATTGTGTAACTACACAAACCTGCCCAGACTAAACATCTGTTAAATACTTCGATGCCACTGCGTTTGCTTAGGATAACAAGTCTTAAGTATAACGCAACGGAGTTGAAGAATTTATGAGAACGGTAAAATTGTATCAGTAATCCGTCAGAATTAATTGTCATTATTCCAAATCTCACCGTAGATACACATAAAGATTGGAAGTAATAGCTCAATTTACTGTAGGAAGCTTACTGAAAGAACCAAGAACAGTCAGATTTGATAAAATACTCAATGTAGTATAGACAGCAAGATGTTGCCCAGGCAGATAACAATGCATTCACTCAACAATATATCATTGCCCGAGCCAGCAACATCATTTTGGAATATGAATTTCTAAACAAGGAATATTAAAAATTAAATTTTAATACTATGAATCATTCGATTTTATTTAAAACAAAAAAATTAACAATAGCTACTGCTCTAATAATAAGCTCCATCTTTTCTGCTCAAAATATGATTAATAATACAGGGTTTGAAACTTACTCTCAAATACCTGACAACTATTCTCAAATCGTAAGAGCTACAGGATGGACGAATCCCATGGGAGCATTAGCCGGAACCCCTGATTATTTTAATACTTTGGGAAATTTTAAACTTTCTGATCAGATATTGCCACGCACTGGAACTGGCTATGCAGGAACTTATCTCGAACTTAGAGGAACTTCCATCAATGCAACAGATTATAAAGAATATATGACGACACAGCTTCCCAGCACTTTGGTAGCTGGAGCTACATACACTCTATCATTTTACGTAGCTCATTTATACGGAAGCCAACCTGTTAATTTTAATCAACCCTCAGGAATTACTTTTCAAGACCTGCCAAGTGCAGAACAGGGGTTCTTAGGAGCAGTATTTTCAACTGCTGCACCTACGCTGGCCAATACAGTAGGTAATACTTCCCCAAGATATACTTCAATTAAAAATGATTTCGGAGTTGGAAGAGTCTTAATACCAAGTTCTAATACAGCTGTTTACGGAGCCGCATCCCGCCTTAACTGGGTAAAAGTTACGCTTCCGTATGTTGCAACAGGAACTGAGCAGTTTGTTACTTTTGGGCAATTCAGACCCGGAACAACAAATCTTACAGCCGGGCAAGGAGTTTATTATCTCTATGAGGATTTTACATTAACCGTTCCTGCTTCGCTCTCTAAAAGTGTATCTCCTGCAATCATAACCGCAGGAGGAAATGCAACATATACTTTTACAATCAGTAATACTGCTGTAGGAAACGCTAACCAAACCGGATTAAACTTTACAGACACTCTTCCATCGGGTCTTCGAATCGCAACAATCCCTAATGTTACAGTAACAGGTCTTACAGGAGGAACAACTACTGCGACACCGGGAGCAAACTCTATTTCGGCATCGGGATATTCAGTTAATGCAAATACCACAGCTACCATCACTGTAAATGTAACAAATGCTGCAGGGCAATTGAATGCCAGCTGTGGAAGTAATCCGGCAGCCTTCACCAATGGAGCGGCGAATATTTCAGGACTAAGTACCAACCTCAGTAATAATGTGGGTAATGTTTGTCTTGTGGTAGCAAGCTCTAGCTGTGGTGCTGGTACTACTGCACCAGTTGTAAACATGAATGGAGGTTAAACAATGATGCTGTCATTGAGTAATAATTCACAGACACTTCATCAATGATCTTTCTAAATGAATCAGTAACTAAAATAAAAACATATTATGAAAAACAACATTCTTATTATATTGGCACTTATTGCGGGAGTAGAAGTAAAATCGCAAATAGCAATTGGAAAACCAACGGTTACCAATAACGCTGTTTCTCTTGAATTCAATGAGGCAGAAAACAAAGGTTTAATATTACCTTACATAGAAAACAAAGCATCTATCACAGAAAATGGGACAGTGATTTATGACACCACCGACTATAAGGTAAAATATCTGAAAGATAATAGCTGGTTTGATTTGTCTGTAGATACCTCAGGTGTTGCAGATGTATCGATACAACAAGCGAAAACAGAGATTTCAACTGCAAAAACAGTCATTGGTGATGTTGCCAGCCCAGGTAATACATCTGGGATACTGGTGTTATCTGACAGCGATAAGGCAATGATTCTTCCAAAGGTTGCAAGCCCACATCTCAATATCATCAGTCCTGCTCCGGGAATGATGGTATATGACACTACCAAAAAACAACTTGCCGTGTATAATGGTACTGTATGGAGTTTTTGGAAACCATAATCTATCTTTAAAGAAAAAACATATTGCTGAAAAAAACCCGAAGAGAACTTCGGGTTTAATATTTTTATATGTAATGCTGATCAATATTTACATCAGCAAAATAATGCGGTGACTATTTCCGCAGCATTTCTGTATGAGGAATACCGTCTTCAAGATATTTTTTTCCGGTATCTTCAAATCCAAATTCACCGTAAAATTTCAACAGATAATCCTGAGCTGAAATTCTTACCTGCGAAGTTTTGAAACGGTTTTCAATAGTTTCAACGGCGTATGCAATAAGTTGCCTTCCCAAATTTTTGCCTCTCGCTTTTTCCGTCGTTAAAACTCTGCCGATGGAAGTTTCGGGATATTTTATTCCTTGGTCAAAAATCCTGCAGTTCGCTAAAACTTCACCATCTTCTTCCGCCCAAATGTGAATCGCCTTCTGATCATAATCATCAAGATCAGGATAAGGGCAGTTCTGTTCTATTACAAAAACATTGATTCTTGCTTTCAGTACAGCGTAAAGTTCGGGCACAGTAAACTCATCAAAAGTTTTGATTTTCCAGATAATATTACTCATCGAAGGTAACGCTGTTATTAATTAAAAATTCATTCGTTGTCTGGATGAAGCTTAAAATCTCTGCGCAACCTTCTTTTTTTTCTGCCGATGTAACGTAGATTTCGGGAAGGTCTGCCCAGGTTTTAAGAAGTTCGGTTTTATAGTCTTCAACATTTTTTATTGCTGCATTAGGTTTCAGTTTGTCAGCCTTTGTAAATACAATAGAAAACGGAACTCCGCTTTCACCGCACCATTGAATAAATTCAAGATCAATCGCCTGTGGCTTGTGTCTGGAATCTACTAAAACAAAAAGATTCACAAGGTTTTTTCTGTTCAGAATATAATTGGTAATCAATTTCTCAAAATCTTTTCTGAGGGTTTTCGAAACTTTTGCATAGCCGTAACCTGGTAAATCTGTAAGATACCACGTTTCGTTCACCAAAAAATGATTGATAAGCTGCGTTTTACCAGGCGTTCCTGAAGTTTTTGCCAAATCTTTATGATTCATCATCGCATTAATGAGAGAAGATTTGCCAACGTTTGATCTGCCGATGAAAGCATATTCCGGCATGTTGGGTTCAGGGCATTCCTGCCATTTTCCGCTGCTTTTTACAAAAGTGGCTGTTTTAATGACCATAATATATATTTTTAGAAAAACAAACCATTAAGAAATTTCTTAATGGCTGTCTTATTTTTATTTAACTTTATTTTTTAACCAAGCGTAGAGAATTTCACAGAACTCATCAGGTTTTTCCATCATCGCTGCATGTCCGCATTTATCAATCCAAAATAAATCTGAATCAGGAATAAATTTGTTCATATCTATAGCAACATCCGGTGGAGTGACATTATCCTGTTTTCCCCAGATCAGACAGGTTGGTCTTGAAATTTTGGGAAGATCATTCAGCATATTGTGTTTGATGGCACTTCTCGCCAGCATCACAGTTTTTATACCTTTCATTCTGTCATTTACAACACTGAAAACTTCATCTACCAATTCTTCAGAAGCTACAGTAGGATCATAAAAAACCTCTTCTGCCTTCTTTCTTATATATGAACGGTCGTTTTTTCTTGGAAAACTGTCCCCGAAAGCTCTTTCATATAAACCTGAACTTCCTGTCAGCACAAGATTCTGCACAAGATCAGGGCGAGCCAGTGTTAATATCAAACCGACATGTCCACCCATGGAGTTGCCAACGATGGTTACTGGTTTTCCTATATTAGTTTCAATGAAATTAATAACGTATTTGGCGATTGTAGTAAGATTGGTGTTGAGCACCGGAAGGTCATATATGGGAAGCTGAGGTACGTAAACTTTAAAACCTTTTTCAGAAAAAAAGTCTACCATCTTCTCAAAATTGCTGAGACCACCCATCAGACCGTGCAACAGTACCAATGGATGTCCTTCTCCCGCTTCCACAAAGGCGAATTTTTTCTCTTTTTTTGTTTTGAATATCATAAATATGCTTTAAGAAAGCCATGCAAAAATACAAATTAAACGTCACAAATATTTTGCCAAGCCTAATTTAAAATAAAAATAACATACAACTGCACATTTTAGGGAGTTTTTTCTAAAAGTCTCGTATGCACTTTGGTTACTAATTTTTACAACTTCCAAATTATCAGTTAATAAGAGCATTTTTTGAGCTCAAAAGTAAAACTTATTAACATTAAGTCAAAAAGTGGGAAAAAGTGGGAGGTTTTGGAAAAATATTTCTAATTTTGTCCCAAATGAGAAATTTCATTGGAACATATGAGTGCAAAATAGACGACAAAGGCCGTCTCAAAGTACCCTCTTCTTTAATAAAGCAGATGGAGGATTTTGATGACAAAACCTTTGTGGTAAAGCGTTCTGTGTTCCAAAAGTGCCTTGAAGTTTACCCTATGAATGCGTGGGATAAAATGATGGACAAAATTAATAAACTCAACAGATTCAACAAGCAGAATGCTGATTTTATTAGAATGTTTACGGCAGGTGTGAAAACCGTAGAGCTGGATAATGCCGGAAGGCTTCAGATTTCAAAAGATCTTACGCAGTACTCGAGTCTTCAGAAAGACATCGTGATTACCAGCGCAGGTGAACTTTTTGAAATTTGGGACAAGGATGCCTACGAAAGTGTAATCTCAACCAATGAAGAGGATTTTGCAAATCTTGCCGAGCAGGTGATGGGTTCTTTTAACGAAGAATAAATTGCTGAAATCTGATTGTAAACAATAGAAAAACACAAACTTAACATGTATCATAATCCCGTTTTATTAAAGCAGAGTGTAGATGATTTGGTGACGAATCCGGACGGCGTGTATGTAGACTGTACGTTTGGTGGCGGCGGTCATTCCAGAGAGATTTTGAGCAGACTTTCAGAAAAAGGGAAGCTGTTCAGTTTTGATCAGGATTTAGATGCGCTTAAAAATACAATCGATGACCCAAGATTTACGCTGATCAATCAGAATTTCAGATTTCTTGAAAATTCTTTACTGATGTACGGAATTTCAAAGGTTGACGGAGTTTTGGCAGATTTAGGTGTGTCTTCTCATCAGTTTGACGAAGCAGTTCGTGGTTTTTCAACCAGAAGCAACGCTCCGCTGGATATGAGAATGAATATCATGCAGAGTCTGGATGCAAAAAAAGTAATTAACGATTACGACGAAGAGTCTTTAGCAGATATATTTTACTACTATGGTGAACTGAGGGAGGCACGAAAATTAGCCCGCGACATCGTTCATCACAGAAAAAATAAGGTAATTGAAACTACTGAAGATTTGAAAAAACTTTTCAGTTATCTGCCACCTCATAAAGTGAATAAATTTTATGCGCAGCTTTTTCAGGCCATCAGAATTGAAGTGAATCAGGAACTGGATGTTTTGAAAGAAATGCTAGTGCAGTCTTACAACATTTTAAAAAAGGACGGAAGATTGGTTGTGATTTCTTATCATTCATTAGAAGATCGTTTAGTAAAAAGATTTTTGAAAAACGGAATGTTTGAAGGGGAACCACAGCGCGATATCTACGGAAATTACGAAAAAGCATTTGAGTTGGTAAAGAGCAAGGCAATTATCCCTGATGATCAGGAAATTGAAGAAAACTCACGCGCGCGAAGTGCAAAAATGAGAACAGGAATAAAAATATAAGCAATAAATAATAAGTAATAAGCAATAAATTACTTATTACCAATTACTCATTACCCATAAAAAACGTGGCAAAAAGAAATACATACAAACCTCAGAAAAAACTCACTTTTATAGATATTGTAAAAGGGAATTTTCTGAACCGGGATGAGGTGAAAGCCCATTACAAGTATTTTCTGTTGCTTTTTGTGCTGATGATGGCGATGATTTACACCAACCACTTAGTAAATCAGAAAATAAAAATTGTAAATGCTTTAAAAGAAGAAACAGAAGAATTTAAATCAAGAAATGCTTACGCTCAGAGCAAACTCATCAAAGTAAAAATGGAATCGGAGCTTGGAAAAGAAGTCGCACAGGATTCTCTGATGACGCTCGAAAGCCACCCGCATAAACTACTAATAAAACTGGACAGTACGGATGCAGAATCAAAATGAATACGACAACAAACGTAAGAAAACATTACGTTGGGGCTACCTCTTTGCAGTGGTGGCTTTATGCGTATTTGCACTCTTCATGGGAAGAATTGTATTGCTGCAGAATACCAATGTTACCGAAATCAAAGAAGATTATATCAACAAAAATTACCGTGAAGCTAAACTGAAAGCCGCAAGAGGTAATCTTTTTGCCTCAGACGGATCTATTTTGGCGACAACCGTGATGAGGTACGATGTTTATCTTGATTTTAAAACAATGCGGGATACCGTTTATACCAACAATATCGGTGCGCTCAGCGATTCTTTAAGCAAAATGTTCGGAAAGCCCAGAGCAGAATACCGCAAAAGGTTTGATGAGCAACGTAAAAAAGGCAAAGAAAATCAATATTATTCTTTGGTAAAAGGTCTTGATTTCGATCAGTATGACAGAATCCGAAAATTCCCGATTTTTAAAAGAGGAAAAAATAAAGGAGGTTTTATAGTAGAAAGAAATTATAAGCGAGAGTTGGCTACTACCGAAATAGGTTCAGGAACGATTGGAATGGACAACGGGCAGTACACCTCTGGTCTTGAAGGTGCTTTCTCAAAATATCTTCGGGGAAAAGACGGCAAACGTCTCGAGCAGAGAATCAACTCATCGCAGTGGAAACCAATTGATTATTGGAAGGTTGAAGAGCCTGTCGACGGGCAGGATGTTTACACAACTTTAGATCTTAGAATTCAGGATATTGCGCATTCAGCTTTAGAAAAACAGATGATTAATTTCGAAGCAAAACACGGCACTGTAATCGTCATGGAAGTGGAAACCGGAAAAGTTCGTGCTATGGTAAACCTTCAGCAAAATAAGGAAGGCGAATATGTTGATGCTTATAATTATGCAATAAAAGATAATATCGAACCGGGTTCGACTTTCAAAGTAATTTCACTTTTGGCGGCAATGGACGATGGTTTCATCGACGAAAAAACAACGGTAAATGTTGGTAACGGCTCGTGGGTTTACGCAAAACAAAGGATCAACGATGGTCACGGTGGTGGTGTTTATGAAATAAGTGATGTTCTGGCGAAATCAAGTAACGTGGGAACTGCAAAGTTAATCACACAGTATTATGCAGATAATCCCGAAATATTTTTAGATCATTTAAGAAGATGGAAGTTATTTGATAAAATGGATATAGAACTTCCGGGAATTACAAAGCCTAGAATTCTTACTCCAAAAGACAAAAAGGTTTGGAATGCAGCAACTTTAGCATCAATTGGTTACGGCTATTCAACCAACATCAATCTGTTGCAGTTAGCGACTTTCTATAATGGTGTTGCCAACAAAGGTAAAATGGTAAAACCTCTGTTCATCGATAAAATTATGCAGGACGGAAAAGTGACCTTCGAAGCAGAACCACAGGTCATGGTTAAAAAGATGGCTTCTGATAAAGCGTTAAAAATGATGACTGATGCTTTAACCAAAGCGGTTGAAAAAGGAACAGGAAGAAGTATTTTCACACCCAATCTAAAAATGGCAGGAAAAACCGGAACAGCAAGATTTGAGTATTGGCTTCCGGGTCCGATGAAATACAGATCATCTTTTGCAGGATTTTATCCGGCAGACAATCCCAAATACACCTGCTACGTCATGATTAGTGAGCCAAATACGGCTAAAGGATTTTATGGAGGAACGGTTTCAGCACCGGTTTTTAAAGAAATTGCTGGAAAAACATTCTTAAAAACGCCAATGAATGTTGAAAAGGAGATGCTGGTAGATAAAAAGGTAAACCTGAATAAACTGGTTGAACCTAATGTAAAAATAGCAGTTAATAATAAACAAATGCCCACTGTTGTCGGTTTAATCGGCAAAAATGTAATTCCTCAATTGGAAAATCTAGGTTATCGGGTTGAATTTAAAGGAGTTGGAAGGATTAAGGAACAGTTTCCACTCGAAGGCACGGTTATTAGTAAAAATCAAAGGATTTATCTGACCCTTCAGAATTAAAAAATGATAGAAGGAAAGCAACGAAGTTGCGAAATGGTGGTAGAATAAAATAAAGTAAATGAATTAGAGGTGCGAATCACCGACATGTAGGTATATGGAATTAAGCAAATTATTGGAAAGAATCCAAATTCTGGAAACAACAGGAACTCTTGAAAAAGAGGTTTCAGCTTTGGTATTTGACAGCAGAAAGGTAACCGAAAACTCATTGTACATTGCAGTGAGAGGAACGGTTGCGGATGGCCATTCCTACATTGAGTCTTCAATAGAAAAAGGTGCAACAGTAATTGTTTGCGAGGAGTTTCCGGAAAATTTAGATGAAAATATTACCTACATCAAAGTAAAAGATTCATCAAAAACTCTTGGGCATTTAGCTTCCAGTTTTTATGGAAATCCTTCACAAAAATTAAAGCTAATCGGAGTTACGGGAACCAATGGAAAAACTTCTGTTTCTACTTTGCTGTTTGATGTATTTAAAAATTTAGGCTATGATTCCGCCTTATTGTCAACGGTAGAAATAAGAATCGGTGAAAAAGTCATTCCGGCTACACATACAACTCCAGATGTAATTACCATTAATAAAATTTTGGCTCAGGCTGTTGAGGAAGGTTGTGAATTTGCTTTTATGGAAGTAAGTTCTCACGGTATTTCTCAAAACAGAATTGAAGGTTTAACCTTTACAATAGCAGGATTTACCAATCTTACCCACGATCATTTAGATTATCATAAAACGTTTGATGAATATTTAAAAACGAAAAAAAGATTTTTTGATGAATTAAATGATGAAGCGATTGTCATCACCAATGTGGATGATAAAAACGGAAATGTGATGCTTCAAAACACCAAAGCAAAGAAGAAATCCTATGCTTTGAAAACGATGGCAGATTACCACGGAAGAACTCTGGAAGTGGATTTCAACGGAATGCTTCTCAATTTCAATGGAAAAGAATTCTGGACGACCTTAACAGGTAAGTTTAATGTCTACAATTTGCTTTTGGTTTTCGGAATTGCTTCTGAATTAGGTTTTCAGCAGGACGAAATTCTTCAGGCCATCAGCATTTTGAAAAGAGTCAACGGAAGATTTGAAACCTTTAAATCTGACGGCGGAATTTTCTTCGTTGTGGATTATGCTCACACCCCGGACGCCTTAGAAAATGTTTTGGACAGCATCAACGAAATCAGAACCAAAAACGAAAGACTGATAACGGTTTTCGGTTGCGGAGGCGACAGAGATCATTCAAAAAGACCAGAAATGGGGAATATTGCATCAAAGAAATCCACTTTGGCAATCATCACTTCAGACAATCCAAGAACAGAAGATCCAAATGCAATTATAAAGGAAATTGAAGCGGGGGTTGAACCTCAGAATTTCAGCAAATACACTTCAATTCCCGACAGAAGAGAAGCGATAAAAATGGCAATAAAATTTGCCGAGCCAAAAGACATTATCGTCGTAGCCGGAAAAGGCCACGAAAATTATCAGGAAATCAATGGTGTGAAGCATCATTTTGATGATAAGGAAGTCATTACAGAGCTATGGCAATTAATGAGCAAATAAAATTTAAATAAAAGCAATATGCTGTATTATCTATACGAATATCTAACGAGCCAAGGCATCCACATTCCGGGAATGGGAATGATGAAGTATATCTCTTTCCGTGCAGGAATGGCGGTGTTGCTGTCTTTGTTGATTGCTCTTATTTACGGTAAAAACATCATCAATTACCTGAGAGGAAAACAGATGGGCGAGCTGGTGCGTGATTTGGGATTAGACGGGCAGAAACAGAAAGAAGGAACTCCTACCATGGGCGGTTTGATTATCATCATTGCAACCTTGATTCCTGTTTTACTGTTTACCAGAATTACCAATGTGTACATCGTTTTACTGATTGTTTCGGTAGTCTGGATGGGCGCAATTGGTTTTATTGATGATTATTTAAAGAAAGTAAAGAAAAATAAAGACGGTCTCAGCGGAAAGTTTAAAATCGTAGGGCAGGTTGGTTTGGGGCTGATTGTGGGTGTTACCATGTATTTTCATCCCGATATTACGGTAAAAAGAAAGTACGCTGATGCTAAAGTAGTCAACAGAAATAATGTTGAACAGAATTTTTCTCCCACTGAAAAAATCACGGTTTCCACAGTTCCGTTTACCAAAAACAACGAGTTTGACTACAGTGGAATTTTGTTTTGGATGGATGATGCCGAAGCGCACGAATGGGCATGGATTGTTTTCATCCCGATTGTAATTTTCATTGTAACAGCAGTCTCAAACGGTGCCAATATCACCGATGGGATTGATGGTCTCGCAGCCGGAACGAGTACGATTATCTTACTTGCACTGGCATTTTTCGCTTATGTTTCAGGGAATATCATTTTTGCAGATTATCTCAACATTATGTTCCTCCCGAATATGGGTGAAACCACCATTTTTGCCGTCGCCATGGTAGGTGCGGTGATTGGGTTTTTCTGGTACAATACCTATCCGGCTCAGGTTTTTATGGGGGACACCGGAAGTTTAATGCTCGGCGGAGTGATCGCTGTTTTAGCGATTATTTTAAGAAAAGAACTGATGATTCCTGTTTTATGTGGGATCTTTTTAATTGAAAACATATCTGTAATGCTTCAGGTAGTTGTTTTCAAATACAGAAAAAGAAAATTCGGGTTGGAATATGCCCAGAATAACAGATTGTTTAAAATGTCTCCTCTGCATCATCATTATCAGAAAGACGGTTTCCACGAAAGTAAAATCGTTAACAGGATGATTATCATAGGGGTTATGATGGCGATAGTTTGTCTTATTACATTGAAAATGAGATAAAAATCAGCAGTAAGCTGTAGGCAAATAGCCAACAGCAAAAAGCAAAAAGCAAGTTTATGAAAATAGTTGTTTTAGGAGGAGGGGAAAGCGGTTGTGGTGCTGCTTATTTGGCTAAAAAGAAAGGTCTGGAAGTGTTTCTTTCAGACAAAGGTGCCATTAAGGATAAGTACAAACAGTTTCTGACTGAAAATGAGATTGAATTTGAAGAGGAAAATCATGATGAGGAAAGAATTTTAAATGCTGACTGGATTGTAAAAAGCCCTGGAATTCCCAAGAAGGCTGAGATGATCACCAAAATTCAAGACAAAGGCATCAGACTTTCTTCGGAAATAGAATTTGCTGCGGAATTTACAGATGCGAAGATCATTGCCATCACCGGAAGCAACGGTAAAACGACAACGACGTCTCTCATTTATCATATCCTTAAGAATGACGGATTAAATGTAGGATTAGGCGGAAACATAGGCTACAGTTTTGCAAAACAGGTGGCCGACGAAAACCATGAATATTATGTTTTGGAAGTGAGCTCTTTCCAGCTTGATGATATTCAGAATTTCAGACCTTATATCTCTCTGCTGTTGAATTTGTCTAAAGATCACCTTGATCAGTACAATTACAACTATGAAGAATATGCTTTGGCAAAATTCAGAATAGCTGAAAACCAAGAGAATGACAATTTTTTCATCTACAATAAAGATGATGAAATGAGCAAAAATATTCTGGAAAAATTTGAGATTAAGGCTAAAATGATTCCGTTTTCTACCAAAGAAAAACTGGCTGAAGGTGGTTTTATTAACGGAGAAAATATTGAGATTAATCTGAAAGACCAGTTCACCATGAAAATTGATGAATTGTCTTTATTGGGAAATCATAATGTTGCCAACAGTTTAGCTGCTTCAATTGCAGGTAAAATATTGGAAATCAACAATGAAAGTATCAGAAATTCACTGATGACCTTTCAGGCAGTTGAGCACAGACTGGAATTGGTTACAGAGATTAATGGTATAAAATTCATCAACGACAGTAAGGCAACCAATGTCAATGCGGCTTACTATGCTTTAGAAAGCATGAAAAATCCAACAATCTGGATTGTAGGGGGTGTAGATAAAGGAAATGATTACACAGAAGTTGAAGATTTAGTTAAAAGAAAAGTAAAGGCAATTGTTTGTTTAGGAATTGATAATCAAAAAATTATCGACTTCTTCAAAGGTAAAAAGGAGCTGATTTACAGCACATCAAGCATGGAGGAAGCCGTGAAAGTTTCAAAATCTTTAGGGAAATCCGGAGATACGGTTTTACTTTCGCCATGTTGTGCAAGTTTTGATCTCTTCAATAATTATGAAGACAGAGGTCATCAGTTTAAGGAGCAAGTTTTAAAAGCCAATGGCAATTAGCCAGAAGCCAACACATAAAGTATGAACGAACAGATTACAGATCCGAAATTTGAATTTCTAAAGGGCGATAAAGTGCTTTGGATGGTCATTATTTTGATCTCCATTTTTTCTATTTTCCCTGTTTATTCTGCGAGTTCAAATTTGGAATATATCGTTAATAACGGTACTACCACAAGTCACATTGTAAAGCACATGTTCTTCCTTTTATTAGGTTTAGGACTGATGAGAATGGTGGGAATGGTAAAATATGAGCACATCGGTAAAATAAGCATGGGATTGCTCATCGTGATGTGCGGATTGCTCGTTTTAACGATGTTTACAGGGCAAACTATTGATGGAGCAAGTGCTTCGAGATGGCTTAAAATTCCGGGAACGCCGTTTTCATTCCAGCCGTCGTCATTTGCATTTTTAATGCTGATTATTTACCTCTGTAGATATTTAACCAAAAAAATCGCAAGAGAGAGAACAGTTGGCGAAAATGTAGGATTTATCTTCGGACCTATTTTGCTTGTCTTTTTGCTGGTTGCCAAAGACAATGGTTCTACAGCATTGATGATTTTAATGGTTTCTGTGATTATTTTAGTCATAGGGCAACTCAACTGGAAATATATAGCAGGTTTTATCTCAACTTCGGTTGTGGCAATTATCCTGTTTCTTCTGGTAGCTTTAAATACAAATTTAATCGGCGGAAACCGTGTTCACACATGGATGAGCCGTATTGAAACATTTACTTCAAGCAAGGCAAAGACTGCTGATGTAGATGATGAAAGCATTAAAGCAAAAAACTATCAGGTCATGCAGGCAAAAGCAGCCATAGTTCACGGTGGAATTACCGGAATGGGGCCTGGAAAGAGTGCTTTAAAGCAAATGCTTCCTCAGTCTGCTTCCGATTTTATTTTTGCCATTATTGTTGAAGAATATGGACTCTTGGGTGCCGGATTTTTAATTGCCCTTTATCTCATTATGATTGTAAGAATCGTGATGATTGCCAGCAAAATGCCTGCTTTTTTCGGATCGTTGCTGGTACTGAGCATTGGAGTAATGATTTTTGTACAGTTGGCGGTTAATATTGCCGTTGCTGTCAATCTAATACCGGTTACAGGTCAGCCATTGCCACTCATAAGTTATGGTGGAACATCAATGTTGGTAACTTACATTCAGCTTGGTCTTGTTTTAAGTGTAAGCTCAAGAATTCAGGTGTATGATGAAGAGGGAATCGGCAAAAAACAAAGTGTAGCAGAAATTAATGACATAGCTTAAAATAAATGATGGATGATAATTTATAAATGATTTCACATCGCTTATCAATCATCATTCATCAATAATATAAAAAAATGAACAATCAATCAGCCAAAAGCCAAAAGCCAAAAGTCATCCGTGTTCTCATGAGCGGTGGCGGTACAGGAGGACATATCTTCCCGGCTATCGCTATTGCAGACGAAATCAAAACAAGATTTCCTGACGCAGAATTTTTGTTCATCGGTGCCAATGGTAAGATGGAAATGGAAAAAGTTCCGCAAGCCGGCTACAAAATAGAAGGATTAAACATCGCAGGTTTCGACAGAGGGAATTTGCTTAAAAATATAGGATTGCCTTTCAAGCTTATTTCAAGTTTGATTAAAGCAAAAAAGATAATAAAAGAATTTAAGCCTGATTTTGCTGTAGGAACGGGTGGTTTTGCAAGCGGACCTGCTTTATTTATGGCAGCAAAAGCGGGAATTCCGACTTTTATTCAGGAGCAGAATTCTCTTCCCGGAAAAACCAATACAGCCAACGGGAAAAAAGCAAAAGCTATTTTCACAGCGTATCCGGATATGGAAAAGTTTTTCCCAAATTCGAAAGTGTTTTTTCTGGGAAACCCGATTCGTTCAAACATCATTTCGGGAATGCAGGAAACTGCTGAAGCTAAAGAGAAATTAGGTTTAGATAAAAATAAATTAACAATTCTTTCAGTTGGCGGTTCTTTGGGTTCAAGAACTTTAAACAACGGATGGAAAGAAAATTTAGCACAATTTCAGGAAAAAGGATTTCAACTCATCTGGCAAACCGGAAAATTGGATTACAAAGAATTGTCTTCCAGCCTCCAGCTTCCAACTTCCATCCAGCTGAAAGAATTCATCAGAGATATGGAAACCGCTTATTCCGCAGCTGATGTCATTGTTTCAAGAGCAGGAGCGATTGCGATTTCAGAGTTAGCGGTTGCACAGAAACCGGTGATTTTGGTGCCGTTTCCTTTTGCAGCAGAAGATCATCAAACTAAGAATGCGATGACTCTGGTAGATAAAAATGCCGCAAGAATGGTGAAAGATTCAGAAATGAAAGAAAGATTCTGGTCGACATTATCAGAAGTCTGTGAGAATGAATCTTTGAGAAAAGAAATGTCTGAAAACATGAAATATTTCGCCAAACCCAATGCGGCGAAAGAGATTGTGGATGAGATATTTAAAATAATTAAGTAAAGAGATAAGGATGCCATGAGAAGAGAATTTTCAATTTCAAATCTCAAACTTCAAATCTCAAATTAAAAAAAATGAACAACTTAAATACATATCAGAATTTTTACTTCGTCGGAATCGGAGGTATCGGGATGAGTGCTTTGGCACGCTACTTCCATGCTTCGGGCAAGAATGTTTTGGGCTATGATAAAACCAATACAAAACTGACTTCAACTTTGATGAGCGAAGGAATCGAGATTGTTTTTGAAGATGTTATTGATGATAAAATCTCGTCACTTCAGAAAGAAAATACTTTGGTCATCTACACTCCGGCAATCAAAAAACTGGGGATTTTAGATTATTTTAATGAAAATGGTTTTGAAGTTTTAAAACGTGCAAAAGTTTTAGGTCTAATTACTGAAAACACAGACTGTATTGCAGTTGCAGGAACTCATGGAAAGACAACAACTTCGTCTTTGGTTTCGCATTTGTGTAAAGAGGCAAATCTGTCTTTTTCATGTTTTTTGGGTGGAATTGCAGAGAATTTTAAATCGAATTTTCTGTTTAACGGAACAGAATTTTCTGTTGTGGAAGCCGATGAATACGACAGAAGTTTCCTCAACCTTTCTCCGGATTGGGCGGTGATCACTTCCACAGATGCCGATCATCTGGATATTTATGGAGATAAAAATACCATTGAAGAAGGTTTCAGACAGTTTGCAGCTCTGATTCCTGATGATAAACAGCTTTTTGTAAGAAAAGGCATTGAAATCGGACGAGCACATAAAACGTATGCTGTCAATGAAACAGCTGATTATTACTCAGATAATCTGAGAATGGAGCATGATAAAATCTACTTCGATTTTCATGCGCAAAATCAGGAAAGTAACTCTGAGCTTGTCGAAGAGTTTGTCTGGGAAATTCCGGGAATTCACAATGTAGAAAATGCAACGGTTGCGATTGCCATCCTGCACAATTTAGGAGTTGATTTTGAAACTTTAAAGAAAGCTATAGCCAATTTTAAAGGCATCAAAAGAAGATATACAAAACACATTTATCCAAGCGGTAAAATTTACATTGACGATTACGCGCATCATCCGACAGAAATTAATGCGGTTGTGGGTTCAATTAAAACATTTTACCCTGACAAAAAATTATTGGTGGTTTTCCAGCCCCATTTATTCAGCAGAACGAGAGATTTTGCAGATGGATTTGCTGAAAGCTTAAACAAATCAGAAGAACTGATTTTACTGGATATTTATCCCGCAAGAGAGCTGCAGGAGAATTTTGAAGGCATTACTTCAGACTGGTTATTAGAAAAAGTGACTTTAGATAAAAAAGAAATTTCAAATTTATCTGAAGCGTTTAATAAGATAAAAGAAAAGGAATTTGACATCCTATTAACGGTTGGAGCAGGAAATATAGACACACTGTATGATCCGATTTGCGAGTGGCTTAGCTGAAAATACATTTAACGCTATGGTCGCGAAGAAAATTAAGTGATTCGTTTGTTATACGTTCGCAAGGGCGTTTCACTCAGCAAATGACAGCTGAAAAAAACATTCAAAAAAATATAAACACAATGACGGAAAATGAAATTTCAAATTTAGTATTTGATGCAGGAATGAAAGTGCATCGTAAACTTGGAGTTGGTCTTTATGAAAGCGTTTACGAACAATGTTTAGTTCATGAGCTGAAAAATAAAGGCCTCAATGTTGAAAGTCAAAAAGATATAAGTGTTAATTATGAAAGTTTGATTATTGAAAAAGCTTTCAGAGTTGATTTATTAATTGAAAATAAAGTAATTATTGAAATAAAAGCAGTGCCAGAACTGAACAGCTACCATTTCTATCAAATCTTAAATTATTTAAGAATCACAGAACTGAAATTAGGAATGATTTTAAATTTTCATTCCACCCTGTTTAAAGACGGCGTAAAAAGAGTAGTAAATAAATTATAAAATATTACAAAAAACAACTGAATAAGATATTTTCAGCTAACATTAGCTGAGTGAAACGCCTTAGCGACCGAAAAAATAGAAACAATAATAAAAAAAATCCTTGCGACCCTAGCGTTAAGAAAATCCAAAAACTCGGAACGCTAAACCCGTAACTCATTTATGAAAAACAAATACAGAATTTTAAAAATTGCCATCACAGTGATCATTCTTGGTTTCCTGCTGAGTTTCTCGTTAAAGAAATTCAGTGGTCAGAAGATTACGGATGAGAAAATTTCTGTAAAAATGAATGAGAAGACGCCAGTTTACTTTATTGATGAAAAAGATATCAAGCAAATCGTCATCAAAGAAAATCCTTCCGGCAAAGTGGGAGATTTAAATATTCCGGAGCTTGAAAAGAAGATCAATGCACTTCCGGCGGTTGACAGTGCCAATGTTTATTTGAATTTAAATGGAAAGCTGCATTTGGATATCAAACAGAGAGTTCCGGTGTTCCGGTTAAATTACAACCGGAGAGATTTCTATGTTGATGAAAAAGGAACTGAATTTCCAATTTCGAAAACCTATTCGCATTCATGCATGTTGGTGACGGGAAATGTGAAGAAAGACGAATATGAAAAAGTGGCAGAGCTGGTAAGCAAAATTGATAAAGACGATTTCAGTAAAAAGTATTTTATTGGAATTTCAAAACATAAAGACAGTTATTACCTGCTGACCAGTGAAGGAAATTATAAAGTGGAAATCGGAGATCTGGATCATATAGATTTTAAAGTAAAAGGTTTCAAAACATTTGTGGAAAAGTTTCTGATATTTCAGGATTCACAAAAGTACAGTATGGTTTCTGTGAAATATGATAATCAGATTGTGACAACGCTGAATCCCTATTTTAAAGAAAACGACAGTATTCTGAAAGCAGGACATAAAGATTTAGCTAAAACTCCGGTTGCAGCAGCTCCAGCAAAAAAGGAGGAAGTAAGAGGAAAACCGGCAGAGAAAAAAGCAGCTTCAGCAAAACCTAAAGAATCGGTGAAGCCCAAAACAACTGCAAAACCAAAGGAGAAAAAGAAAACTCCGGAAAAGAAAACGGCGGCAAAGCCGAAAACAAAAGCTAAGGTAAAAATAGAATAAAAAAGTCCCAAAGGGACGGTATAACAAAGGATAGGATGAAATCCTATTAAATAAATTAAGGAATAAAATCAAATCGATATAACACAATGGAAAATCAAGAGTATTCAGTAGGTCTTGACATTGGGACAACCAAGATTGTCGCCATTGTAGGACGCAGGAATGCCCACGGGAAAATAGAAATTCTCGGTGTGGGGAAGGCCAAAAGTCTTGGTGTACACAAAGGTATTGTGAATAACATTTCACAGACAATTAATTCAATCAAAGCAGCTGTGGCAGAGGCACAGTCAAGCGCGGGAGTGCCCATCCGTAAAGTTACAGTGGGGATTGCGGGTAAACACATCCGTTCGCTTCAGCATTCAGATTATATTATGCGTGAACATCCGGACAAATTCATCACAGATGATGATATTGAAGCATTAAAAGATCAGGTGAAAAAGCTGGTCATGCTTCCAGGAGAAGAAATTATTCACGTACTTCCTCAGGAGTACAAAGTAGATTCTGAAGGAGAAATTCAGGAGCCAATCGGGATGCACGGAAGCCGTTTGGAAGCTAAATTCCACGTTGTCGTTGGGCAAATGGGAAGCATCAGAAACATCGCAAGATGCGTTCGTGAGGCAGGTCTTGAAATGGAAGCGCTTACTTTGGAACCCTTAGCATCTTCGGAGGCAGTTTTAACCAAGGAAGAAAAAGAAGCGGGTGTCGCTATTGTAGACATCGGTGGTGGTACTACAGATATTGCGATCTTCAAAGACAGCATTATCCGTCATACCTGTGTGATTCCTTACGGTGGTGGAATTATCACTGAAGACATCAAAGAAGGATGTTCCATTATAGAAAAGCATGCCGAGCAATTAAAGGTTAAGTTCGGTTCTGCAGTTCCTGAATTGGAAAAAGACAGCACTTACGTTACGATTCCGGGACTTCACGGAAGACCTGATAAGGAAATTTCTCTTAAAACTTTAGCACAGATCATCAACGCAAGAGTGGAAGAAATTTTAGACTTGGTTAATACAGAATTAAAGGCTTACGGCGCATTTGATCAGAAGAAAAAATTAATCGCAGGAATTGTACTGACAGGTGGTGGTTCAAACTTAAAACATCTTCGTCAGTTAGCCAATTACACTACAGGTTTCGACAGCAGAATTGGTTTTGCAAATGAATATGTTGCCAACGATAAAAATCAGTATCTTAAAGGACCGGAATTTGCAACTTCTATTGGTCTTTTAATGGAAAGTTTAAAAATCAGAGATAAAAAAGCAAATCTTCCTGAAGAGGAAGAGATTGTGGAAGAGCCTAAAGCGAAAGTGCAGAATGATACAGTTGCAGCAGTTGATAACGAAGCAAATGCTGCTCCAGCGCAGGTAGAGCAACCTGCTTATATTCCGCAGTCTGAAATTGAAACGAGATCTGAAAAAAGACAGGCTAAGCCCACTTTCGGACAGTCGCTGATGGAAAAAGTTAAAAAATTCTTTGAAGAAGTAGAGTAAAATATAAATGATGAATGATAAGCGATGAAGATTTTCTCATCGAATATCGGAGTCGGTTATCAATTATTAATTAGTAAAAAAATAGATATGGAAAATATAGGAACACAGGGGTTTTCGTTTGATCTGCCAAAAGGAAATTCTTCAATCATAAAAGTAATCGGTGTCGGCGGCGGTGGTAACAATGCCCTGAAGCACATGTACGAAAAAGGAATTCACGGGGTAGATTTCGTGATTTGCAATACAGATGCCCAGACTTTAGATAATAATCCTGTTGCCAATAAAGTACAGTTGGGAACTACCATCACAGAAGGTCTTGGTGCAGGTGCAGATCCTGAAGTAGGAGAAAAATCTGCAATCGAAAGCATCGAAGATATCAAAGCTGCAATGGGACAGAATACCAAAATGGTCTTCATCACTGCCGGAATGGGCGGTGGTACCGGAACTGGTGCTGCTCCCGTAATTGCAAAAGTGGCAAAAGACATGGGAATTCTTACCGTAGGAATCGTTACTGTTCCTTTCAGCTTTGAAGGTAAAAGAAGATTGGATCAGGCTGAATTAGGTCTTGAAAAATTAAGAAATAACGTTGATTCGCTTATTGTAATCAATAATGATAAATTAAGACAACAGTTCGGAAATTTAGGTTTCAAACAGGGTTTCTCAAAGGCCGATGAAGTGTTGACCAACGCTGCAAAAGGTATGGCAGAGGTTATTACAGGTTACTTTGATGTAAACATTGACTTTAGAGATGCTAAATCTGTACTTCAGAATTCCGGTACAGCATTGATGTCTACAGGTATGGCTTCAGGCGAAAACAAAGCTGAAGAAGCGGTAAGAAAGGCATTAGACTCTCCGTTATTGAATGACAACAAAATTACCGGTGCAAGAAACGTGTTGTTGCTGATCAGAAGTGGGGTGGAAGAAGCTACGATGGACGAAATCGGTATCATCATGGATTACATCCAGAAAGAAGCGGGTCACACGGCAGATATTATTTTTGGGGTGGGAGCAGACGAAGAATTGGGCGATGCAGTAAGCGTATTGGTTATTGCTACAGGTTTTTCTAATGATAACCAAAAATTTTCAGGGCCAACTGAGAAAATCCGAATTGGTTTAAATGATACCTTAGAAACTCCGAAAGCTTCTCCTTTCAAAACAAAGGAAGAGAGAGAGACAACGCCTGAGCAGGGTTACGATTTTGGAGGTAAAAATCTTTTCAGATTAGATGATGAAGAGCAGGATTTGCCACAATTTAAGTTGCAGTCTTCTGAAAAAAAAATGATTATTGAAGAAGAATCAGTAGAAACAGTGATTAAATTCTCTGACAGAGAGGAAGATACGTCAGAAAGCTTCACGCACAGCTGGAGAAACGATGAATCTTCTCAGGATGAAAGCGTAAATCTGTTTACTTTTGAAGATGATTCTAATGATCTGGAAACTCAGTCTTTCTCATTTGATTTTGAAAACAAAAAAGAAGAGCCGAAGCAGGATAATTTTAGCAACAGTTTTACTCAGGAAAAACCTGTAGAATTTAATTTTACCGTAAATGAACCAGTTTCTGAGCCTAAATATGATTTCGGACAACCTAAAAATGAAGTGGAAACTTCAGCAGTAATCGAGAGAAAAATTGAAGAGCCTGTTCAGAAATTTGAAACTTTTACTCCGGTTCAGGAACAGCCACAAGCCTTTCAGACAAGAACCGAGACAGAAGCTCCAAAACATACAGAATCTGAGTTTTCTTTTGTAAACAAACCTGCCGATCAGGAAAAGGTAATGGAAAGAAGAAACAAACTGAAAGAATTCAATTCCCGTTATCAGAGTTTTGACAAACAGGATGATTTTGAAACTGTTCCGGCTTTCAAGAGAAAAAACATTGCAATCGACGGAGCCAACGCTTCAGATCAAAACATCCACAGTTTTATGTCTGAAAACAACGAAGGCTCTATTCAGATCAGAGAAAACAGATTTTTAAATAAAGACGTTGACTAAAATAATATAACAGTGTAGAAATGTACCAATGTAACAATCATGTTTGTCATGCTGAGCCTTTCGAAGCATTTCATTGGTAAACTGTTACATTGATACATTGTTAAATTGAATAAAAATGAGTTTAGAACTTATCATAAGCGAAGCGATAAAAGACGCAATGAGAGCTAAAGACAGAGTAGCTTTAGATTCTTTAAGAGCTGTAAAATCGCAAATATTATTATTAAAAACCGAAGCTTTAGGGGCTGAAGTTTCACCCGAGCAGGAAATTGCTATTCTTCAGAGAATGGTAAAACAGCGTAAGGATTCTTACGACCAGTTTATGGCTCAGGGCAGAAATGACCTTGCCGAAGTGGAAGATGCACAGATGAAAGTAATCGAGCAGTATTTGCCAAAACAGCTATCTGCCGAAGAACTGGAAACTGAAATAAAAGCAATCATTGCCGAGACCGGAGCTGAATCTATCAAAGATTTAGGAAAAGTAATGGGATTAGCTTCAAAAAACTTAGCCGGAAAATCTGACGGGAAAAGTATTTCCGAAATGGCAAAGAAGCTGCTTTCGTAACCATGATTGATTAATGATAATTGATGTTTGATATCATTCATCAATTATAGATCATCATTTATATTTTTGGATATTCAACCTTTGCATATCGATTTGATTAAAGAAGCCCGGAAATTTTGTTTTCGGGCTTCATTTTTTATGAAACTAAAACTTCAAATTTAATAGTCAGAGGGAAGTTTATTATTTGAAATATAGTTTACGTGAATAAATAATCCTCAAGAATCAATTTTCTTTCATGTAAAATCGGTTTTAGAATCTATTCAAATTTAACAAAAATTTATGAATAAACAAATTATCATGAATATTTATCAATATTGCTTTTCTTAAAGTTTCAAATAGTTTTTATAAATCAATTAAAAAATATAATTGTTGTAAATTTGTGTCGAATTTAAAAATGAATTAAAATATGTATCCAACAGATTTAGTAATGCCGATGAAGGCAGAGCTTACAGATAAAGGTTTCGAAAATTTAGATACTCCTTCAGCAGTAGAAACAGCATTGAAACAGCCGGGAACTACACTTTTGGTAATCAATTCTGTTTGTGGTTGTGCAGCTGGTGCTGCAAGACCGGGAGTTGTTTATTCTGTTACAGGAGATAAAAAACCGGATCATTTAACGACTGTTTTCGCTGGTTACGACGTTGATGCTGTAGCTGAGGCAAGAAAACATTTGGCACCATTCCCTCCAAGCTCACCTTGTGTAGCACTTTTCAAAGATGGAGAATTGGTACACATGCTTGAAAGACACCACATCGAAGGAAATCCTGCGGGAGCCATCGCTGCCAATCTTCAGGCTGCTTACGACGAGTATTGTTAGTAATATTTTTTTAATAATCTCAAAACCGCTGTACTTTTAGTGCAGCGGTTTTTTTTATTAGTAAAAATTTTAGCATTTTACGGAAATCCACATTTTTTGTAAAAGTTTTTCTCTTATTTTTGAAAACGGAAATATTTTATATATTTAACGCTTTAAAAACAACAACACATTTATGAACAAAAATTTATTTCTCAGGCTCTGCCTGATGATGACTGTGCTGTTTACTTTATTGCAGTGCAGGAACGAAGACCTCAGTCTCGCTGAAAACAATCCCAAACGAAACAATTCCGAATTTTTTAAACACTCTTCTCCCGGAGGACTTGCCAACCGTGGTGGAGTAGATTATGTGAGCATTCTGGAAGCTTACAACGAAGAAAACAACTTTTTGGCAACAATGCCCGATCAGGAGGGAATGCCTATTTGGGAAAAGATACAGGTTTTATACACTGAAACTTCAAGCGGATTGATGATTCCTCTATCGTACGACAACGAAACTTTAAGTTCAATACTTTTTGCTACAGTTGATGATGAAAACAGAGTTACAGGAGTAAAAAACTATGACAACAATCTTCTTAAAAGTATCGTCTACGACAAGTCAATAGATAGAAAGTTTCGTGAAGACATGTTTTACACTTTTATGTATGTAGACAATAAAACTTTTGGAAATGAAAATTTCACCAATGTGCCTGAAGACCTTTTTGTCGGACAAAAGTATGATAATAAAAATGGAAGAATAAAAATCAAAAATTTTCAGCTTTCATCTAACACGCATATTAGTGATCGGATGATGTATGAGGAGATGTGCTCCTACTATTGGAGTTGTAAAAATCATGAACTTTGGGATGATTGTGATCACTGCCAAGCTTGCTATGGTGAATTTTGTAAAAATATTCTTGTATATGTTCCGGACGGTCCTAATACCTCATTTCCAAGTTGTGGTGAAGGTTGCGGTGGTGGCGGTGGCGGTACTTTTAGCAATCCCAAACCAAAAGACCCTTGTGGATTAAATACTGTTTTCTACAGAATGTTGCCGGCATGTGGCAGTACAGGAACGGGTGATGGCGGGGATTTAATAGTTGAAGATCCTTGTACTAATCTTAAGAATCTGTTAGACCCTACAAAAGCAAATATAAAACCCTTAATTACCAATGGTATGTATTCTTTCATTGACAATATTGGTAATACTGAAAGTGAAACAGGAATTTATTTCAAAAGGTCATCAACAGGTAATGTTACGAGCGAAATAGCTCCTCCATCAGGGACTAATGAATTACCACCAAAATTTGATGATAATTATTATTCTACGATTCACACGCATCCTACTACAACATATCCAATGTTTTCTTATAGTGATATTTATATCTTATATTTATTGGAAGTTTATGCAGCACCACATAATAAAAAAATGACAAGTTTTCTTTTAGTTTGTGAAGATGATTCCGGAGTAAAACAAACCTATGCAATATTGTTTGAAGAGTTAGGAGCTATGGTTGAAGCATTGTGGAATAAACCTGAAAATATAGGATGTTCAAGAAAAGAAATTGTCGATAAAGTTAATGAAGAACTTAAGTTAGCATTTGACGAAGAGTCCAAAAAGGCGTCACCAAATTATGAACGTGTTTTTTTACAGTTTACGTTCGGAACCAATATAGGTCTATATAAAGCAAACGCTGATTTAACCAATTGGAGCAAATTAACCATTAACGAAAATTCACATTCTGCAACAGTAAATCCAATTATTGTAATTAAAAAAACAAAATGAAAAGAACAATTTTTTTAATAATACTAGCATTAGGTTTTTCTAATGTCCAATCTCAAAGTGTTACTATTGACATCAGTAAGTCAGGTCTTAACCATCCAAATAACTATTATAGAAAAGATATAAATAGCGTACTAAACCAATTTGAAGGTACTTTTTTGTATACAAGTGGAAATAAAAGTTTTAAAATTATATTTGAGAAAAAAATAAAACAATATAATGGGAGCTATTATGAAGATTTAATAATTGGGGAATATCAATATATCGTTGGTGGAGTTGAACAATTCAATACATTATCTAATCTTAGCATAGTGTATAATAATCAGTATATAAAACATTCTATTGCCGCAAATAGCCCAATTGAAAATAATAACAGAGAATGGAAATGCACACAATGTATTGTTAATGAAAAGAGATTAAGAGGCAAAATTGTTGATAAATCGACTGACCGGATTGCATCAATCTTTTTGAGAAAAACAATAATTGGAGGGCAAGAAGTTTTGCAAGTGAAAATCAGTCAAGTTAGACCAGATTTTGAGAGTCCAAATTCGCCAGATTTTTCGCTTCCGAAAGGCGAATTCACTATGGTGAAACAATAATTGTCTCTATTGTTAAATAAAGTTTATGGTATTAATACAATAAAAGTTATTTTAAAGTATATCGATGAAACCATCTTTTAAACTTCTAATTATTATTTGCTTTGTAGGATTTTCTCATAAGGCTTCAAGCCAGTTACCTGCTGTAAGAGAATTTATGGTAACAGCACCGAATTGTAATGAAAAGAAGATTATAGAAATAAACAAAAAATATCCTCTACCAAGCAAGGAGCAATTAGAGACTTTAAATTACCTTAGAAATATAGAATTTAAAAAAGCAGATTACATTTGTCAGCCATTTTCTAAATTATTAGATGATATGAAATTTGCCAAGCCCATCAGGATTTGGAACAGACCTACACATGGTATCAGGAGATTAGTAGATGCCACAATTTTATGTTTTAATGAAAAATGCCCCTTTGATCCGGATAATGCAGGTTGTCTGTATATTATTTGGGATGAACCTTTACATTACAGAGATTTAGGATATAATTCTTTAGAAATAAAAAATAAAAATTATTTTACTAAAGATGAAGAAGATATTTTTAATTCTAAATTAATAAAAGATATACAAGTATATGTAAGATAATACATCTTAAAATAATAATTGTAGTCTTATCTGGATTAACTTTAAAACCGCTGCCCAATAATTCCCGCAGCGGTTTTTTTATACCCAAAAATTTCCCGCCTATTCAATTATTGTTATATTTGTTGTAATGGCAACGAAAGCACTTTTCAATACGGTGGTCAATTGGTTTATCAAGCAGAGGATAGACCAGATACAGCATTTCATCGATCATCCGATAGATACTCAGAAAGGGATTCTCTTTTCGCAGCTTTTTCATGCGGAAGACACCGAGTACGGGAAAAAGTATGGCTTCAACTCCATTTCCAGTTATCAGGATTTTAAAAATAAAGTTCCTGTGGTTTGTTATGAAGATTTTGAACCTTACATTGAAAAGGCAAGGCAGGGACAGAAGGACGTCAGCTGGCCCGGTTACATTAAGCATTTCGCAAAATCTTCCGGAACGACTAATGCAAAAAGTAAATTCATCCCCATCTCTGCAGAAAGTCTTGAATACTGCCACATGAAAGCCGGAAAAGACATGGTTTCCATCTATGCCAACAATCATCCGGAAAACCAGCTTTTTACCAATAAAAATCTTAGGCTGGGCGGAAGTTCTGAACTGTACGCAGATTTCAATACCAAATTTGGCGACCTTTCTGCCATCATCATCGATAACCTACCTTTTTGGGTAGAAATTACCACCATTCCCAATAAAAAAGTTTCATTGATGTCTGAATGGGAATCTAAACTTCAGGCAATTGTTTCTCAGGTTAAAAATGAAGATGTCGGAAGCATTCTTGGCGTTCCAAGCTGGATGATGGTGCTTTTGCAAAGGGTTTTAAAGGAAACTGATGCGGAAAGTATTTCTCAGCTTTGGCCTAATCTGGAAGTGTTTTTCCATGGTGGAATCAGTTTTAAACCTTACCGTGAACAGTATCAGGGAATCATCGGTAAAAAAATAAATTACTACGAAATTTACAATGCATCTGAAGGCTTTTTCGGGATTCAGGACAGATCAGACAGCGACGAGATGCTTCTGATGCTCGATTACGGGATTTTCTATGAGTTTATTCCGATGGATCAGTTTCATCTTTCCAATCCGAAAGTGGTGTGTCTGGAAGAGGTCGAAAAAGGGAAAAACTATGCGATGGTCATTACCACCAATGGCGGTTTGTGGCGTTACCTGATTGGTGATACGGTGGTTTTCACATCCACAGATCCTTTCAGAATAAAAATTACGGGAAGAACGAAACATTATATCAATGCGTTCGGGGAAGAGTTGATGATCAATAATGTGGATGCCGCCTTGGCAAAAGCTTGTGAATGTACACAGTCAAGCATTGCTGAATTTACAGGCGCTCCGGTTTTTATGAAAGAAAACGAAAGCGGTGCCCACGAATGGATCTTTGAATTTACCAAACCACCTGAAAATCTGGATGCATTTGTAGATTCTTTTGATCAGCATCTGAAGTCGGTCAACTCAGATTACGAGGCTAAAAGATACAATAATATTACTTTAAAAAGACCTTTGGTTCATATCGCAAAGCCCAATTTATTCTACTTGTGGCTGGAGTCTAAAGGAAAACTCGGCGGACAAAACAAGGTGCCGCGCCTGAGCAATGACCGTGAATATATAGATGTGCTTTTAGAATTAAATAAATAAAAAAACCGTAGAAATTAATTTCTGCGGTTTCCCATCTTTATTGTCTGATTAATAATTATTTATTCAGATCTTCTTTCAGTTTTTTTGCACTTTCTTCGATTTTCCCGGCACCTTTTGCCGCTGCTTCTTTAATGTCTTTACCGGCTTCGTTCAAATCTTTTTTTGTTTTTTGTGCGGTAGCATCAATTTTGTCTTTAGCTGCGTCAGCTTTAGTGTCGATTTCGCTGGTTGCTTTATCAAGCTTGCTGTTGATGTCGTTTTTAGCTTTATTTACATCCGAACTGTCTACAATTCCTGATGATGTTTCGGTGGTTGTAATGGTGGTTTTAGAGCCATCAGCATTTTCGATGGTTTCTGTTTTTGATGTCGTTTTTTCGCAGGCAGTCATTAATCCTAAAAATGCTGCTGCAATGATGATATTCTTTTTCATATTAAAATATTTAGAAGTTATTACTCAGTTTTGGGTTTTTCGTCTTTGCTTTCAGATGATTTCTTCTTTTCTTCCTCAGCTTTCTTTTTGTTTTCCTTTTCCAGCTCTTCGGTAATTTTTTTCTCCTGTTCCTGTAGCTTAATCGCTTCCTTCAAAGAATCCTGATATCGTTGTGATGACATTCTGATCTGTCGCACAACATCCACCGAAGTCGCTCCCGCAGAAAAAGAATCTATCGCGGTCGTATCATAAGTCGCTTTGCTTTCATCAGCTGCAGCCATGGCGGATGTGTCTGGCTTTTCACTGCAAGACAAAACCCAAATTGAAAGACACGCAATTCCGAAGATAAAATTTTTCATAGAGATTCTTTTTTGAGAAGCAATTTATTTGCCACAATTTCAGTTTAATTTGAAAATTTTAAGACAGCCGAGACAGGATAGTGATCTGAAATTTTAACTGCGTGATCTACATGATAAGAAATGGGAACAATAGATTCTGAAGTAAAAATATAATCTAACCGCAACGGGTATTTGTAGTCATGAAAACTTGTAGCGCTTCCTTTTCCTGCCTTTACAAAAGCATCCTGAAGGTTTTTACCTAAATGATAATATTCGTAAGAATTGGGAACTGCATTGAAATCTCCGGTCATAATCACGGGGTAGGGAGAATTGTCTACATATTTTCTGATCATGTCAATCTGATCCTGATGCATTTTGAAAGTCGGAACAAGTTTTTTTACGATATTTTTTACTTTAGTCTCGTCCTCAGCACTGTTTCCGTTAAGCTTAACCATGCTTTTCTCAAACTTAAAAGGTTGAAGATAAACATTCACCATTCTCACGGTTTTGTTATTAATTTTAAGATCTGTGTAATCTGCAAATGCATTAAAGTCTTCGCTGTATAGGCCTTCAAAAATCTCTTTGTAACCCACAATTTCGCATTTTGAGTACAATGAACTCAAAGGTCTTTCCTTTGCTTTTTTTAAACCGGTCAACTGATAATCAAGATTGCCATCTTCCTGCAGCAGAACGATATCTGCTCCTTTACCGTTAATATAATTTTCAATCTCTTTTTGACCAAATTTTCCTCCTTTTGTATTAAATGTGATAATTTTTAGATCGCCAGTTTCTTTTTGAGAACTAAAATTTACCCATCGCTGTGTTGCAGAAAAGAAAAACAATCCAAAGAACATAAAGACAAATGCTCTTTTTTTCCACATAAAAATCCACACCACAGTCAGTAAACAGTACACTGAAATAAGAACCGGAAAAACAAGAGAAAGGATATTAAACCAAGGGAAAATCCTCGGTGGAACATAAGCATTCAGCAAAACGCCAAACAGCAGACAAAGAATCCCAAGATGAGTTATGAGAAGAGCAATCCTTACAATTTTCATATGCAGTTTTTATTGTTTTTAATTGCCATATGGAATCGCTTGGTATTTATTGGTGTTATGATATTTATTCGTAGCGATTTCATAACTTTTTAATTGAAACGGTAAAGGTGTTTCTTCCAGATTTTAGCTAAAATAAAACCTACGATGGCACCACCAACGTGAGCTAAGTGAGCGATTCCACCTGCATTTCCGGTAACTCCAAGATAAATTGAGCCCACAATAACAACAGGTAAAACGTATTTTACTTTAACGGGAATTGGAATAAACATAATTCCTATTCTTGCCTCTGGATAAAGTGTTGCAAAAGCTGCGATAACTCCAAAGATTGCCCCTGAAGCTCCAAGCATCGGTGTTCTGAGGCTTTTGAAAAGCTTTTCAGAGAGAGTAAAAGTTTCAGGAGTTTTGTTACTGAAGAAAACATTTCCAGTATAATTAAAATCTGCTTGCTGATATATGTCTGATGGGTCTACTCCTAAAGCTTGTAAGCTTTGTGTAAGTTGTTGAATTTCAACAAAATTCCATAGGTTGAAAAGAACAAAGGCGCCTAATCCGCTCAGGAAATACAGGATCAAATATTTTTTATCCCCTAAAGATTGCTCCAGAATTGGTCCAAAACTAAATAAAGTAAACATATTGAAAAGGATATGTAAAATACCTGACCCATTTTCAAACGGAGCGTGCATAAACATATGTGTAACCACTTGCCACGATTCGAAATTAGGTGAGCCGGGATAAAATGCAGATAGAACTGAATACAGTTCTGGTCTATGTAAACTGTACATCAAAAAATTGGTTATCACATAAACCACAATATTTAAAATAATAATGTTTCGGGTAATGGGCGGGATATTATTAAACATTTACTTAAAATTTATTTTTAAAATCATTAAACGGAACTTCATAAAAACAACGTTTTCCATTCGGTAAATACTCAGGGAAACCTAATGCTGTAAAATCTTTGATGAGCTGTTCTGCATCTTTTTTATAAATAAAATCGAAGCGGGATTTAGACTGCATTTTCGACCATTGATTTTGGTAAAACTGCATAAATTCTTCCTCTGTTTTGTATTCTAAAATATCAAAAAGATTCTCCAGAAATTTCATCACCTGAGTTTCTTTCAAGCCTTCCGGTACACTGTCTATTCTCAACACGCTTTCATGAGCAACTTTCATGTCAAAGCCAAGCTGAGGCAGGTATTTTTTTATTGAACGGTATTTGTTTTTCTCAATTTCGTTCATGTGATACTCCAGAGAGAAAAGCAGGGTGTGGCTTATAGAGCTTACTTTTCGCTCAGTTTTGCTGTTTTCTGAAATCACAAGCCTATGCATTCTTCCCAAATCCAGCATTAAGGTTCTGTCGCCTTTGTTAAAAAGCCAGTATCCGTTGGGAAGTCTCATCAGGTCTTCATCAAAATCTTCATCTTCAAAAAGATTAATTTTTGAAGGTTCTGCAGAAATATTCTGGTGATACATTTCCGTGAGATTCTGCATTTCAGCTTTGGTTACCTGTTTTTCTTCTTTGAAAGGGTTGTAGTCTCGGTCTACAACAATTTCAGGCATTTTTATAGAAACATTTCCTTTACTCGGAAAGCTTTTCTGCATCATCTGATCAAGGTGTGGATCTCTTTCAAAATCCAGACTTGGTGCAATGTTGTAAATTCCTAAAGATCTTTTTATCGTTGAGCGTACAAGAGCAAAAATAAGATGCTCATCTTCAAATTTCACCTCTGTTTTTTGGGGATGGATATTGACGTCAATCTTCTCAGGGTCAATCTCAAGAAATAAGAAAAAAGTAGGAATAAATCCTGGCAACAAAAGTCCGTCAAAAGCTTCCTGAACGGCTTTGTTGAAATATGCACTTTTAAAAAATCTTCCGTTGACGAAGAGAAACTGTTCGCCTCTTGTTTTTTTTGCCCCTTCAGGTTTAGCCACAAAACCATGAAGTTTGCACCAGATAATATCTTCTTTAATAGGAATAAGTTGTGGCTGAAGTTTTCTCCCGAAAATATCCACGATTCTCTGCATCTGGCTTCCTTTTCTCAGTCTGAAAATAGCCTCATCATCCTGAAAAAATGAGAACTCAAGATTTTCATGTGCCAAAGCAACCCTTTGAAATTCATCAATTACATGACGGAATTCTATATTGTTGTTCTTAAGAAACTTTCTTCTCGCCGGAACGTTGTAAAAAAGATTTTTAACCGAAAAATTAGATCCTTCAGCAGTTTGTGCAGGCTCCTGAAACTGAAATGTCCCGCCTTCGATATAAATATTCGTACCTAAAGCTGCGTCTTTCAACTTGGTTTTCAGTTCAACCTGTGCTACTGCTGCGATGGATGCCAAGGCTTCACCACGAAATCCTTTGGTTATAATTTTAAAGATATCTTCAGTACCCCGGATTTTTGAGGTGGCGTGTCTTTCAAAAGCCATTCTGGCATCGGTTTCAGACATTCCTTTACCGTCATCTACCACCTGAATGAGGTTCTTTCCTGCCTCACGGATTATGAGCTCTATTTTGGATGCTCCGGCATCAATAGAGTTTTCCAGCAATTCTTTTACAATAGAAGCGGGTCGCTGTACGACTTCCCCTGCTGCAATCTGATTGGCTACGTGATCCGGTAAAAGCTGAATAATATCTGACATATATGCGTAATGAACTTACAAAAATACTCAAAGCAAATCACAACAGAAAAAAACAGACTATGAATTAAAGATTAAAATATCAACAATAAATGTTTAAAACTTTTTTCAGGCAAAAAAGACTGCTCCTAAAGGAGCTTGACGAGTAATTTGTATAGTTGAAAAAAAAACTCCTGCCCAAAAAAGGTGCAGGAGTTCCAAACTAAGTATATACAATTAATGTGTTTTTGAAAATATTTACATCAATTTTTCTTCAAGAATAAGTTTAGACTTTTCTTTTCTTTTTATCGGTTTTTCTACGGCTGCGCTGCCGTGTAATTTATCATACAGTACAGACATCAGATTAGGACTTTTGTAGATTTTTGAATATCTGTAATTGGTGTAAAAATGTCTTAAATTAATTTTATAAAAATCATATCCAATCACCACTGAAAGACATGCACTGATTACATAAAACACCCGGAATTCCAAAATATAATAGGTTAATCCCGAAAATACAGCTCCCAAAACGTAGGCTAGCATAATGCTCGAAAGCAATTTGGCTTTAGCTACCATTTCAGGGTTTTTTCTGAATCTTTTTTGGGTAAACATTGATACTAAAATTCCCAAATCAGTGGTTGTACCCGTAAGGTGGGTGGTTTTCACTGAGAAATTTGAAATACTTGCCGTTAAACCATTCTGCAAACCAGTTGCAAAAAGCATTACTCCAACCAAAACTTCCGCTTCCTCAAGGGTCTTCTGGTAAAAAACCTGTCCGTAAATACCTACCGCCATCAAACATATAATTTCCAGGATTAAAGGGATTGAATGAGCCAGGTATTTGCTCTTTCTATGAAGATTAATCACCGAAAGATTCGAAACAAAACTTCCAAAGAAGAACATGAAAATCCACAATCCGGCTACCAAAACCTGAGACCAGTTTCCTTTACTTATTTCCGCTGCAAAAACAGCGTAATGTCCCGTCACGTTTGAGGTGAACGAAAGGAATATCAACAGTGAGGCAATGTTTATAGTTCCTGCTACAAAGGCAGTCAGCGTTCCTAACTGTATATTCTCCTTGAGCGTTCGGCTGTTACTATAATTCCTTAACATTTTTAATTCTTTTAATAATTAAACCTTCATTTTAAACTTCTACAAAGACTTCTGCAATTTTTCCTTTTTCAGGCATGAAAGTCGGGGTGGCCACTTTTATTTCTTTGGCTTCCAGTACTTTCGTTTTTCTCAGGTAAGGAACGATGTCAAACTTTCCGTTGTGGTTGAGTTCCTTTAAAGATTCAGAATAGTAGGCTTCATCCACATTAGTGGCTTTCAGATATTGATCAAAAGTTCTCTGAAAACTTCCTGTGAAAATATCGCATGTGATTTTGCTTACCAGATCAGGATATTTATTTTTTATAATGCTTAAAGCTTCACAGAACTCTGCTGATCTTATTTTGCTGAAGATTTTGCTTTTAGTATTAAATAGTAAATCTCTAATAGAATCTCCTGCGTCATAACCAGACACCAGTAAGATTTTATACTGTTCGCCACTGTGCAAAGAATTTTTTTCTCTCAAAACTTTCTTCATGATGTTTAAAGATTCAAGTGAAAAATCGGTGGCTATTAAAATGGTCGTGCTCATAATCTGTAGATTTAGTTAGTAAACTATTTATTACTCTACAAAATTATGTTCACATTATTAGAAGCCTTTTGGAAAGGAATTAAAATGTCGTTAAAGGGATTAAAATGAGATTAGAATTTAGGAAAAACGCTTTATATCTGCGTTTCTTCATCCTTTAATGTATTATACAAAGTAGGGAATCTAAGCTGAACTGTCGTTCCCTGGTTTTCGAATGAACTTACGATTAATTCGCCGTTGTGCATTCTTACAATGTTTCTTGCTAAGGGTAAGCCAATGCCGTAGCCTTCATAATTTTTGGTATTGGATGCACGGAAAAAAGGATCGTAGATTTTAGGCATTTCAGATTCAGGAATACCGATTCCGCTGTCTTTAATAATGATGTAAACGTCTGTATCTGTTGCCCCAAGAGAAACTTTTACCTGCTGGAAATTAGAATATTTGCAACCGTTATTAATGATATTGGTCACGGCAAGATGCAGGAGTTGCTCGTTACCTGAGATTTTAAGTTTTTTAGGGTTGTCAGGCAACATGCTGATGTCCAGGTAAATATTGTTTCTCGAATCCATTTTTCTGATGGTTTCGATGGCATCCCAAATCAGCTGGTCGATTCTTACCCTGTCAATTTTCTGAATTTTACCGTCAAATCCGGTTTGCGCAATGAGAAGAAGTGCTTTTATCTTTTTGTCTAATTTTTCGGCTTCGTCAAGAATGATTTCTAAAGTTTCTTTGTATTCCTGAGCACTTCTGTTGATTGATAAAGCTACATCAGCCTCGCCCATAATCGATGTCAACGGCGTTCTGAGCTCGTGAGAAACGTTTCCGATGAGATGATTTTGGGTTTCAAAAGAAGTTTCAAGCCTTGTCAGCATCGTGTTGAACGTGTCAACCAATTCATTTAATTCTTTATTATCAGCCTGAGGTTCCAGTCTCAAATGCAGATTTTCGGAACTGATTTCTTTTACTTTTCCTGTAATTTTTAAGATGGGTTTAAATAAAGTTTTAGAAAGATAAAACGAAAAAATCATGCTGAAAAACATCGATAGAACCATGCAGGTAATCAATGTCCGTTTTAAAAATCCTAAATAATAAACAACGTAATGGTTTTTTGCAGATGCAATGGCAATGTAACTTTTGTTGTTGTATTTAAAGCTTTGCCCGATGTAATAAAATTCGTTATCGTTATAATTGGCTTCACCTTTTCTGATGATATTCTTAAAAAAGCTATCAGGAATATGTACTTCCTGTGATATTTTTCTAAAATTTGAATCCTCCGGAACCGTAAATACATAATCTCTTTCCATCGGAAGTTCTTCGTCGTTCAGGCTGTTGAGTATGTGATTTTCGGGTATATCAAGTTTTTTTTTGCTCTTTTCAATCTGAACAATCGTCGTGGTTCTGATTTTTAGTAGTTCGTAAAACCTCTGATGCGAAAAATTGACGATAGAATAATAAACCAAACCTCCAAACAGAAATATAATGGTGGTAAAAACGACCATCAGAAGTATCATTGTTTTGGTTTGATTATTTATTACTCTGTTGAACATTTTTCTAAGCTTTTTTTAAAACATAACCCATTCCAATCACGGTATGAATCAATTTGTTGTCTTCCTGAGTGTCTATTTTTTTACGGAGATAATTTACGTAAACATCCACAACATTAGTTCCCATTTCATAATTGACACCCCAAACGGCATCGAGAATTTCGGCACGGGAAATTACCTTTTCAGGATTATTCAGAAAATACATAAGCAATTTAAATTCGGTGGAAGTAAGCGAAACTTCTTCGCCGGCACGCACTACTTTTTTGGTATAATCATTCAGGCTGAGGTCTGAAAACTGGTAAATATGTCCGCTTTGCACATCATCTTCCTCCAGATCTGACGAAGAGCCATTGTTACTTCGTCTCAACAGCGATTTTATTCTTGCTACAAGCTCTATAAATTTAAAAGGTTTCACCAAATAATCATCGCCACCACTTTCAAGACCAAGAACGATATTTTCGGATGTTCCCAATGCCGTTAAAAATAAAATCGGAACATAATTATTGGTTTTTCTGATTTCCTTGCAGACTTCCAGGCCGTTCATCTCGGGAAGCATGATGTCTAAAATGACCAAATCGAAATCGTTTTCCTTCACGAGTCTAGCTCCGGTGAGGCCGTCAAAAGCTACCGAGATTTCGTATCCGTTTTCCTGAAGTCCTTTTTTAATGAAAGAAACTACGCTGGTTTCATCTTCAATCAGAATTATTTTTTTCATAGAGGTTCCTGTTTCACAAAAATAGGAAATTCATTTTAGTGTTGATGGGATGAAACAAAAAAGCACCGGAATTTTCCGATGCTTTGCTTATTATTTTAGAAAATCTTAAGACTGAGAAGATTTCTCTGCCGATTTTTTAGATTTTGAAGTTTTTCCGGCTAAGCCGTCTTTTGCTTCATTTACATCCAAAACAACAGTTTCGCCCTCAGATAATTGTTTGTTTACCAACATTTCTGCCAATAAATCTTCAATATATTTCTGTATAGCTCTTTTCAGTGGTCTTGCACCGAAGTCTTTGTCCCAACCTTTTTCGGAGATGAAATCTTTAGCTTCTGCAGTCAATTCTACTTTGTAACCTAGTTTTTCTAATCTTCCGTAAAGCTTGCCTAATTCAAGATCAATAATTCTCTTGATATCTTCTTTCTCAAGAGAGTTGAAGATCACAATATCATCAATTCTGTTTAAGAATTCTGGAGAAAATGCTTTTTTCAGAGCGCTTTCAATAGTACTTCTTGCTCTTGAATCTGTATTGGTTTTCTTAGCGTTAGTTCCGAAACCTACACCGTCACCAAAATCTTTAAGATCTCTCGTACCGATGTTTGAAGTAAGGATAATAATTGTATTTCTGAAATCGACTTTTCTTCCTAAACTGTCCGTTACGTGACCCTCATCTAAAATCTGAAGCAAAATATTGAATACATCAGGGTGAGCTTTTTCAATCTCATCCAAAAGTACCACTGCATAAGGTTTTCTTCTCACCGCTTCAGTTAATTGTCCGCCTTCTTCGTAGCCAACGTATCCCGGAGGGGCACCAACCAATCTTGAAACTGCAAATTTCTCCATGTATTCACTCATGTCAATTCTGATTAAAGATTCATCAGATTCGAAGAGTTCTCTTGCCATTACTTTTGCAAGTTCTGTTTTACCAACACCGGTTGTTCCAAGGAAAATAAATGTGCCAATCGGGCGATTCGGATCTTTCAATCCAGCTCTGTTTCTTTGAATTGCTTTCACAACCTTCTTCACAGCATCTTCCTGACCAATCACTTTTCCGTTTAGCTGATCATCCATCTGAGCCAATTTATCAAGCTCATTTTTGCCTACTTTCGTTACTGGAACGCCACTCATCATAGAAACAACTTCCGCTACATTTTCTTCAGAAACGGTTTCTTTTTTCTCTTTAACATCTTTATCCCACTGATCCTGAGCAGAATTTAACTCCATCTGAAGTCTTTCTTCTTCATCCTTCAGTTTTCTGGCTTCAAGGTAGTCCTGTGCTTTTACGGCTTTTTGTTTTAATTCCTTGATGTCTTCAATTTTCTTTTCAAAATCGATGATTTCGGTTGGAACTTTCATGTTTTTGATATAAACACGGGATCCCGCCTCGTCCATCGCATCAATAGCTTTATCCGGTAAAAAACGGTCTGTAATATATCTTGAAGTAAGATTTACACAAGCTAAAATTGCTTCATCAGTGTATACGACGTTGTGATGTTCTTCGTATTTATCTTTAATCTGATTAAGAATCTGAACAGTCTCATCAATAGAAGTAGGCTCCACCATTACTTTCTGGAATCTTCTTTCTAAGGCTCCATCTTTCTCGATGTACTGACGGTATTCATCAAGAGTAGTTGCCCCGATGCATTGAATTTCACCTCTTGCCAAGGCTGGTTTAAACATATTTGATGCATCCAGACTTCCTGTAGAACTACCTGCGCCTACGATTGTGTGAAGCTCATCGATGAACAGAATCACATCTCTGTTTTTCTCAAGCTCGGTCATGATTGCCTTCATTCTCTCTTCAAACTGACCACGGTATTTTGTTCCGGCAACCAAACTCGCCAAGTCAAGTGTAATCACACGTTTTCCGTAAAGAACCCTTGAAACTTTTTTCTGCTGAATTCTTAAAGCCAAACCTTCCGCAATCGCAGATTTACCAACTCCGGGTTCACCAATTAATAGTGGATTGTTCTTTTTTCTTCTTGATAAAATCTGAGAAACTCTCTCAATTTCTTTTTCACGACCAATTACAGGATCTAATTTCCCGTCTCTTGCCAAAGAAGTAAGATCTCTACCAAAGTTATCTAAAGTAGGAGTTTTGCTTTTTGCAGAACCGAGATTTCCCGTAGGTTTTCTCATTTGCTCAAAATCTTCTCTTTCTTCATCGTCATCATAAGCGCTCATCTGTGGTGCCTGACCTGAATTTTTAAGCATTGTCTGATATTCTTTTGACACTCCTTCATAATCAATATCATAAGCTCCCAAAATATTGGAAGTAGGATCTTCGTATTTATAAAGAATGCCTAAAAGCAAATGCACAGTATTGATTTCGTTGCTTTTATACTGTCTGCATTCCAGCTCGGCACGCTTTACCGCATGATCTGCCATTTTTGTAAATGAAATATTGAGAACTTCCTCTGAAATAGGATTGATGCCTGCTGCATTTAATGTTTCAATTTTTCTTCTGATTTGTGTTAAATCCGCATTAAGGTTCTGAAGGATTTCTTTGGCAGAGTTTTCTGTTTTTAATATCCCTAAAAGGAGATGTTCTGTATTTAGAAATTCACTTTTCAGCCTTCTCGCTTCGCTCTTGCTTTGTTTGAACACCTGGCTCAAACCTTGTGAAAACTTGTAATCCATAATATAACTCGTTAGAATAAATGCACCATTGCCATTTATTCAATATCTAAGTTACAAATATTTTACCAAAAAACAATGTCTGACTTTATGGCAGAAATTAGTTTTTTATCTTATTGAAAATGACTAAGTTTGTGTTTCTTTAATTATTCTCATGAGCCAGGAATTCGCATCTTATATCGGATATGCCGCATCTTTCTTCATCGTTTTAAGTTTTATTCTTAAAGATCTTACCAAAATCAGAATCGTAAATCTTATAGGATGCATCTGTTTTGTGGTCTATGGAATCTTCAACGGAATGTTGTGGCCTGTGATCATTCCCAATGGAATTATTTGTTTTGTACAGATTTATTATTTGATTATAGGGAAGAAGAAATAAGATGAAAAAGAAAATCATCATTTCAGCTTTCAGCAATCTTTATACAGACCAGCGTATAGAGAAAATCTGTCAAACGCTGTATGAAAATCAATATGATTTAGAACTTATAGGCAACGATTGGAATGGTGCGCCGGATATGACAAGACCTTATCCTTTTGTCAGAATTTCTTTAATTTCAAAGAGCCTTAAAACTGCCTATTTTGAATTTAACTGGAAACTGTATCATCTTTTAAAGAAAAAAGCTGATCAGAATACGGTTTTATATGCCAATGACCTTGATGCCTTGCTTCCCAACTATTTAATTTCAAAAAAACTAAATATTCCTCTGATCTTCGACAGCCATGAGATATTCTCTGAAATGCCTGCTATTCAGGGTAAAGCTTCAAAAAAACTTTGGCGGTATTTAGAAAAGAAACTAGTTCCGAAGATAAAACTGATGATTACGGCAAGCGGAAGTTATGCCAATTGGTTTACCAAGAAATATGGTGTACATCCTGTTGTTTTGCAAAATGCACCAAAAAAAATCAGTTTTAATATTGAAATTCCGGAAAATAATCCAAAAATTCTTTTGTATCAAGGGGCAATCAATCCATTTCGGGGAATCGATAAAGCTATTTTGGCAATGCATCATTTAGAGAATGTTATTTTTAAAATTGCCGGCGACGGACCACGGAAAAAAGAGTACGAAGAACTTGTAATCAGAGAAAATCTGCAGAATAAAGTTCAGTTTTTAGGAAAACTTCATCCCGATGATCTCAGGAAAATCACTCTGATTGCTGATTGCGGTATGAGTATTGAAGAAAACGGCGGCGAAAGTTATTTTTATTCACTTCCCAACAAAGTTTTAGACTGTATTCAGGCAAGAGTTCCTTTAATAATGGCTGGTTTACCAGAAATGAAAAACATTAGAAATCAATTTGATGTAGGTGAAATCATTAAAGATCATCAGCCTTTGACTATCGCAGCAGCTGTCACAAAAGTTTTGAATAAAGGAAGAAATGATTATCAGCCTGAACTTGATAAAGCCGCAGAGATTCTCTGCTGGGAAAAAGAAGAAGTAAAACTGTTAAATGTTGTTGAAAATGCGCTTCGTTTCTAAATTTCTTATCTTTGCAGAAAGAAAGTATAGAAATGACCATTAAAGAAAAACAGCAGGAAATCATTGATGAATTTGCTTTTCTGGAAGATTGGGAGCAAAAATATGAATACATCATTGATCTCGGAAAAGAACTGAAAGGTCTTCCTGAAGATAAAAAAACCGATGAAAATATCATCAAAGGCTGCCAGAGCAAAGTGTGGATTGATGCGGAATTTAAAGATGGAAAACTGTTCTTCAATGCCGATTCAGACGGGATTTTGCCGAAAGGAATTGTGTCTCTTCTGGTGAGTATCTACAGCGGTCATTCTACAAAAGAAATTTTAGATTCAGATTTTGAATTTATTTCAGAGATTGGTCTGCAGGAGTTTCTGTCGCCATCCAGAGCCAATGGTTTGATGGCAATGACCAAACAAATTAAATTTTACGCAGTCGCTTATCAGTTGAAATCTTAGTTGTGACCAGAATTTTAGCATACCGTTTTTCCGCTTTTGGAGATGTTGCCATGACGGTTCCTGTTTTCAGGGAATTTCTTGAGCAAAATCCTGATGTGGAAATTGTGATGGTTTCCAGAAGTAATTTTGAGAGTTTGTTTTCTGATATTCAGAATGTAAAATTCAAAGGTGTAGACCTTGATGATTATAAGGGTTTTTTTGGATTGAGACGTTTGGCGAATGAACTTCAGAAAGAATTCAAACCCGATTTTGTTGCCAATCTGCATGATGTTATCCGCACAAAAATTCTGGATAAAATCTACAAAAGACGGGGTTTGAAGGTCTTTAAAATCAATAAAGGAAAAGAAGAAAAAGAACATCTCACCGATGTTTGGAATCTCAATAAAAAGCAATTGAAACTGACGGTTGAAAGATACGCTGATGTTTTCAGGGCAATGGGTTTCAGTTTGAAACTTTCGCATCAGTTAAGACCTTTAAGCAAAGATAAATCGGGGATAGGATTTGCTCCATTCGCGCAGCATCAGGGAAAAATGATGCCTCTTGAAAAATCTTTCGAGCTGGTAAAAATTCTTGCCAAAAAACATAAAATTTACTTTTTTGGAGGTGGCTCTAAGGAAACTGAAACCTTAAAATCATGGGAAGAGCAAATTCCAAATACAGAAAGTCTTGCCGGTAAACTGAGTCTTTCCGAAGAGTTAAAAAAAATATCCGAGCTAGAATTGATGATTTCTATGGATTCTGCCAACATGCATTTGGCGAGTGTGGTGGGAACGCGATGCATCTCGGTGTGGGGTTCTACACATCCTTTAGCGGGATTTTTGGGCTTCGGGCAAAGTGAAAACGATGTAGTGCAGGTTTCAGATCTTACCTGTCGCCCGTGCTCCGTTTTTGGAGACAAAGAATGCTACCGTGGTGACTGGGCCTGCCTTGAAGAGCTCAAAGTAATGCAGATTGTTGAAAAGATTTAAGAATAATGGTAAAGCTTTCGGTCTGTATTCCTGTTTATAATTTTGATGTTCGTGAATTGGTTTACGGACTGAAAAAGGAAATCGAAAGGCAAAATCTCTCTGCCGAAATCATTTTAATTGATGATTTTTCTAATAAACAGTTTTTTAGTTTAAATTCTGCAATTCAAAATATTACGGATGTGTTTGTTCCGCTTGGTGAAAATGTGGGACGGTCAAAAATCAGAAATCTTTTTTTGAATTATGCTCAGGGAGAATATCTTCTTTTTTTAGACTGTGACGTAAAAATGATGTCTGATCATTTTCTTGGAAAATATTTAGAAACGATACAGCAAAATCCAGAGTTAGCTCTGATGTATGGAAGTTTTTGCGTTGTAGAACAATTTGCACAAACCTTAAGAAACCAATATTCTGCGGAGAGAGAAATTTTCTTCGGAGACAAATCCACTGATTTTTCAGTATTCAAAACGGTTAATTTTGTTATTAAGAAAGATGTATTCCGTAAATTTAAATTCAATGAAAATCTTGAACAGTACGGGTATGAGGATTATATTTTTTCAAAACTTCTTGAAGAAAACGCTGTAGAATTTTTAGCTTTTCAAAATCCGGTTTTTCATTACGATGATACACCAAATTCGGTGTTTTTGAATAAATTGAAACTTGCGGCAAAATCGCTGTCAATCCTTGCAAAAGATAAGAACAATCTAAAATATTTAAAGAGTATGAGATTGTATAAAACAGCGGCAATTCTTGAGAAATTCTGCATGAAATCGGTATTTCTTTTCGTTTTTTCAATATTCGAAAAGAAAATAGAATCAAATCTTTTTTCAAAGAAACCAAGCATCAAAAATCTTGATTTATATAAACTTGCTTTTTTTCTAAGAGCAAAGTAATTTTTTTTTTTTAAAATTTATTTCTCGGCAAACCGATCTCATCAGAAGGTCATGCTTACCCATCTTTTATCTGGTTTAAACCAAAAGCTGAGTCTCTTTTAAGACTGATGAAGTAAAGCAAGAGTATTTTAATGAAACCTGAAATTTGCTTCAGGAAGTGTGTTGTTTTTTAAAAGAGCTTCATATTCCGGAGATAATTTTGCTCTTCCCCAGGTGTTTTGTCCACTCATGCTTCCGAGACGTACTTTATCTTTACCATACTTTTTATTCATCGCATCCATCGCTCTCATCACAGGTAAATGCTGATTTTGAGTATCTTCTTCAAACAGATTAATCAATCTTTGATCTTCAGGAACAAAATCATTGACGATTACTCCCGCTTTTTTGTAGTGAAATCCTTCCTCGAAAATAGATTCAAACAGATCATTCACTGCTCTGCCAATAAGGATTGACGAATTGGTAGGGTTGGGAAGAATCAGTGTTTTGGCGTTCCTATATTCCGGCAAATCTTTTCTGAAACGGTTAGTCTGCACAAAAACCGTTATCATTTTACAGCAGGTATTTTGCTTTCTTAGCCTTTCAGAGCAATACATCCCGAAGGTTTCTACCCGTTCCCGAACTTCATCTTTTTTTGTTAACATCTGCATGAAGCTTCTCGTTACCGCAATAGATTTTTTTGGTGAAGGCGAATCTAATTCGAGATGGCGGATTCCTTTCAGTTCATTAATCATCCTTACGCCATGAATTCCCATGATTTTACGAACCCACATTTCAGGTTTTTGAAGCAAATCCCAGGCTTTATGCACGCCATGGTCCATCATTTTTGCGCTTAATCTGCGACCTATTCCCCAGACATCGCCGATGTTGAGCCATTTTAGGGCTTTTTCAATCTTTTCGGGAGTATCTAAAATATATACTCCACCACTGAATTGTTCCGGAAACTCTTTTACAATTCTATTGGCAACTTTGCATAATGTTTTTGAAGGAGCTATACCTATGCTAACGGGGATTTTCGCTTCATCTTTGATTCTCTTTCGAATCTCAAGACAATAATCCTGTATATTGATATATTTAAAGCCTGTGAGATTTAAAAATAATTCATCGATACTGTAGGTTTCAAATTCTAAAACGTAAGAACTTGCAATTGCAATAACCTGTTGACTTTTAAAGTTATATAGTTCAAATTTTGCAGAAAAACATTTTACATCATGATTTTTAAAAAGCTCTTTATATTTGAATGCGGGAGCTCCCATCGGAATTCCCAAATCTTTTGCTTCTTTACTCCGAGACACAACGCATCCATCGTTGTTGGACAAAACAACAACGGGCTGATTTTCAAGTTTCGGATCGAGCGTTCTCTCACAGGAAACAAAGAAATTATTGCAATCTACTAAAGCGTACATATGCTTAAAAAACTTATTTGTGGAAACAAAATTATACTTTTTAAAGTTTAAAACCTATTAAGTGCAAGGGTTTAAAATTTTAAATTAGGTGCTGTAAATCAGGTTTTTGCGATTATTGTTGTGTGAAAATGTAGTGTTTACGAGCCTTGATGAAACTTTAAATAAAATCGACAAAATTAAATATATATGTTAATTAAAATAAATTGAATTTTATATGTAGGAGCAGCTCATTTTCATTTTAAATATCCATTTATAGTTTCCTGCAGCTGCTGTAAAATTTGATTAGCAAAAGATTTTGGCTCAATGACCGTCGCTTCTTTGCCGTAAGAAAGTATTTCCTGCATAAAATCGTAAGTGGGATGCAGGAAAAACTCAAAATCGATTTTTTCCGGCGTTTCTCTGATCTCTTTCTGAGAATGATGAAGCGGAAAACTTCTGATATATTCTCCCTGATGACGGCTGCATCTCAGTATTATTTTTTCCGGATTTTGTTCTGAGAGATTCATCACACCGAAAGCATTGCGAAAATGCTCTCTCAGGTCAAATTTATACTTTTCTTTAAAGGTTTTATCTGAAACACCAAGATAGTTTATTCTGTCTAAGCCGAAAGATTTCAGCGATTTATCATTGGTGTCTACCGCAATGAGATACCATCTGTCTTTAGATTGTTTTAAAGCCAATGGATGAACCTTTCTTGAAGTCATTACTTTATTCTTGTAATTGTAATGTTCAAACTCAACAATTCGTTTGTTGCGGATAGCAAAGAAGAGATCATAAAAATGATCTACACCCGATGGTTTTCTGCTTTCAAAAAAGACGGTTCCTGCAAAATCCGGTCGTTGGTTAATGGCATTGTTTACCTGAAAAGTTTCTAATAATTTCTGGTTGTATTCATCAACTTCCATATCAGGGCGGCCATCGATGTAATATCTTTTGTCGCCTTTCTTTTTGTTGTGAATGGTTAGATTAAAAAGTCTTGAAATCTCACGGATATCTCTCTGTAGAGTACGGATGGAATAGCTTTGTACGCCTGCATCCTGAAACTCGAAAGAGGTCAGCAGATAATCTTCAAGCTGGGAATAGTCTGCCGGAGCGGTTTCTAATTTCTTTATTATCAAAGCATATCTTGCCAGGTAAAAATCTTTTTTCATCTGATATTTGTTTTTTGGTCTGCAATCTTATTACTAAAATTTACTACCACAAATATATTGGCTTAATGCGACAAAAGGTGTCGTGTTTTATTTTTTGTGGATAAATTTTTGAATATTATTAAGCTTTCAAAAAAGTGCCTTTGTATTCGTTTCTGCTGCCGGGCTCAGACAGCAAAACTTATAAAATATAACCTTTCAGGATTATGAAACGTGTAATTTCTACTCATCTTTATGTTTTTTATAAAGATAAAAAATAATACAATTTTAGAAGTTGGTTTAAAAAAAAGCCACACGAAGGGATTCGTGCGGCAGTGGATATTAAGTTTTTTAATATTCATTTTAATTCTAATCCCTTCGTGGACCTTTAAATAATATCATAGGCTTGTATCTAGTTCCTACATATTTCATAAGTTCATTTATTTCTTCTTGAGATAACAAAGGGTTGAAAACTATTTTATCCCCCATAAGCTTAAAAACATCTGAAACTTCAGGACAGAATTTAAAAAAAATAGGATAGATAGTTTTTTTATGATTGTTCAAAAGAAAATGGTCTTTAAAATATTCGGTATTGATAGCTCTTTTGTCATTATATACTTCATATAGCCATTTCACCAAATTTAAACGACAAGAATCCACATCCCACCCGTCCATATTATTAATTGCATTTTTCAATATTTCTTTTTCTTGGCGAAGAAGTGTCTTAGCCACTATTTCTATTTTAGGTTTCATATTATTTATTTTTTATTAAATCATTTAGGTATTCAAAGATATCCCCTGCTACCACACGAAGGGATTCGTGCGGTAGGGGGGGCTTATTTTCATGTCTCCAAAATTGATATTGGCTTACATTTGAAGTTTTTGAACCTTCTTTAAGAAAGAAATCTAGTAAGAATTCTTTTCTGTTTTCTTTAGGATTTTCTTTGATGGCTTGTACAATTGCTCTGCTTGTAAATCTTTTTAAATCGCCAATCAGAAGTTCTGGTTTCTGCCCATTTATACTTCTGAAAACTAAATGCACATGGCTAGACATGATACACCACGCATGAATTTCTAAGCCTTTGTTCTTTTGGCAGAATCTTACACTTTCCAGAAATAGGTCTTTGTATTCATTTCGAATAAATACATCCAGCCAGCCTACGACAGCAAAGCTTATGAAATATAAACCTTCGGGATTATGGAATTTGTAATTTCTACTCATCATTTTATGTTTTTATAAAGATAAAAAATAACACAATTTTAGAAATTGGTTTTTTTTAAGAAAAAGCCACACGAAAGGATTCGTGCGGCAGCGAGGATTTATCTTCTATAAAAATTCGTTTATTATGAAAAATCTGATCAAATTCACCAATTCGTGCGGCAGCGGGGGGGGGTTACAATTTAATCTTCTTTAAAAATACTTAAATATAAAGGCTTTTCATTTGCCAAACACTCTTTTATGATTTCATGAAGTTCTAACAAATCTCGTATTGCTTTGTCATTATCATTAATATCTATTGGGCGAATATCCAATTCTATTGTTTCTCCTTTGTAAACCACAGTATCTGTGCCTTCCTTTATAGAAATATGAACTCTTAAAGACAGCCAATATTCTATTTGCTCCTCTACTGCTTTATTAAATGCTACAATTTCTTCTCCACTTAAAGGAACATCCTTAAAATCTTCTTCCTTAATATATTGCGGTATAGATTTACGAATTACTTGCAAATAATCCTCATCCGAATATGTAAACTCCGAACCATAAATGTATTTATTATTTTTGTTGGCAATAAAATCAAAATGATCCTGATTGTATTTTATTGCATTGCTAAATGTGATTTTCATTTTATTTATCTTTTAAAAAATTAACAATTACCTGATCTTCTTTAACATTACCTATATCATACCTTACCTTTCCAAAGCCTAATTTTTTCATTTTAGAACCTGTAAAAGTAGATAAAGCGGCATCTTCTATACTTTCGCCCGCTTTTCTCGCTTCCCAAAACTTGGTTAAATTAATAGATTGTCCTCCGTAGTCTTCATACATATTTGCCTTCTTCCACCAACCGATAACACCATCTATCTGACCAAATTTTTTATTGGTTTTATAGAAAGCCACGGCATCGGAAAGCATCAAATCTCCTAAACCTGAATATTTATCAGTAATGGTTTTTGGAATATTAAAATCACCCATTAACATTTTTTCTTCTCCAAAAACAGGCAAACGGTTTGCTTTTGCAGTATTTGCATCCAATAAACGGGTAAAACAATTTAGTTTTTCTGTTCTGCCGTTTATGCTTATGCTGTAAACCAGCTTATCAGCTTTTTCTTGGTTTCTAATTAGTTGTCCAATTGTTTTCTCAAAACCATCTTTTAAATCAAAAACCATTTTAATGCCTTTTTCTGGGGTTTTCCCCAAAAGAGTTTCGTCTACTAAAGATAAAGTTTTTCTATTAATAAGGGTTTCTTCCAACAACACCTTCAATTTTTCGGGGTATTTAAACGTCTTCTTCAGCTCCTTATAAAAACTCCTTGTCCATTTTTCATTATAAAAATCTTGTAAAATCCTTTCACCTTTATATACCAATGCATATTCTTTCTCACCTATTTCCACAACAACTGCTCCAGCTTTATATAATGGTAACAGATTTCTTTCTAATCTACCAAAGGCAAAAGCCGTAGCTTTAGGGATTTTATCACTGTTGTAAGCTAAAATCTTTACGGTTATTTCGGTATTGGGTTTCAGTGTGTTCCCTGCAAAAGTAAGAATTTCTCTTCGCAGCAAAATTTTACCCAGACTTTGCTCGTAAGCCTCTAAAAGGAGACTTTTGCTTTCCAGTGCTTTCAGATAGCAGAATACACTTTTTGCAAAAACCTGTTCAACAATTGCTACAGATGCAAAACCCAATCCTCCGACTAAATAGACGTTGTTCCAAGCATCTAAAAATTCTTTACCGCCGGGATTTCGTTCAATATCTTCTCTGTTGGCAGTAATGCCAATATCTGCTAAAGCAAGACCGATACCTATGGATTCTGCAGCTATTCCTACCGCTCCTCCAGCCGGGAAAAATACAACTCCCAAAACAATAGCCAATACATCAAAACCTATCCTTACAGCATCTTCTCTCAGCTGCTGATCTCTCTCCTCGGCAAAGGCTTTAATGCCTATCGCAGATGTAAATGGGAAAGGAGGTTCTTTAAGATCGGGATACTTAATGTGTACAATATCCATAGGATGATACAGATTTCCTTCTTCAGATTCCTCAAGAGAATAAGATGTTATTTCCTCGGACTTTCCCGGAATACCTGGCATCATACCCGGAGTATACACTGTTTTCTTTTCTGCTTTCTTTTTCATTTGCTGTAAGAAAAACTCATTGTCTTTCTCATCCTGAAACATACTTCCCGAAGAGACTGCATAATCTTCTCCTATGGTAAATTCCTGATCAAGAATTCTTAAACCTTCAAAAGAATTATCTATACAGAGAGCTGTAATAAAATTGGCAAACAGGGTTTTGTTGCCCCATTCTTTGCCGTCTACTACCGAGGTTTTGTTCATGTTGTTGAAGATTCGCTTTACCATTGTTTGGTTACTTTTAAAACTCTCGAAAAGAAACCGACTGTTTTTGAAGACCTTCAACAAATTAATTAATGCACCACTGGAGTCTTTTGCCCAGCTAAAAGCACCTTTATCATCATACTTTACCAGCTTTTCCAAATGTTCCCAAACAAGCATTTGAGAGGCACTTACCGTTCTGGATTCTCCTGTTTTTTTATCTTTGATAATAATCATTTCATTATCAAACTTTCCATCCAGTTTAGCAAGTAAGCTTTCTATTACAAAATCCGGCATGTTTTTGTACAAGAAATTCAGTGCTGCAGGATCCAAGGTTTTTTTTACTTTATCTGTGAAAAGCGTAATGATCTCATTTTTTGAATTGCTTCTAAGATTTATTTTTTGAGATAAAGCCACGTATCCATCAGCATCAGATGTACTGATAATAACCGCATTATACTCTTTTTCCAGTTCATATTTGCCTGTCGTGTCATTGAAATCTCTTTTATCCAAATAATCGGTGTAAACAAAGCTGAGTTGGAAATACATTTCTTTTTCTTCAGGATTGAGATGAAATATCCTTCCATAGTCTTTTAAGCTGACAAAACAGGCTCTTTTGTTAAGTTCCACAGTTAATAAAGCAGACTTTTCCTCGTTCCCTTTGGTATAATAAAAATACTTTTCTGGAACAAATGTGGTTGATGTTGAAGAAATTACTGTTGGACTAATTCCTCCTTCAGTTTTCGGGTTATTTAAAGTATAATTTTGATAGTAGAAAAAGAACTTTTCATTTGTACTATCTGTCAAATCATTTACAAGCTTAATCACTTCCATATTGGCAGAATAAAAATCGCCTTGAGTATCTGTACACTTGTAACCAATTCCTTTTTCAACAAATTTTTTATCATACGAAATTTCTTCAAAAGACCGCCTTATTTTTCCCTGCAAAGGATTTTTATTCCCTTCAAAGCCATTACTTATTTCCTCAAAAGAAAGAATTTTATATCCGAATAAATCTCCGAACTCGTCGTTAAAATTTTCCATTTTATTTGTTTTTTAGTCATTAATATTTTATTTTTTTAGCATAAGATTACAGGGCAGCACTTTCACATGCTGCCCGATAACCTCAGGTTTTAACTTAAAAAAAGTTAGTGTTAGACTAAAAATTTGCTTAATGGAGCCTGATTTTTATACTCGTCGTAAGAAAGTGCCTGTCCGTTTTTATCTAAGACTCTTGAAAGTCCAAAATCAAGATGAGGAGAAGTTACTTTTACATAAGTATCTGCATCTGTAGAGAATGCCAGTTTTTGCTGTACAGGATCTGCTCCTATTTCAGAGAAATCAAAACTTGGGATAAGTCTTGCATTTACTTTGAAAGTAATTCCGTTTTCGCCTGTAGGATAAGCTTCAACACCTTCAATCTGAGAAATTTCTTCAGCAAGAGCTTTATAAAATTTCACTGAAGAATCTCCTTCTGCCCATGATGATGAATAATCTACCTCAATGGTATTTCCTAAACACTGATATGTTCTGGGGAAAGTAAGGTTATCCCTAAGATCTTTTACTGTAGCAAAAGACACATTATCCATTTCATTAAAACTAATCTGCACCCATTTGTCAGATGACTGACCAATCTGGTTGTTGTTGAGCGCAAAATTGCTTCCGCACATTTCTCCCAGCTGATCGTCAAATTTCACTCCCGGTTCACAGTTGCAAGGCAAAGCTTTTTCTACTTTTAAACCGATAGAATCTGCCTGAAGAATTGTCAATGAGGTTGGAATTTTCTCTCTCCAAGGCTCACCTTGTTTTTCGCCTACAGCAGAACGCATTTCGTCTACAATAGATAAGAATAATGGATCATCGATTACAGGAACTTCACCGCCATTCCAGATTTGTCCGGTTGACAAGAAGTGTCTTACTGCTTCTTCGAAGCCAGGTCTTACTGTAACAATCACTCTAGCCATACCAGACTGTATAAAGGCTCTGAATGTAGGATCATTATCATCAAACTGATAAAGTTCTGACCATCTTTTTCTTTCTCCCCAATAAAAAGGATAGAAATTGTAGCTCATAATATCCCATTCGAAAGCCTGTTCCATAAATTTAACGAAAGCAGCGTATTGATCTAAAGAAGAATCAACTTTAATATCGGTATTTAAGAACGTTTCATCTCCAGAAGTATAACCATTGTTGTGATATTTTCCTTTACCAAAAGTAAGTGCGGCATTCGTATTCTGATCAATCATATAAGAAATACAGTTTTTTCTTAAAATGGTATTTTCAATTTTTCTGTAGAAGCCTGGATTTGAACCTTTAATTTGTACACCTAAAGCTTTTGCTTCTGCTAAAGCTTGGTTATATTTTTCTAATTCAATTTCATAAGCTTCGATAATTTTGTTGAAAGCTTTTTGGAACCACGCATTTTTGACTTCATTAGAAAGAAAACAGTCTAAAGATACACTTATTGTAACCCCTGCTGTATCGGCACTTTCAAATGCAAAGCCTACTTTCTGTGTGTATTTTTTCTGAAAAGTAAATGATTCGTTTATCATTAAATGGGATTGTGGTAATCCTATTCCTTTACTAACATCTCCAACCGTTACTACAATATGAGTCCATTCATATTTAGATGGCTGGAAAAAGTGGGTTGCATTTAGCCAACCACCACTAGCTACATAACCTTCAGGAATATCTATAGAATCTGATTTTGCAGCCATTTCGCCATTAGTTTCTCCTCTGGAAACACTCATTGCTTTGGTGACTCTAATTTCATTTTCTGGCTTTTGATCAATTTCGACATTATACTTACTGAGCCAAAATTTTAACTTAGCTTCATCAAATAATGCTGTATAATCTTTAGTTTGCATCGTAGACGATTCTCTAGGATCAATTGGCTTTACTATCTGTGTAGAAGCATCAATCATTTTTACCCCTAAAGAATGTAATTTTGCTGGCTCAGGAATCATAAACTCAAACATCATACGTTTACCGTAATTGTAGATTTGGTTTTTTACTACTTTATCTACCCATCTGTACACTCCCACAACATGACTATTACCTTTGGTATTGTCGAAACCGTGTTTGTTGTTTTCTTCGTATTCCTCTAAAACTTTGTCAATACGTTCTTCTTTTACTTTTGTAACAATTCTGTCTAAAGCTCTTGCTGTAATATCTTTTGCTTCAGTTACAGCCTGTCTGTTGCTTTCTTCTTTGGAGTTATGAGTGGCATAACTTGCTGCTACATTAAAACTGAGACCTCCATTTGGAACCTTGTAGTTTGCGTTAAATCCTGTAGATGCCGCAAAGTCCCTAGATTCCTGCATAATTTTGGAAATCTCACTCTGCATTTCATGTCTTTCTGTAGTTGTAGTATCTGTCAGTTTTTCTTTTTCAGATTCTGTAGACTTTGTAGTTTGAGATTCACTTCTTTTTAATCTTCTTGTGGAGCGTTCTTTGTATTCACGCGCCATAATGTTTTCGATGTGAGCAACGTCTCCTTCCACATAGCAATAAGTGCTTTGCTCTACTTTAAGATAATCTGCTACACCAATGTTTTTCATTCCAAAGCCTGAAGGGATAAAAGCTCCAGTTTCAACTGGCGTTCCAGGATTCGCTGGCGTTTGAGGATTTCCGGGATTAGTTGGATTTTCTGGCTCTTCGTTTCCTCGATCTTTGCGTGTAAATGTTCCTGGTCCTTCAAATTTATATGTATTGTTTGATGTTACATTTAGTATTGCTTTCATGATATAAACCAATCCATCGTTTAATGTAACCTCGCCTTCTAAGGATAGTATTTCATATTTATCTAATGTTGTACTTGAAAGATTTTCTGTACCACTAAATAATGTTGTTACATTCGGCGCACCATAAGTATAAGCTAAAGTAGCGTTTGCAACTACTTGCTGATTAGGATCTGTAATTTTATAGTTTCCACTAATAATATGTTTAGGCTGATTAATATCGCTAGTAACAATCATAGAAGTGTTAAAGCTCATACCTGCACGCCAAGTTCTTGCAAAAAATGGAATAACCTGATTGTTAACATTTAGGCTGTTTACAGGAATAACTACTCCTCCTACAATTGCGGATACTTGTTGATTGACAACTGTATTCGTAAGTACAGCCTGCTGTAGAACCTGATTATTTGTAGCAATAGTTTGATTCAGCTCGTCAAAAGTGGTGATTCCGGCTAAAGCTTCTGTAACTGAAGAGGTTCCAAATAATTTGTTCAAAGCATTTTGATCCTGGATACTCATTGTTCTGCCTAATTTTGCAGCATCAATTTCCGAAGTATTAAAACTAAATTCAAAATCAGGAATTTCTGTCTCTGCAACAGTGATGTGCATAATCTCATCTTTGATACGGTGTAACTCCATATCTAACTCTGCATTTGCATAGAATTTTTCAGGATCTGCAACACTTAATTGAGTAAGATAATTGATTCTGTTTTCTAAAATCTGTTTTTTTCGGTCTGCTTCAGCAGCTTCTCTTCGAATAGATTGAATAGCTGGTTTTGTTTCTCTTTCATATGCAGTGTAAGCCGATTTGTACGCCTCGTCGTATTGTTTCTTGTACGTCTTTTCTAATTTAGACAAAGAATTTACAAGATCCTGATTTTCTTTCAGACTAATCGTAGCTTCTGCAAACTTCATTGCTTGGTCATTATAGACCGTTTTCTGGGTTGTTGAGATACCAGTTTGAAGAGCATTTGATTGTGAAACTTTAAATAGTTCTTTCGGTAAAACTACTCTAGCTTTAATCATATCCTGATATGATTCTTCTGAAGTATCATAATTTTCAAGAATGTGAGCTAAATGAAGATACTGCATGATCAGTTCTTTTGCGTAAAAATCTTTTTGAGTTACTACTTGATAAGTAAGGTTATCCCAAAGAACTTCAGTAACGGCTAAAGAGCCATGGGTTTTGCACAGTTCAATTTGTTTATCAAACTCTTCTTTAGTAGCGGTTGATTTATTTCTCGCAACCCAGATTGCGAAATCATAAAAATCAGGATAAAGAGTTTTTAATGAATCTTCAGAATGTACAGTAAAACCATTAATTGCTGAAGGGTTTTTGAATAAAGATTGTAAGCTTGTAGTAGAATTTACCAATGGATCAATCTTACTTGTGCTTTTCACTTGTGGGCTTCTGAAGACAAATCTTCTGTTTTTGTTTTTAGGATCTGATAATTCAGGGTTTCTCATTGCTGCAAACCTAAAAAGAGTCTGTGAAGAATTGTTGTTGTTTAAATTTGTTGACATTTTAAAATTGTTTTTGTTTTTAAGATTAAGATTTTTGGAAAGTTCTTTTTAGTAGAATGGTTTTCCAGTTAAGTCTTATTTTTTTTAGTGGTGTCAGACTATCGATATCCACCAGAATTTTTATTAAGCATAAATTTATTTTTTGACATAGTTCTGGCTGTTCAGCATTCTTTGAATGATGAATTTTTAATATTTTAGTAAGTTTTTGGGGATTCCTTTCCGGCTTTATTTATACTTCAAAAGTAGGACTGAAAAGCGACAGAACTTGACGTGTTTTATTTTTTTTAATTATTTAGTTTACAATTTCAGTATGCCCCATCATGGTCATAACAATTCTTCCATCATTGCTCATATAGAACATAGTAGTAGAGTTTTCTTTAAGCCCGATGTAATTTCCCGAATTATTGATCTGAATACCTAATGAAAAAGAATGAGGATTTCTAACGATAATGGAGTCTTCTCTTTTGAAATTGCTGAGATCAATATCCGCAGATGCGTTTACCAAGATATTAAACTGATATTTTCCTGTAGTAAAGTCATGTAGATCTATTGGGCTTCCATCAAATATAAAATCAATTGATTTTAATGCATCTGATAAACTTTCCGGATTGAAATTTCCTGCATGCCAGATTTCTGAATTATTGATAAAGGCCGATGAGTTGGTTATCTTAAAGATTTCATTGCCATCGTTATTAATACCAATGGTAAAATAATCCGCAATCGGGCCTAAACTCCAGTTTGTTTCAGATTTAAAACCTATTCTTGGATAATATTGGCCACTACCATAGTCTTTATATCCCAAAAGGATATTCTTACCGCCTGGAGTCCATGTTTTTAAAGGCGTTGCAGGTGCCGAAAATAAACCATCTGGCGTGTAAGAACTAAAATAAGTTTGAAACATTCTATCTGAAAATGTCCCGATATCGGTACTAAATGAGATGTAGTCACCTGCAGGCTGGTAATCCGCAGGATTCAAGTTTTCTGAATTCCATACTGTTTTCCATTCGGTATAACTACCATTATATTCTTGCCTGAATTGTAATTTTTCTAAATTACCATTCATTCCCATTCTTAATTGGCCACCCCATAAATTACCATCACCTAAACCATTTCTGTGCTGAATATTTATTGCGTTCCACCATACGTTATCGTCATCCTTAATTGAACCTATTTGTGTTTTTCCTCCAAAATTATTAAAGTACGTACCGTCACCTTCTTCACCATTAATAGCGTGAACTTTATTATTTACCAAATCAACAATTTGAGGTAAATAAATATTATCTACTTGTGAACCTATGGTTGGGTTAATATCCATTACGCCGTCACCTCCGCCTCCTTCATCCCAAATGAAGTCAATCGTTGAATAACCAGCATCAATGTCAAAAGTAGCAGTTGCTCCCGAATTATAACCTCCATTAGAATAAACCTGCTCTCCATTGATGTAAATTGTACATCCATCATCATGAGTAAAACTGAATGATATAGTTTTGTTTGTTGCTGAGTATAAGACAGTTCTTAACAAACCTGTATAATTATTTCCGTTATCGCCTGTTACTAAGTTTACTCCTTCATTAACAACTCCTTGAAAAATAATATTATTTTCATCAAATCTCTTGTAAGTTCTTGGAGTTCCTACACCTGTACCTCCTTGAACTTTATAAAAAACCCACTTATTTTCAACCGATGTATTTGGTAGATGAGGTAATTGCTTATAAGCAGTTACTTTTGTTGAAATTTCATCAATTTTAGATTGTGGCAAATTATAACCGTCCCAAATAACATAAGAACCTACCCCAGCTCTACTATGAAACAAGCCGGCAGAACTTTGAATATAAGTACTATGTCCAGAATTTGCTAAATAGGTTGCATCAGTAAGTTGAGCTAAGTTCCAACCTTGTAAAGTTCTTAATTGACTGCCTATGAAGCCTGTACCATAAATATTTCCGTCACGATATATAAAAGCTTTTTTGTTATAGGTATTTCCATCATCATCAGAAAAATAAAAACCATACCCAGCGCTACTACTATCACCAGCTCTCGCATTTCCTACTTTCCATCTTGTGCCATACCAGTTTAAAATATGTCCTGATACCACACCATCAACACCCGCACTTGTGGAGTCTCTCCAAACTCTAACTTCATTGCTTTCGTTACCATAAAATCTAACATCAGCAGTTTGTGCGAAATTTTTATTAGCATTAATTTGTTGAGGTGTATTTGATAAAATAACATCAGAAACATCAGGAATTTCACTCGTCAACGCTAATCTTTCATTATTCCAATATAAAGAGTTATTAGATGAGTTAAATGGTATTTCAACAATAGAATTTTCTATTTCTGAATTAATTGTTCCCGCGTCAACATTGAAATAAACATAAACTTTCATCATATCTATTTTAGAGGCATAGCCTTTGAAAAATACATTTTTGTCTATATCTGGAGTAAATTTTAAACCTATGTAATTTATACCATTTACTGTTGCTCTCGCTAATTTTACACCTGTAGGATTATTACCATTTTTATATAAAATAGAAGCATGATACTGATTCATATTTTGGTCACCATTCCATAAACCATTTTTAAAATTTAATTCAAAAACTTCGAAAGCATTGCCTACGCCTATACTTTCCAAATCAATGGTTCCTGCATATCTTGAAAGAATGAAGTCTCCGGAAACTGTTGAAGTGTCTTCTTCAAAAGGTATATTGTATTGACTTTTGGCTAATGGCATAAACGCGTAAGAATTATAATCAGTGTTACCTAGTCTTTCATAATTTTTAGCAAAATCTTTCACAGATTTATGACCTCCGCCGCCTAGTAAAATGTGATCATTATTTGAAGATGCTTTTTTGAATCCTGATGCATTTATGGGAATATAGTTTGAACCAGCTTGGTTAATAAAATGAAAATTTTCACTTTCGAATCTCAATTGTCCCTCTGAATTACCGTGCTTGGAAAAAGTTACTCCAGGTAAAGAACCATCTTCTGCATAAATCTTCAGTTTATTGTTATTGGAGTCATTTCCACCAATTGTGTAAAATGTTTTTCTTCCATTGACCGATTGATTGGTATTGGTAGTCATTTGAAACTCTGTTGAGTTAATCTGAATATAAGCCGATCCGCTCCATCTGTACTGTGTACTGTCGGATGTTACAATGTATATTTTGCCTTTTTCACCGAATGCAGGCAGGTTTTGTAATGTATCGCTTTCGATAACATCATCTACGTAGCTGGGAAGCTGTGTGGCAGGTACTGTTCCGTTTACCAGATCGGCTTTCTTTTTCCACAAAGGTTCCGTTTGCCCGAAATCTCTGTTATTATGCCAGAACGAAACCATCTTCTCCCAAAAGGAAGAGCCTCCGCTGCTAAAATTGCTATTATTATTTTCTTCTGTCTTCATTAATTCATATTTTTGTTGAAGGTTTTTAAGATTAAAATTTTGAAGTCTCTTTTTATTAGAGTTTATTCATATTTTAGCCTTATTTTTTAGGGTGGTTTCCGGCTTCGGATGTCCACCTTAATTTTTAATTTGCATGATCTTTTATTTAATTTTTTGACATAATTCTGGCTGTTCAGCATTTTGTGAATGGTGAATTCAAAGGCGATCAGAAAGGTTTTTGGAAATCTTTTTTGTACTTTGTTTATACTTCAAAGGTATAGCTGAAAGGCGACAGAACTTGGCGTGTTTTATTTTTTAAATTTATTTTTTCATCTTTTCTAAGGTTTAAATATTTAATTTGTGCTTTATTTTCTCTGTTAAAGATATTCCCGTAAAGCGACAGAACGTGACGTATTATAAATAATTATCAGAGAGTTTAAAATATAATCTAATTTGCTTATAATTTATGTTTATAAGCTTTTTTGATTATATTTTATTTCTGATCAATTTCTGCACAATCTGATTTAAGTTTTCCCGATTATCATTAATATAGCTCATACCTGCCTGTATCAGATTTTCAATATTAGATCTTCTTACATTATCCATTGCTGATGATGCATTTTTCAGTGAAGGATTGATTCTGAAGTAATTCTTCTGATTTCTCTGACCCAGAGTCTCGAACATCTGTGCAAGCTGATAATCTACTGTTTCAGCATTGGCAGAAAGCAGAATGTCAATAATAGGATTAATCCAACCGATTTTCCCGGATTTCTGCATTTTTCGGTATGAATAAGGTTTTGCTTCAACTCCGGTTCCTACGGAAACAATAATCATATCATTCACTGTAGGGTAGTTGGCCTTCTGATGATTTTTCAGAACTTCAGCAAATGGAATTTTTCTCGCTTCAGCATACGCGCACAAAGCAGGATTATTGGCAAACATTCCTCCGTCAATCAGACTGAAAATCTGTCCGTACATCGATTTGATCTGAGCCGGACTGAAATAAGTAGGAGCTGCCGAAGTGGCCCTGCAAATATCTTTGACATAAAAATTGTCCGCTTTGCTGTTGGCGTTATAAGAATTGAATAATTTTGCTCGTCTGTTTTCAATGTCGTAGCTCGTAATGAGACAGGGTTTTATAAATTCTTTCAGTTCCAGATTTCCAAAGAAGTCGTTCAGATTTTTCTTGAGAGATTCTTCAGATATTTTTTCATTTAAAAGTCCGAAAGGATTTACAAGTCTTTCCCAAAACGAAACCTGAAAAATATCTCCTCCTTTTTCAGCATACAATTCCAAACCTTTCTGAATGGAATATTTTGCTTTCCGGTGTTCATCAGGACATAATATAATTGAAGCTATTAAAGCTCCTGTGCTGCTTCCGGCAATGAGGTCAAAATAATCTCCAAGCTTTGCATCCGGTTTATCGTGTAGCTGTAACTGCTCTTCTATATAGCGCAAAATAATACAGGTAATGATTCCTCGGATTCCCCCGCCGTCTAAACTTAATATTGCGATCTTTTTCATTGCTTTTTTCTTTGGTAAAGCAAAGGTAGATGGGGTAGGCGACAGAACTTGACGTGTTTAAAAATATGTAAGATGCTAATGATGATTAAGAAATTACATACCCTTCTTTATCTCTATGCAACTTCGCTAGTATTCTCCAACTCGTTTTTATCAAACTGTTTTTTGTTTGTAAATTCTTCTTTTCAAAATGAGGAAGATCTTTAAATGTTTTCCAGTTTCCGCCCCAGTCCCAGCCGTATTTAGCGAATATTTTTACACACTCATACCAATCGGCAATTTTATCATTGTCCCAGTCTTTCACGGTATCCCAGCTTGCTGTTTTTCCGTCGATGATCATACAGATGTCAACGGCTAATCCGTAATTGTGAATACTTTGTCCGGCTTTGGCGTTGGTGACTTTATTTCCTGATGTAATTCTTCCGATGGCGTAGAGTTTTTCCTGTTCCTCAAAAGTTCGTAAACCTTGCGTGATTCTTACTTTCGCTCTTCCCGTTAATGCGTCATCGCATTCTTTAATAATCATTTTTACTTCTTCCCTTACTGATGGGTGAAGCTTTTCAATTCTTTGTAATGTTACTTTGTCCATAAATTTGTTATTTATGGAGCAAAAGTAGAGGAGGGTGACGACAGAACTTGACGTGTTATTTTTTTTATAAATTCCAATAGGTTATTTTTAGAAAATTACAGTTTTCCTCAAAAATGGGAACATTTTAAAAGATAGTTTTTAAATTTTGAAGACGATAAAAACAGTAAATTTTCAGAAGTTCATATCATTAAAATTTATCTGAAGAAAATTTAGAAAAAAATAAATGATATTTGCCATGAACAAAGTGGAAGTGGGAGATATTTACAACTGTAAAAATAAATTTAGAGTGCCAGATAGGCTGTACTCATAAAAATCAAGGAACTTTTGCAGCACAAAAAAACCTGTAGAACATAAAATTCCACAGGTTATTATTTAATCAAAGTTCTAAATTTATTTTACTTGCTGGAAAGTGTTTCCCTGTCTGATGTCTCCGGAATTGTAGCCTTTCATAAACCATTCTTTACGCTGTGCTGATGAACCATGTGTAAAGCTCTCCTGATTCACATATCCCTGAGATCTTTTCTGGATATTGTCATCGCCCACAGCTTCTGCGGCTTCCACGGCAGATTCAAGATCGCCGGGTTCTAAGAAACTTTCTCTTTCGTTAGAATATCTTGCCCAAAGCCCGGCATAGAAATCGGCCTGAAGTTCTGTGGCTACAGATATTTTATTGAGATCAGATTCAGAATATTTGCCGCTTTGTCTGGCGTTATGGGTTTCATTTAAAACTCCGAGAAGATTTTGTACGTGGTGTCCCATTTCGTGAGCCATAACGTAGGCAATGGTAAATTCTGTAACCTTGGCTCCAAACTGCGACTGAAGTTCGTTGAAGAAGCTCATATCCATATAAACCGATTGATCGGCAGGGCAATAAAAAGGTCCCATGGCAGCCTGTGCCGTTCCACAACCTGATGAAGTATTCTTTTCAAATAAAACCACTTTTGCAGGTTTATACTGCATATTATTTTCTGCAAAAATTTTCTGCCAGGTTTGTTCGTTCTCTGCAGTAAGCATTTCGATGAATTCTCTTATATGAAGTTCTTCTTTTGAAAGCTGACGCTGTTCGGTCTGCTGTTGAGAGCTTCCTCCTGAAGAAAGAATTGCGGAAGGATCACCTCCCAGAAAGAAAACAATTGCTGCAATGATAATGGTTCCAAGACCTCCGCCCACGGCCATTCCTCCACCGCCCAGACCTCTTCGGTCGTCTACATTGTCACTTCTGTCGTTTGTCCATTTCATATCTGTTAATTTTTTAGGTAAATTTAAAATTTTAAATAATATTTTTGTAGAAAAATATAACGAAAGTGAGAAAATTTAAATTCTGTCTTCTGATTTTTGGTTTGATGGCTACTGTAGCTTGTGAAGAAACCGAAGAGAAAGAAGATGAGGTACAAAATGTAGACAAAAAAGCGTCTGTAGAAACAGAACTTTCTGTGCAGCACATTGATTCTGCAGATGTTTTGATTACCAAACACAAAATCTGGAAAGACAATAAACTTTTCAAAGAAATTATCAAAAGAGATACAATTCCTGCGTTGGGCGATTCTCTGCAGATGGTGGAAGATGCCAATGGAAATGAGCACAATACCAAAGTGAAGAAAGATTACGAATTTTATATCACGGTACAGTAATGAAAAAATCAAAATCTATAAAACTGCTTTTTGTGACCGGAATTCTCGCTGCATGTTCTCAGGAGCCAGCAAAAGTGCAGGGACAAAATGAAAAAAAGGTGTATATGCGTTCAGATTCCACTGCTTCCTATTCGAGGTCGCATGGTTTTATGACGGGGCTCTTGCTGTATCATGCTTTCAGACCGTATGGAGCTTACAGTAACGGGGCATACCAAAGATCAGGATATTACAGCGATGCCATCAGTTCAAAATCGAATATAGGGAGAAGCACATACAAAGGAAATGTTGTAAGAGGCGGAATGGGCAGAAGCGGTTTCAGGGCATCATCTTAGAATTTAAAAATGAAAAGAATTGCATCACCCTTCAGGAAAAACTGGGAACACAAGCTTGAAAATTTAGGTTTTGGCTATCATTCTATGGAAGATTTGTACTGGGACGAAAGTCATTACTACGAACTTTCCATGGATGAAGTGAACACCATCGAAAGGGCAACTGCAGAATTGTGGCAGATGTGTCTGGAAGCTGTAGATTATGTGATTGATAAAAACCTTTGGGACAGATTTAATATTCCTGAATATTTCAGAAAATATATCGTGACGAGCTGGGAAGAAGATCATCCTTCGATTTACGGCAGATTTGATTTAGGTTTTGATGGGAAAAATTTAAAACTTCTTGAATTTAATGCTGATACGCCGACATCTCTTTACGAAGGTTCGGTGATCCAATGGTATTGGTTGCAGGAAATGTTTCCGGGGAAAGATCAGTTTAATTCTATCCATGAAAAACTGGTGGATTACTGGATTTATCTTAAAAAATACATGGATCCACATTATATTTATTTTGCTTCGCTAACGAATATTGAAGACGTTACCAATGTGGAATACCTGCGGGATTGTGCTACACAGGCTGGTTTTGAAACTGAATTTATTCCAATTCAGGATATTGGCTGGGCGGAAGATGCGGGAGAATTTATTGCGGCTGACCGAAGTGTAATGGAATATATTTTCAAACTTTATCCTTATGAATGGATTCTGGATGACGGTTTTGGCGAAAAACTGGTTAAAAACAATTTCAGATCTCAATGGATCGAGCCTTCATGGAAAATACTTCTTTCTTCAAAAGCAATCCTGCCGATTCTCTGGGAAATGTATCCAAATCACCCCTATCTTTTGGAGTGTTATTTTGAACAGAGAACTCTAACGAGTTTCGTAAAAAAACCAATCTATTCAAGAGAAGGAGCGAATGTAAGTATTCACAAAAACAGTGTTCTGTTGGAGAAAAATGAAGGCGATTATGGCAAAAACGGTTTCATCTATCAGCAGTTGTTTGACCTTCCAAACTTCGACGGAAATCATCCTGTAATCGGAAGTTGGGTCATCGGTCAGGAAGCTGCCGGAATCGGCATCAGAGAAAGTGTCAATTTAATTACGAATAATCAAAGTCGGTTTGTGCCCCATTTAATTGATCAGAATAAACTGTATATAAAAGAAAAGGAGCTGTAAAAAGCTCCTTTTTTATTTTTAAAGATTTAGGAATTAATTTCCAAAACCAATATTTCCTTTTTTGTCCGAAAGATTCTTTTTAAAATCAATCATTCTTAAAGCTGTTACCGCCGCTTCAACGCCTTTATTTCCAAGGTCTCCGCCGCTTCTTGCAATCGACTGTTCTTTGGTGTCGTCTGTCAGAACGCAGAAAATAGTTGGTGTATCGGTTAAGATATTACAGTCTTTAATTCCCTGAGCTACGGCGTCACACACAAAATCGAAATGAGGAGTTTCCCCACGGATAACGCATCCTATTGATATCACTGCATCGTATTTACGTTCTTTGCAAAGCTGCATGCTCGCATAATTCAGTTCAAAAGCTCCGGGAACCGAAAAAAGTCTGATGTTTTCTTTTTTTACACCTTCTTTCTCAAGAATTTCAAGTGCTGCATCACGAAGATTGTAGGTTACAAAGTCATTCCACTCAGAAAAAACAATGCCGATAGAAAAATCTTCGGCATTGGATATATGAAGTGGCTTGTAATCTGAAAGATTAACTGTTGCCATGTTTTAGTTTAAATATTTAGACATTTCAATGTAAGAATCAGACATTCCGTTGTCGTAATCCTGATATTTTTCGTCGATAGTAGTAAAATATTTTTTAGCTTCTGCATTTTTCTTTAGACCTAAAGCCAAAATACCTGCTTTTCTTGTAAAATAATACGTTGTATAAGGGTCATTTGATGCAGAAACTGCTTTATCTAAAAGGCTTAAAGCTTCAGTGTTTTTGTTCAAACCAGACTGTGCATCTGCCATCACACCATATTTCATTGCTTCTAAAGTTTTGTTGTCTGAAGAGAATTTATCCATCAGATCATAAGCTTCCTGATATTTTCCTTCTTTGAATTTTAAAAGAGCTGCATTGTAACCAGCCAGTTTGCCCACTTTAGTAGAAGAATACTCATTGTAAGTTCCCAAAAATCCAGGGTTAGCCGCAGATTTTCCACCTAAAGCTTCTTTATCTTTACCTTCTGTAAGATTTTTCTGTGCAGAAAGATATGTTTTTACCGCCTCAGCATTTTTTGGAGCTACCACAAACTGCTGGTATCCGAAAAACCCTAACACACCTAAAACAAGCACGCCAAAAGCGATACCCAATGGTTTTGAATATTTTTCAAGGAATCTTTCTGTGTTTAAAGCTTCTCTGTCAAGGTCTTTAAAGAATTCCACTGTTTCTTTACCTTCCTGCTCGTTCGGAGCCTTATTTCCCAATTTTGCCATAAATTCTTAAAAATTGAACTGCAAATTTAATTGTTTCTGAATGATTTACAAAATACTTTGCGAGTATTATTAGTTTTAAATTTTAATATTCTAAAATGCGGTAAATTTCCGCATCAAATTTCTTTAATTTCTCATCTCCACGAAGGTCTTTTAACCCAATCAGAAAACTGAATTGCGAAATAGTCGCTCCTTGTTTTTCAACTAATTTGGCAGCAGCTTCCGTGGTTCCGCCTGTAGCCAAAAGATCGTCGTGAATCAGAATGCGTTGTCCTTTTTTGATCTGTCCTTCTCTGGTTTCAATCACAGCACTTCCGTATTCGAGATTGTAACTTTCTGAAATGACTGGTGGCGGCAGTTTTCCTGCTTTTCTGATTAAAATAAAAGGAAGTTCCAACGCTGAGGCGATCGCAATTCCGAAAAGATAGCCACGGCTTTCAATTCCACAGACGGCATCGATTTTTCCTTTGCTGAACTGTACAAAATCTTTAATCACATCTTTGTAAAGCTGATGATCGAGAAAAATAGTCGAAATATCTTTAAACTGAATTCCGTCAATAGGAAAATCGGGAATGTTTTCTATCGTCTCATTTAATCTTTTGATCAGGTCTTCAGAAGCCATTAAGGATTGATTTTGTAGCTTGAAATTTTCCAGTCTCCGTTTACGTTTTTCAGTCCGAAAGTTACTTTCAGGGCTGTTGTTTTTCCACTTTTATCAGTAACATCGTAAGTAGCATTTACACTTGCCGAATTTGGTGTGGAAGCGTTTGTGCTGATATTTTTCACTGAAACATTTTTCACCGCTCCAAAACCGGAAGTTGTATTGGAAAATGCGTCATAACTTCCCCAGCTTGGGTTGCTTGATGCATCAAATGCGGCTTTGAGGTTTTGTGAACTTACGTTATTCAAAAATTTACTCACGGTAGATTTTGGATCTGCCGATGGCGATTTTGGAGTCGTTGGCGCTGTTGTAGCCGGATCTGTAGGTGTTCCGGTTGGAATATTTGGATCCACCATTGTAGGATCTGTAACGCTTGTTGAATCAATTTTTGGAGGTTCTGGCATTCTCAACGCAGATGGATTGATTTCCAGACCGATTTTTGTCATTTTTAAAGTCTTCGCAGAGGTTTTTACCGATACCGTGATATCAATTTTACCATCTGTCACCCTTTCTGCCGAAAGCGAAGAGAATTTTAGATAAAATCCTTTGAAATTATTATCTACCATTATATTTTTTGCGGTAGAAAGCTTCACGCCATTATTAAAAACTTCCAAAGTAGTCTCTAGAGTTGCTCCACTGAAAGAAACGGGATTTCCTGATGCATCTACCAGTTTCGGGATGATTTGTACGGCAGTAGGGCCACTTCCCGTATCTCCCGAATATTTTGTTATAAGGTTGATAGAACCTGCACGTACATCGTTAGAGTCAACTTCTTTCGGATTCAGATCTCCGAAAATATCCATTTCGCCTAAAGATGGGGGAGCGGTACTTGACCAATCCATGTTGTTTTTCTGCGCTACCTGATCGGCGAGAGCAAGAATTTCCGGTACTTTTTTTCCGTCGATCAGTTTGCCCAGAGCTTTGAGTTCGTTAATATCACCATCAGCTTCTACACCGAAAGTTTTAAGTACATATAAAGCTTCATTGAATTTTACCTGCTGCAGTGTATTGAGACTCGACGTCATATCATTAATGCTCGACTGCAAAGACTGTGTGGAACTTGCGTCTACATGGTCTTTCTTACAGGCTGTAAACAGTGCGAGACCGGCAATAAGTAAAAAGAATCTAACCTTTTTCATATGTAGGTATTTATTTTTTTTAAAATTCATCCCGAATAATCGGGACACGTTATGCAATCGCTGTATTTTATTGATGTTTGTGTTTCCAAATCACAGCGATTTCATAGAACCGTGGTTTGTTGCAAATTTAAATAAAACCTTTTATATGAGCGTTTTTTTATTTTGCGTTTTGTTTTTCCTTCAAATCATCTTTAAAGAAAGAGCTGAAAATGGTCTGCATATTCGGGAATGAAGGATCTTCCCAGTATTTTGCGCTGTAATTGCTTTGGTTTTTGTTGTATTTTACTTCCTGCACATTGTCTTTATCTCCAAAATCCAATTCAGTTGGATGAAAATTTTTGTAAACAATCACCTGATTATAATCTGCTTCGGTTTTGTGTTTAAGTTTTACGAACATAATTTCGTTGTATTCCGTAAAATCTCTCAGCTGTTTTTTAGATTCTTTTTCAAAGGAAAGGTTCATAATTGATTTCATATCAAAAATTCTGTATCCTAAGAAAGCAAGTTCTTTTTCCTGAAAGGCTTCTCCCGTCACTTCAATCTCGTCTTTGAATGTGCCTTTAAGTTCTTTTATTTTAAATCTTCTGGTTTGATAGTCTTCATAATTTCCAACATTCTTCATTTTTGGCATTTCCATCCATGAGTTGTAATCCCACGAACCGGTTTCTTTCTTTTCATTTGTAGCACTTTCAAGACGGAAGATTCGGTACTGTTCAACATGAATATCTTTTACTTTTCTTGTTTTATTATCAAAAACATAGGTAGCAACACCGTCTACATAACAGTTGAGCATATTGTTGACCGTCACATAAGCATTAAAATTTCCTTTGATGAAAAGATATTTTGCAGGCTTTGATTTTTTAATGACAACAGTTTCTATTTCTCTTACTTTATCATTCAGTTTTACAACATCTTTATTGATCTCGGCATAAAAAAGCTCTGCCAGTACTAAATTGTCATAGATAAGTTTAAACTTTTCCTGTTCAGGTTTAATTGCAGATTTTTCAATTTTACCGTCAATATCAGAAAAGCCAACAATATTTCCATCTTTGCCGAAAACAGAGACTTTGGTAAGTGGTTGCCCGCTTCTTTCAGACACGAAAGTGATGGTTTGGGCAAAGAAAAAATTCAGTACAAAAAGCAGCAGAAGAGAAGTTTTAATTTTGAAATTCATAGTTTATTTGTTTTTAATATCTATAATAAAGACGGCCGAAACCTTAAATAGTTGCCTGACGTCATTAAAAAACAATCAGTCTTTTAAGAATGGGTTTCGTTACGTAAACCAAATCTCAAAACGGCTTCCCCGTTCCAGAGGTTTGTAATTGAGATAACCTTTGTGTGCTTCCACAATGCTTTTGCTCAGCGTCAAACCAATTCCGGAACCGCTGATTCTTGTAGTAAAAAACGGAAGAAAAATCTTGTCTTTAATTTCATTTGAAATTCCAATTCCGCTGTCTTCCACACTTAAAATAACACGGTTATTAAGGGTTTTGATTTCTGTTTTGATTACTTTTTCCGCACTTTCTGAAACGGCGTGAATTGCATTGAGATAAAGGTTGATTAAACATCGTTCAAGCATCTTTTCGTCGGCGAAAATGGTTTGATTTTCCAAAGAATTGATTATTATAATACTATTTTTCTCAAATTCGGGTTTCAGAAAAAGGAGGGCGGATTCCACGATTTGAGTTAATGAAATGTTCTTAAAAACAGGCTTCGGTAATTCTGCAACCTGCCGATAATCATCCACGAAATTGAGCAACTGCTTTGATTTTGAATTGATGACCATCAGACTTTCTTTCATGTCCTGCTGATCTTCTTCTTCAATAATGTCCTGATTGGCAATGTATTCTAGGTTTTGAATCAAGCTGTTGACAGGCGTTAAAGTATTCAGAAGTTCATGCGAAATTACTTTCATCAGATTGTTCCACGCCAGTTTTTCTTTTTGTTCAATAATTTTCTGAACTGATTCTAAACTGATAATGCAGAAACGGTTTTTAAGATTCTGAACTTTTTTGGTTCTTAGAGAAAAGGACTGTTTTGAATTTTCATTGATCGAAATATCAAAAAATTCCTGAGAGTTTTCATACTTGGTTTGCTCAATGATTTTGTAAAAATCCGGTGTTTTATTTTCGTATAGATTCCACAAATTATACTTTGGAATTTGCAGAATTTCCAGAAATTTAGGATTCACATAAAAAACTTCCCAGTTATTGTTTTTTTCTGAAAGAATCATCAAACCAATTTCCAGTTGATTGAGAATTTCTTCATACAAAAGTTTGTATGATGAGAAAGAAAGATGTTCTTCTTTGCTTTGATAATAAAGTTTCACAGCATTATTTACCAGGATGTTTTCATCATTTCTCGGGAAAAGCGAAAAATCCTTTTTCTGAATTGCCAAAATCAGTTTTTCTGTTTTTTGAACATAAGATAAGGCAGAAGTTTGAGCCAAAATAATACAAACCAAGCTTATTGATGAAAATAAAATGCAGTTAATCCATTTGTTTTGAGCATAAAAATCGTAGGCAAAAATTCCGCTGGCGATTGCCATAAGAATAAATAATAGCCAGATTAATCGTTGTTTGTACATTACAATTTAAATTTTATGATATGATTTTATCCTATCCTTTATTAAATCGTTCCTTTAGAACTGATCATAAATCTTAATAACACTTTAACTGCAGACTTCCATCTTCCAACTTCCGTCTTCTACAAACTAAATTTCTCCATCCTTCTGTACAGAGCCGCTCTGGATAATCCCAAATCTTCGGCTGCTGAGGAAATATTTCCGCGGTGTTTTTTTAATGCTTTTTTGATCAGGATCTCTTTCATTTCCTCAATGTTGAGATTTGTAATCGTGTTTTCCGATTCTTCATCCTGAGGCATGAGCAGTTTAAGATTTTTATCGTTGGATAAAATTACGCTGCGTTCGATGGAATGATCCAGTTCACGGATATTTCCGGGCCAGGAATAGTTGGTTAGTTCTGAAATTAAAATTTCATTTAAAACCAAGTCAGGTTTGTGATATTTCTGTTTGTACTTTTCCAGAAAATACCCGGCAAGATCTGAAATGTCTTCCAAACGTTCTCTCAAACCCGGAATTTGCAGTTCCACCGTGTTAATTCTGTAATATAAATCTTTTCTGAAACGGTTTTCTGAAACTGCTTTTTTAAGGTTTTCATTGGTGGCAAAAATGAATCTCACATCTAAAATCCGTTCTTTGCTTTCTCCAATTCTCGACAATTTTCTGTTTTGAATTAAACTCAATAATTTGGTTTGGAGATGAAGCGGAAGATTGCCGATTTCGTCTAAAAATACCGTTCCGTTCTGTGCATTTTCAATTTTTCCGGCGTAATCCTGATGAGCATCTGTAAAAGCACCTTTTTTGTAACCAAACAATTCTGCTTCAAACAAATTTTCAGAGAGACTTCCCAAATCGATGTGAACAAACGGCTGGTTTTTTCTGTCAGACAGCTCGTGAATATGTTCCGCCAAAACATACTTTCCGGTTCCGTTTTCGCCTAACAGTAAAACATTGGCATCGGTCGGAGCTACTTTTTCAATCTGATTCATCACTTCCTGCATCGCAGAAGACTGTGTTTCAAGCTGATATTGATTGGTTTTAATGCTCACATTTTCCCACTGATTGAGCTTTTTGTTTTTTCTTGAAATATCAACAGCGAGATTTACCGAAGCGTATAGTTTTTCGTTATTCCAAGGTTTTAAAATAAAATCGGAAGCACCGTTTTTCAAAGCTTCAACTGCCAATTCCACCTCGCCGTAAGCGGTCATGAGAATAATCGGAAGCTGAGGTTCGAGCGTTTTTATTTCCTGCATCCAGTACAAACCGTCTTGTCCGTTCTCAAAACCTTTCCGGAAATTCATGTCGAGAAGAATGGCGTCGACTTGCTTTTCAGATAAGAACTTTAAAATATTTTTCGGTTGATTAAGACAAGTCACTTCCGTAAAAAACTTTTTGAGCCAGACTCTCGCCGAAAACAAAACATCCTCGTCGTCATCTACAATTAAAATATGGGCTTCTTTTTTTCGCATTTTTATAATTTGAAGTCTAAAATGACTTAATTAAAAGGCTTCGACACTGCGTAGCCTTACAAATATTGATTAACCACCAACTGATAAGTAAAAACCATCAACCAAAATATGTTCATTTTTGTACAAAAAGTGTTCGATAATGAACAGTTTTAAAATTAATAAAATTATATTTAATCACATTTACAGTGAGTTATATAATTGTAAATTCTCGGCATTTATGTTGTGTAATTTACTGTAGATAAAATAGTTATCTAAATATGGATACGAAAATAGTAAAAAAGAATTCTAAAATAAAATTAATCTCAATTGTGATTGTTTCTGCTATCGCGATTTCGGTTTTTGGATGGTATTTTATTAATCAGAAAAAAACATACAATGTAAAAAGGGAAGACATTACAATTGATGAAGTTACAAAAGGGAAATTTGAAGATATGTTGATGCTGACGGCTCAGACCCAATCTCTCAATTCATCACTTGTAAATGTATTGGAAGGCGGTGCAGTAAAAGAAATCTTTGCAGAAGACGGACAAATGTTGACGAAAGGTCAGCCGATTGCTCAGGTTTACAATCCCAACACTGAATTTAATTATCTGAATCAGGAAACGGGAATTATGCAGCAAATCAGCCAGATGAGAAGTTCACTTTTGGAATTAAAAAATCAGGAATTCAATCAGGACAAAGAATTATTGCAGTCGCAAAATGATTATAACACCGCTTTGCAGAGTTTTAATCTTCAAAAAAGGCTCTACGATGCCGAAATTGGGAAAAAAACTGATTATGATGTTGCCCTTCAAAGTTTAAATTATCAAAAACAGAGAAAACAAATTGTTGAAAAAGGAGCAAACAGCGAAAAAACATCGAGAAATTCGCAGTTTGCAGCAATCAATAATTCCATCAGTCAAATGGAGAAAAGCCTGAATATTCTTCGTTCCAACAAAAATAATTTCCTCATCATGTCGCCGGCTTCGGGAAGATTGTCGTCATTCAGTATTTCGCTGGGACAAAATTTAACCACCGGAGAAAGTATTGGGAAAATCGATTTGATGGGTGGCTACAAACTGATTGCAAAAGTGGATGAATATTACATTAATAAACTGACCAACGGAATCAAAGGTACGCTGGACAACAACGGAAAAGAATACGAAGTCATCATCACGAAAATTCTTCCGGAAGTAAAAGACGGACAGTTTTCTGTAGAACTCAATTTCATTGATGCGAAAATTTCTACTTTAAAAATAGGGATGACTTTCGGGGTAAAACTGAAACTTTCTGCCGACACACAAAGTATGATGATTCCGAAAGGGAATTTCTACAAAGACACGAACGGAAAATGGATTTTTGTAATGAAAAATAACAAAGCCGAAAAGCGAAATATCGTTTTAGGACGAGAAAACCCCTTGTACTACGAAGTTGTTTCCGGATTGAAACAGGGCGAAACCGTGATTACTTCAGATTATTCTGAACTGAAAAAGTATGAAATTTTAAATATTCAAAAATAAATTCAAAGAAATTCACAAATGAAATTTAATTCTGAAATAAAAAAGACGTGTAAAAATATAAACATAAAATTCTAAACTTTAAACAAAATTATAATGATTAATATTCAAAACCTTTCAAAAGTATATAAGACTGAGGACGTTCAAACCAACGCTTTAAATAATGTAAGTCTCAACATCAAAGAAGGTGAATTTATAGCGATAATGGGGCCTTCAGGTTGTGGGAAATCTACTTTTCTTAATATTTTAGGTCTTTTAGACAATGCTTCTTCCGGTTCTTATCAATTTTCAGATACTGAAACTATAAATTTAGGTGAAAGAAAAAAATCTGATATCAGAAAGAAAAATATCGGTTTCATTTTCCAGAATTTCAATCTGATTGATGAGTTAACGGTTTACGAAAATATCGAATTGCCTCTGATTTACAACGGTATTTCCTCGTCAGAAAGAAAAAAACGAGTGGAAGAAATTATGGAGAAAATCAATATTTCCCACAGAGCAAAACACTATCCTCAACAACTGTCCGGAGGTCAGCAGCAAAGAGCAGCGGTTGCAAGAGCTTTAGTCACAAAACCAAAATTAATTCTTGCCGATGAGCCCACAGGAAACCTCGATTCTTCCAACGGAAATGAAGTAATGAATCTTCTCGCAGAACTGCACAGAGAAGGCTCTACCATCGCAATGGTAACGCACTCTTCTTACGATGCAGGTTATGCTTCAAGAATTGTCAATATGAAAGACGGGGAGATTTTCAGCGAAGAACATTCTTCTCAAAGAAAAGATGTTTTCGAAAAAGCGGATGCTAAGAATTTTGAATAAAAAGGTTGGAAGATGGAAGACGGAAGCCCGAAGTCTCAAAACCGAATAAATATTGCTTACAAATCTTCCGATTTCCTGCTTCGGGCTTCGGACAAAATCAACAATTATGCTTAACAACTGGCTCAAAATTGCCTTCATTAATTATAAAAAGAACTGGCTTTCCACGGTCATCAATTTATTTGGATTGACGATTGGTCTGACCGGATTTATGCTCATCCTGATGCATTGGAATGACGAAGAATCCTATGAAAAATGGAATCCGAAGAAAGACCAAATCTATGCGTTTCAGCAACACAATAAAAAGGAAAATACTTATAGTCCGAGTATTTCATATCCAATTGCAGAACGTGCAGTGAAAATGATCCCGGAAATTAAAGACTATGTTTTGTTCAGCGGTTCTGGGATGGGTTTCAAAATGAAAACCAAAAGCAAAACTGCTTATCAAAAAGATGGAATGACGGTTTCTGAGAATTTTTTCAACTTTTTTCCTTTCAAGCTCGTTTCAGGAAGTTTTGAGGATGCTTTAAAGAATGAAAACGCTCTTGCTATCTCAACCAATACCGCAAAAAATCTCTTTGGTAAGACTAATGTGGCAGGAGAAAGTATAAAATTCGACAACAAAACTTATGTTGTAACTGCTGTCTACGAAATGCCAAGAGAAAACAGCGTCATCAAACCGGAGTTTGTGCTTTTACCTTATGAACAAATGAAAAATGATAAAGAGGCATGGGGAAATTTCAATTATGGTTGCCTGTTCTTGTTAGATAAAAAAGCAGACACAGAAATAGTTCAGGAGAAACTATTTAATGATGTTTTTATGTACAGGGCAAAAATAAATGCACAGGGTGCAGGTGTTACCCCTCAAAAATACTTAGATCTGTATGGTCCGCAGGGAAGCTTATTGACGCCAATAGACAAAATGAAACTTCACGGTGAAGCGTACTGGTTTGGAACAGGAGATTTTAAAACAATGATGATTCTGTTTACACTTTCTGTTTTGATCGTCGTTTTATCAGCCATCAATTTTATCAATCTGAAAACCGCACAATCTTCCCAAAGAGCAAAAGAAATCGGCGTAAGAAAAGCCATCGGAAGTACGAAACCTAAGTTGATTTTGCAATTTTTATTAGAAACCTTCGTCATTTGTTTTGTTTCTTATCTGCTTTCATTGGCGTTAACCGAAATACTTCTACCCAATTTCAACAAGTTCTTTGATAAAGAAATTGTAATGAATGACTGGCGTATTTACTTCTATTCATTTGCGATGGTTGTGGCAGTTACACTGATTTCGGGTTTGATTCCTGCAACTTATTTGGCGAATTTTAAAGCTATAGAAACTTTGAAGGGAAATTTTGCCAGAAGCAGACAAGGAATTTGGTTAAGAAATGGAATTTTGACTTTACAATTAGTCATTTCGTCATTCTTTATTATCGCAAGTTTAATTGTGAATTCTCAAGTGAAGTACATGATGAATAAAGATCTTGGTTTTAATGGGAAACAGGTTTTTATGGTGGTTTTCAGTGAAAATACAGCTCAGCCTTGGCTTAAATATGAGCGTATTAAAAATGAAATGCGAAAAATACAGGGTGTAGAAGATGTTTCTTATGGAGAAGCAGTCGCGGGAGTAAATCGCTATAGCAACTCTAATATGGATTATATGGAAAAAACCATCTACGCACAACACGGTTCGATGGACTATGACTACCTGAAATTTATGGGCGTTAAACTTCAAAAAGGACGATGGCTGAATCCAAAATTATCTTCTGATACGATAGATAATGTTTTAGTAAATGAAACTTTTGTGAAACAACTTGGCTGGAATGACACGCAAGCTTTTAAAAATAAATTTCGTCCGGGTTTTGATCAAAAGCCGTATAAAATTGTAGGCATTGTGAAAGATTTTAATATCCAAAGTTTGAAAACCAATGTAGAACCTATGATTTTCTTTCATTATCGGGCCACATCCTGGAAACGGTACAATGTCTATAATATTCAACTTAAAATAAAACCGGATGATATTGACGGCACGGTGAAAAGAATCAGAAAATTTTGGCAGACTAATGTAGAAGTAGGTTATCCTATTGAATCTTATTTCATAGATAAAGAATTTGCTAAAACCTTTGAAAAATATCAAAAACAGCAAACCCTTTTCACAATCCTTAACGCAATGGTTTTAATGGTAGCATTGCTCGGATTATTCGCCTTGTCTTCATTAATGATTGAACAGAAACTAAAAGACGTCGCTATCAGAAAAACATTAGGTGCTTCAGACAAAACTTTGATAGTTGGTTTGACGAAACAATTTCTATGGCTAACATTGATTGCCGTTCTCATTAGTATTCCAATAAGTTATTATCTGATGAACGAATGGCTGAAAGATTTCGCTTACCGAATTGATATGCCGGTTCTCCCATTCCTGTTAAGTATGATTTTATTATTGGTTTTAACGTTTGCGGTCGTAAGCATCAAAGCCTATCAGGCCACCAAAGTTAATCTGATTAAATATCTTAAGTATGAATAAAAGAATTCGAAGGATTCAATGTGAGTAGCCGCAGGTGAAACCTATGGAATCTTATTAATATCTGAAACGAGAAGAGATGGAAGTTTGATCAGGGGAACTGAAAGTTTTTTAGCGTTGTACTTAGACTTCCATCATCCATCTTCCATCTTCCAACCCAAAAATCACCTTTCAATTATGCTCAAAAACTGGCTCAAAATAGCATTCATCAATTACAGAAAAAACTGGCTTTCCACCATCATCAATATTTTAGGATTGAGTGTTGGTCTGTGTGTTTTCCTGTTAATTTTCATCCACTGGCAGGACGAAAAATCCTATGAAGAATGGAATCCCAATAAAGACAATATCTACCTTGTGGAAAACGGAAATGCTTCATTCGGAATGATGGTCGTTTCGAGCTTTCCCGAACTCACTGTTTCTAAAGAAAAATTTTCGGAGATTGAAGATTTTGCCATCGCCAACCTTTGGGGAAATTACAAAATCCGTCTGATGTCGGAAGGCAAATCGGCATTTGTTTCATCCTGCAGGGCTTCGGATTCTTTTTTTGATTTTTTCCCAATGGAAAAAGTGGCAGGCAGCCTGAAAAATGCGATCAGCGACAAGTCAAAAATTGCAATTTCAGAAGAAACCGCTAAAACACTTTTTGGGGACGAGTATAAAAACTGTATCGGCAAAACCATAACGCTCGACGAATCGAATGCACAGCCTATGATTGTAACGGCAGTTTATAAAAATCCTGAAAGCAACAGCGTTTTTAAACCAGGTTTTGTAATGCGGAATCCTGCTTTGGATAATCCCGGCGAATCTAATCTTCAATGGACAAACTACAGCTACGTAGGATATTTTAAACTGAAACCGGGAACTGACGTCGCCCATCTGGAGAAAAAACTTTCAGACCAACAGTCTGCACAGGAAAAAATTGCTTCAGAGAAATGGGGAGAAAAATATGATGAGAAAAACCGTGCTGTAGTACATCTCACACCCATCAGCAAAATGAAGCTCGATGCCAAAAGTGAAGGCGTAGAAAAAGGCGACAAAAAATCGCTGGTGATTTTATTGAGTTTATCTGCTTTGATTTTACTCCTTTCGGGAATCAATCTGATTAATTTAAAAACAGCTCAGGCTTCCCAGAGAGCTAAAGAAGTGGGGGTAAGAAAAGTAATTGGCAGCACAAAAACGAAATTGATTATGCAGTTTCTGCTGGAGACTTTTGTGATATGTTTTGTGGCGTATATCATTGCTTTCGCTATGGTTGAGCTGCTGTTACCAACTTACAATAAGTTTTTGGGTAAGGAAATCAAACTCAACGACCCGCGTCTCTATGTTTACACAGGATTATTGCTTCTTGTCTTTTCTTTGGTTTCAGGATTAATTCCGGCACTTTATCTCTCCAATTTCAAACCAATCAATACCCTGAAAGGTAATTTTGCAAGAAGCCGACACGGTGTCTGGCTGAGAAATTCTATCCTTGCCATGCAACTGGTCATTTCTTCATTCTTTATTATTTGCTCAATGATTATCCACACGCAGGTTAATTTTATGATGAATAAAGATTTAGGATTTAAAGGCGATCAGGTGATCAGACTTCAATTCAAAAAAAGTGATTGGAACAACGACTATAATTTCAGGAAATACATCAGACTGAAAAATGAAGTTTCAAAAATCGCAGGTGTAGAAGAGATTACAGGCTCAGTTTTTAATATTGGAAATGGCCTGGTTAATCAGTCATCTGTAAAAAAAGCGACGGATACTACCAAAAGCATTGGCTCTGTAGGCGTTGGCGGTGTAGATTATAATTTTTTCAGATTTTATAAAATGAAATTTGTTGCCGGAAGGGATTTAGATTTAAGATATGCTTCCGATACGATTTCGGGTACGATTGCCAACGAAACATTCGTAAAAGAAATGGGTTGGAATCCATCCCAGGCATTAGGTAAAGAAGTGTTACCTGGCTGGGAAGAGAAGAAAAAATATAAAATAATCGGAGTTGTAAAAGACTTTTATGTGACTGGTGTAGATAAACCTGTAAGTCCGATCCTGATGTTTAACTTCGACAGAAACTGGTCTAAAAATAATGTGCAGAATCTTCAGATAAAACTTTCCGGCAATGACATCAACGGAACTCTGGAACGCATCAAAGAATTCTGGCTTACAGAAGTGGAGCCCGGTTATCCTTACGAATATGAATTTGTAGATAAACAGTTTGCCAAAACATTCGATAAATTCACAAAACAGCAGACCTTGTTCACTACTTTAAATATCGTGGTTTTGGTCATCGCTTTGCTGGGACTATTCGCTTTGTCCTCGTTATTAATCGAGCAAAAACTAAAAGATGTCGCCATCAAAAAAACATTAGGTGCAGACGAGAAAGCCATTGTCTGGGATCTGACGAAAAGATTTTTGCTGATCTGCTTTCTTGCAGTGGTTTTAAGCATTCCGATGAGTTACTATGCAATGAATGAATGGCTGAAAGACTTTGCCTACAGAATTGATATGCCTGTCTGGCCCTACGTTTTAAGTTTGTTTTTACTTTTAATTTTAACTTTTGTAGTGGTGAGTTTTAAAGCCTACCGTGCTACAAAAATCAATTTGGTTAAATATCTGAAATATGAGTAAGAGTGGGAAGATGGAAGGTGGAAGATGGAAGCTGGAAGGTGGGAGCTGGGAGTTGGAAGGTGGGAGCTGGGAGCTGGGAGTTGGAAGGTGGGAGCTGGGAGTTGGAAGATGGGTGTTTTCGCTTACAAACCCGCAACTTCATCAGTTAAACATTCAACAATAAAAAAGCAATGAAAAAACTATTCTTCATATTAATTATAAATCTTTTTCCGGCGCAGGAAACATGGACGTTGCAGCAATGTCTTGATTATGCTTCGTCCAGCCATCCGTTGATTAAGCAATCTACAGTCAACATCAGAAAAAATGACCAGCAGATTTTAGCTGCCAAAGGAATGCTTTTGCCCTCTATTGATGCCGGTGTAAGTCACAATTATAATTTTGGAAACGGTATTAACCCTCAAAATAACCAGCGTGAGGCTATTAATACACAAAGTGACAATTTTTATGCTCAGGCTAATTGGGAGTTACTGAACTGGAGAAATTTCCTCAATATTTCTTTATCTAAAATTAATAAAGAAAGTTCTACTTACAGATTGAAACAGACACAGAATGAGGTTAAAATGAATGTGATTCAGATGTTTTTTTCCTATCAAAACAACAAAAGTTGGCTGGAAGTTCTGCAGACCCAACTTTCGGGAATTCAGGATCAGATTAAACGGACAGAAAAAGAAGTTGAAATCGGAAACCGGCCGAAAAGTGATATTTACGACATCAAAGCAAATCTCGGAACAATGCAGGAACAATGGGTTTCAGCAAAAAACGCAAGAGATCTTTCCAAAATTAATCTTCTGAATGCACTGGCGATTACAAGTGATACTTTGGAATTTGTAATGACTGAAGAAAATCCGGCTGAAATCAGCTTTGAAGAAACCAATTTCGTGACCAGTCTTTTGGAAAAAAATCCGGCTTATCTGGCAGTTTTAAATGAAATAAAAGCGCAGCAAAAAAATGTTGATATTGCGAAATCCGCTTACTTACCAACTTTAAACGGATCATACACATGGTCAAGTTTCTACAACAAAACGTTGGGACAATTTGCTGATTCTTTCCCGCAACAGTTTAACAGAAATAAAAATCAGCAGTTATATTTTGGTTTAAATATTCCGGTTTTCAACAAATTACAGGTAAAAACCAATGTGGAAATTGCAAAATTGAATACTATCAATGCAACCTATGAAAAAGATTTGATTGTAAATGATTTAACGAAAAGCATCAATTCAATCAAAGCACAGTATATGAATGCTCAGGAAAAGTATCATCTCTTGGAAGTCAATTTTGATAATCAGAGGTTGTCTTTTCAAAAATCTGAAGAGAAGTATAAAGAGGGTCTGATGGATGCCTACACTTTTTTTGTAGTGCGAAACGGATGGCTTCAGGCAAATTATAATTTAATCAATAGTAAAAATGAAGTAATGCTGCAGACAGAATTACTCAGGATTTTTCAATTAGGATTTTAAAAGTTTTTATATTGTTTCAATTTTATCCTTTCGGAGTTTTACTTTGAAGGGATTTTTTTATTTTCGAATAATGGCAAGTTTATAAAAATAAAAACAATCGGTTCGCTTATTTTATTTTTTTGCCACAAATGCCCAAATGAGTTTTGTGTGTAGAAACTTAAAAGTCGTGCGTTTGTTGCTTTTAAAATTGAATTCTATGGCAGTGAGGATGGTTTAAAGATTGAACTGAATCATCACAAATTCCAGTATTCATCTCCTAGATTCCATCTTCCAACAAAAAAAGACCGATCCGAAGACCAGTCTTTTGTAATTTTATTCTGTAACGAAACCTTAGAAAGGATATTCGTAAATTTCAGATTCGTGTAGGTAAGGGTTACCTGTAGGAATTAATTTCAGTTTAGATAATGCTGAAAGCACTGTAAACATAAATAATCCAACTACAAATAATACCGCTCCGGCTACCAATAATAGCAATTCAGGTGTTTTCCAGAATGGACCCACTGTTCCCGGCATTACCATGTTGAAATAATCCAAAAGGTGACCGAAGATTACGATACAAGCCATTGTAGTTACCACTTTGTAATTTCTCTTGATGCTGCTGCTCACCAATACCAATAAAGGTAAAAGGAAGTTGAATACCAACATCGGTAAGAAAGTAGGAGAATAGTGCTGGAATCTTCCGAAGAAGTAATTTACCTCTTCCGGAATGTTTGCGTACCAGTATAACATGAACTGTGCAAACCATGTATACGTCCAAAGTAAACTTGTTGCGAAAAGGAATACCCCTAAATCATGTAAGTGATTGTCATTAAACTGTGGAAGGAAACCATTTTTCTTAAGATAAACACTTAGTAAAATAATAACCGCTACACCACTTGAAAGACAGCTTACCATTGAATACCAGATATACATTGTAGAATACCAGTGAGGGTCAATAGACATCAACCAGTCCCAAGCCCACGCTGCAGAAGCAAATCCGAAGAATGCGATGTAACCAACTGCCCATCTGTAAAGGAACTGATACTCAACCAAAGATTTTGTATCGTCTACTTTTTTAGACTGAGCTTTCAGTTTCCAAGCAAAGAATGATGCTCCTAAAACATAAATAAATGTTCTTACTGCGTAGAAAGGAATATTAAGGAAAATTTTCTTTTCAAATAATATTACATCAAAATGTGCAGATTTTGGGTCTGTTAAATCCGGATCCATCCAGTGGAATAAATGCCCTTGGTGGAAGATGTTTAATAGCATAATCACGATTAGGATTGCTCCACCGTAAGGAATGTATGAAGCAATAGCTTCCATTACTCTCGTGATGATAATTGGCCATCCTGCATGAGCTGCATGCTGAATACAGTAGAAAAACAATACTGCAGCACTGATTCCGAAGAAAAATACAGCTACAAAATGAATAGATGCCAATGGTGAGTTGTGAATCTGCATTGTTGCATGCTCAAGGTGAGCTTCGTGATCCTGAGGACCCACCTGCTGACTTGAATGCGTAGGTGCATCATGACCTGAAGCATGTACTGCTTCCATCATGTGTTCTATTTTCTCAGTAGATAAACCGCTATTCATGAAATAACCGGCTGCGAAAAGAACCAAACCTACAACAAGAAGTATGAGAGAAGTTGATTTTAATTTTGGTGAAAAACTATACATTTCTTTTCTTATTTTTTAGTTTCAGTAGATTCAGTAGTTGCTGCTGGTGTAGCCGCCGGAGTTGCTGCAGGTGCCGGTGCTCCTTTTTTGAAAGCATTCATCACATACATTGCCACTCTCCATCTGTCGCCAGGGTTTAGCTGTCCAGCATAAGATCCCATGGCATTTCTACCGTTTGTTAATACATAATGCACAGATCCTACAGTGATTTCTCTGTCTGCATAATTTGGTACACCAGAATAAGCACCGCTCTGAACGATTGGCCCTTGCCCGTCGCCACCTGGGCCGTGACATGCAGCACAGGTACGCTCAAATAAGAATTTTCCTCTTTCGAGATCCTTTTCAGCATTTGCAGGATTCAAAGGTGATGCATTTACTGTTTTAGCAGCATCATAACCAGCGTTGTATTCGTCAGGATTTTTCGGAAGTTTACCTTCAGCGAAAACACCGTCTTTATTCTGAGCAACTGAACCTTCTACAGGAGAAAGACCTGTTGCACCGTTATTTTTTACAAAAGCAGGAATTTCATTTTCATGATCTGAATAAGCATCCTGAGCCTTCATCAAAGGATCATAAGCCACAGGAAAATACATATCCGGGAAATATACCAAAGGTGTATTATCTTTCGGTCCACAAGAAGTAAACAATACTGCTGAAAGACCCAAAACGGCTGTGATTTTTAAAATATTATTCTTCATCTTAAGCATCTTTTACAGTTATTTCTTTTTCTTCCGTCTCAGTATGAAGATTTTTTACAGTAATTTCTTCTACACCAGTTTCAATAAGAAGCTGTTTCACAGATTCCACATCGTCTGTTACAAATTCCATTAAGAATTTATCATCAGTAGTTCTTGGATCAGGATTCTGTGCCGGAGCTCCAGGATACATTTTATTTCTTACAAAGAAAGTTAATGACATCATGTGAGCAGTACAGAAAACCATCAATTCAAACATCGGGTCGATGAAAGCCGGGAAGTTGTTTACCCATGTGAATGCCGGCTTACCACCGATATTCTGTGGCCAGTCGTGGTTCATGATGTACCATGATAAAGTAATACCAATGGTTACACCATAAAGTGCGAAGATAAATGCGGCATCAGAAATTCTTGTTTTCTTTAATCCCAAAGCTTTATCAAGGCCGTGAACAGGGAAAGGAGTATAAACTTCGTTTATAGAGATCCCTTTATCGTTGAATGCTTTAACGCCGTTCATTAAATCGTCGTCATCAGCATAAAGTCCGTATACAATTTTAGTGGTGCTCATCTCCTTCTTTTACTTTATAGGTTTCACCTGAAATTTTTAAGATACTCTTCAATTCAGCCTGTGCAATTACAGGGAATGTTCTTGCATATAATAAGAATAATACAGAGAAGAATCCGATTGTTCCTAAATATACTCCAACGTCAATAATGGTTGGTTTAAACATCGTCCAAGATCCTGGAAGGTAATCTCTCGAAAGGTTGATTACAATGATGTCAAAACGCTCAAACCACATACCGATGTTGATAATTAAAGCAATAATAAATGTAGCAATAATGTTTGTTCTTACTCTCTTGAACCAGAATAATGCAGGAACAACAAGGTTACAGATAATCAATGCCCAGAATGCCCACCAGTAAGGTCCTACTGCAGCACCCGGAGAAAGATAAGTAAAGTCTTCATATCTTGAACCAGAATACCATCCGATGAAATATTCAGTTGCATAAGCTACAGTTACCATACCACCTGTCAATACGATTACGATGTTCATAATTTCGATATGATACATTGTGATGTAGTCTTCAAGGTGACATACTTTTCTTGCGATTAACAAAAGCGTCTGTACCATTGCAAATCCTGAGAAGATCGCACCCGCAACGAAGTAAGGAGGATAGATCGTAGAGTGCCATCCTTTAATAACTGAAGTTGCGAAGTCAAATGATACCGTAGTGTGTACCGAGAATACAAGTGGAGTTGCCAAACCTGCCAAAACCAAAGATACTTCTTCAAATCTCTGCCAGTGTTTTGCTTTTCCACCCCATCCGAAAGATAGTAATGTATAGATTTTTTTAGTCCAAGGCGTTTTTGCTCTGTCTCTGATCATTGCAAAGTCAGGAATCAAACCTATGAACCAGAATACTGTAGATACAGAGAAGTAAGTAGAGATTGCAAATACATCCCAGAATAGAGGTGAGTTGAAGTTGGTCCAAAGTGTACCAAACTGGTTAGGAAGAGGGAATACCCAATATCCTACCCAAACTCTACCCATGTGAATTACCGGGAACAAAGCTGCCTGTACAACCGCAAAGATCGTCATCGCCTCTGCAGATCTGTTTACAGACATTCTCCATCTCTGTCTAAATAATAATAATACTGCTGAGATCAGCGTACCGGCGTGACCAATACCTACCCACCATACGAAGTTGGTAATATCCCAACCCCAGTTAATAGTTCTGTTAAGCCCCCATGACCCAATACCTGTTCCGATAGTGTATGCGATACAGCCAAATCCGTAGATGAATAGAACTAAGGCTGCATATAGTGATACCCACCATAGTTTTCCTGCTCTTTCTTCTATAGGTCTTGCAATATCTTCAGTGATATCGTGATAAGTTTTGTGACCAATAATTAGAGGTTCTCTTATCGGAGCTTCGTAATGTCCTGACATTTTTTACCTATTTATTATTTATAACTTTATTTTTCTACTCTGTTTCTTACTTTAGCATGATAGAACACGTTTGGTTTTGTGCCGATCTCTTCAAGTAAATGATATCTTCTGTTGCTGGAATATAATTTTCTAACTTCAGACTCTTTGTCATTCATGTCTCCAAACGTCATTGCTCCGGTAGAACAAGCAGCAGCACAAGCACAAGAATTTTTAAATTCAGTGTCTGTTACTCTTCTGTTCTCTCTCTTCGCAGCTAGAATTGTAGCCTGAGTTTCCTGGATACACATAGAACATTTCTCCATTACCCCTCTCGTTCTTACAACAACATCCGGGTTCAATACCATTCTTCCTAAATCATTGTTTTGATTAAAATCAAAACGGTCATTTAAGTTATAAGTAAACCAGTTGAAACGTCTTACTTTATAAGGACAGTTGTTTGCACAATATCTTGTACCGATACATCTGTTATAAGCCATGTGGTTTTGTCCCTGCTTACCGTGTGAAGTCGCCGCTACCGGACAAACAGTTTCACAAGGTGCGTGGTTACAGTGCTGACACATTACCGGCTGGAAGATTACGTCAGGATTTTCTGCTGGATTCTCTAAAGATCCTTCGATTCCAAGAACTTTGCTTCCGTACAATTCAGGAACAGCTTTTCCTTGAGCTAAACCATCATAAACAGTTAAAGTATCTTTTGAAGAATAGTAACGGTCAATTCTCAACCAATACATATCTCTGGACATTCTGATTTCTTCTTTTCCTACTACAGGAACGTTGTTTTCAGCCTGACAAGCGATGATACATGCACCACAACCCGTACAAGAGTTCAAGTCAACAGATAAGTTGAAGTGAGGTCCGTCTGTATCGTCGAAAGCATCCCAAAGGTCAATTTTACCTGCTGGAAGTGCTCCACTGATCGTGTGATATTCCAAAGGCTTGTTCCATCCACTGTGCTCATCATCGAAAGGTACATTGATGAAATCTGCCAAAGGTACTTCTTTTGCGATTTCGTAACGACCCATTAAAGTATTTTGAAGCTGTACTCCGGCAAACTCGTGGTCTTCTCCTGTCTTTTCAATTTTAATACCTGAAACAACAAGGTTTGAACCGTCGAATAAAGGGTAAGCATTCACTCCTGTATCAGCAGTTGCTCCTGAGTTTTTCTTACCGTAACCAAGCGCAAGACCTACAGATCCTTCTGCCTGACCTGGCTGTACGAATACAGGAACGTTTTCTAATTTTACTCCGTTTACTGTAAGGGTTACTAAAGAACCGTCCAGCTGCATTCTAGCATTAAGATCATTTTTAATCTCAAATTTGTCAGCATCTTTAGGAGAAATAGTAAGGTAGTTATCCCAAGACATTCTTGTAATAGGATCCGGTAATTCCTGCAACCAAGGGTTGTTTGCCTGAGTTCCGTCTCCCATCGCAGTCTTGGTATACAATACCAATTCTAATTCAGCAGGTTTGAAGTTTCCTAATTCAGCTAATGCCTGACCAGCGTTTCCGCCAGCGTAAGAAAGCATTGTTGCGTTAGAAGAAGCTACAAAACCGTTGTATAAAGCTTTGTTGAATGAAGTTCCTCCTAAAAGTGAACCTGCATTTGCTTTTAAATAATCGTAATAGTTATTGGCAGCATTGTTTTTTCCATTTTTCCAAACCAATAAAGATTCTTCAATCTGTCTTGATTTGTAGATTTTCTGGATTGTTGGCTGCATTAATGTATAAGCACCTGTCTGAGGTTCCATATCTCCCCAAGATTCCAACCAGTTGGCTACAGGAATTACAGCTTTCGCTGCTTTATACATTTCGTTTTTCTTGTCGGCAACAGCAACGATATACGGTACTTTTGCCAAAGATTTTTTGAAATCCTGACCTTTGTGGTAAGAATAAATCGGATCTACATTGTTTGTGATTAAAACACCAACCTGTCCACCGTTTACCCATCCTAAGAAATCTTCAAATTTTGCTTTGTCAAATTCTTTCAGGAAGTTTGCCTTACCAGTGAAAGCAACAGAACCTAATTTTTGGTTGATTAAGTGAGCTAAAACCTGAGCCGCTTTAGAACCGTCAGCAAATACAACAGCTTTGCTTCCTTTAGCCTGAAGTTCTTTTACGATTTCTGCCGCAGTTTTATCAGCCGGAGCAGTTCCTCCAACGATAGCGTTGTAAACTTCTACCAAAGTTTTGTTTACCGCACTTGGCTTTAATCTGTATCTTGAATCGGCGTTAGCACCAGTCAAAGACATATTAGATTCAACCTGAATGTGTCTCAACATTGTTGCTCCAGGAGTTCTAGCAGAAGCATAAGAAGTTTCAAGGCTTGAAGCATTAAAATCTCCTAGGAAATCTGCCTGGAAAGCTACTACCAATTCTGAACCTTTAAGGTCATAAACCGGTAAAGCTCTTGTTCCGAATACTTCCTGAGCAGCATCTAATGCTGCATTGTGAGGGAAAGCATCGTAAGTTACCAACTCTGCAGTCGGATATTTAGCTTTAAATTCAGCAAATAATTTTTTGAAAGTAGGCGAAGCGAAAGACTGAGATAAAAGAACAATCTTTTTACCTGAAGCCTGAGCCTCGTTTAATCCTTTAATAACGAAATCATCAACTTTATCGAAAGTTTCGTCTTTCCCGTCAAGTTTCGGTTGCTTTACTTTATCATTGTCGTACAATGAAAGTACAGCTGCCTGAGCTCTTGCGTTAGTTTTACCTAAATCGCCAGCTGCCGGGTTTGGATCAATTTTGATTGGTCTTCCTTCTCTTGTTTTTACTAAAACGCTGGCGAAATCGAAACCGTCAAAATAGGTTGAAGCGTAGTAATTTGGAACCCCAGGAATAATATCGTGTGGTTTGACTACATAAGGAATCGTTTTGATTACCGGAGCTTCACAAGCTGCCAACGTAACCGCTGCAGTTGAGAAACCTAAAAGTTTTAAGAAATCTCTTCTGGTTGTACTTGCATCGCTGGTTTCCGCTTTGTCGAGAAAATCTTCTACCGGAATTTCTTCCTGGAACTCTTTAAGAGCCAACTTACCGTTTAAGGCAGGGTCTTTAAGTTCGTGAATACTTCTGAATTGTATTTTATTTGAAGCCATTTATACTTCTAATTTTTTAGTTATTAATAATGACATTTACCGCACTCAAGACCTCCAATTGCATCTACCGTGATCTTACCGCCATCCTGAGGATATTGCTTTTTCAACTTATCGTGTAGATTTTTGAAGTAATCTTTATTATAACCGTTGGTCATATCTATTTCTGTAGTTCTGTGACACTCGATACACCATCCCATTGTGAAATCATTAGCCATCTGCACGACGTTCATAGTATCAATTTTACCGTGACATGCTTTACAGACTACATCGATTTTGTTATCAGGATTTTTCTTGTTGAAAGAATTGATGATTGCTTTTTCACCAGCCACAACGTGCTGAGAGTGGTTGAAGTAAACGAAATCCGGCATATTGTGAATTCTCGTCCATTCTACAGGAGTTGTTTTACCTGTGTATTGCTGTGTAGCAGGATCCCAACCGGTAGCAGCATAAATTTTCTGGATTTCTCCGTCATAGAATGCTTTATCTTTTCCTGGCTCCATGTAATGATCTTTGTTGTACTCAGAAATAGTTCTGTGACAGTTCATACAAACGTTCATTGAAGGGATTTCAGAAACCTTACCGTATTTTGCACTTGAGTGACAAAGCTGACAGTCGATTTTCTGTTCTCCAGCGTGAATTTTGTGAGAGAAATAGATAGGTTGTTCCGGCTTGTATCCTTTGTAAACACCAATCCACATTACCCAGTTCCAAACACCGTAAGCAGCAAGGATTGCCAGAATTGCAAGAAGTCCTTTACCCACCATGTGGTATTTTTCGTAGATTTCGCTGAAAGATTTTACTTTAGACTGATTGTAATCAGATAATTCGTCAGACTGACCCAGTTTTACCAACTGTCTCAATTTAAGCAAGATCCAAACTAAAAGTCCGGCAATTGCCAAAAGAGAAATAATCATGATTGTGGTTACGCTTTTGTCAACAGGGGCAGCAGCTGCTGTTCCGTTTGCATTGGCTGCGCCAGCACCTGCTTCAGCTTTTGGCTCTTCTGCAGGAGGATTGGTTGTATAAGCTAAAATATCATCAATATCCTTATCTGTAAGATTCGGAAACTGTAACATTTCAGTTTTGTTAAACTTTTCAAAAACTTCATTAGCATACTTGTCGCCTGAAGCTCTAAGTGCCTTGTTGTCTTTAATCCACTTGTGAAGCCAATCTGTATCTAAACCTTGTTCAGTTTTCAGTCTGTCTACAACGCCTTTCAAATCAGGTCCGATAACCTGTTTTCCCAACGCGTGACATGCTGTACAGTTTGCCTTAAAAAGCTTCTCACCATTTTTAGGATCGCCGTCTTGCCCGTAAATTGAAGCACTTGTTGATAGCAATAAACCTATCGCAATCAGCCCTTTTTTATAATGCTTTCTCCAACTAATCATTTAAATTATCTTATGTTAGTAAATATTGAATATGTAATCAATTCCGCAAAAATAAGATTTTTAAGAAGATTTTAACGACTGCTGTAAAAGGGAAAATGTCATTTCAGTTTAATTTGTAACTATTCTAAATAACCATGCTTGCTATGTTTTTTATTATTTATAACTTTGCAGAAACAAGGTTTTCAATGAAAAAAATTATTGCTACACTTTCTATTCTTGTATTCTGCGGTATCAACAATATTGATGCACAGCAAGTTGTAAAGAAAGATACAATCTCAGGAACCGAGCTTACCTTAACGATGGATTCCAAAGTTAATGAGGCTTTAGCTAATCTGGAAGAGCGTTGTGAGAAAACTACGTACGGGAAGTCTTTTGAAGATTCCGATAGTGAAGTAAAAAAACCGGCTAAAGTTTATGTTCCGAGCCGTGAACTGACAAAAGCTGAAATCTGTGCAAAAAACCCAAGAATTTTAGGTTTTAAAATTCTTATTACTACTGTAAAATCGAATGAAGAAGCTAATGAAGTAAAGTCCTATTTCAGAAAAAGATTTCCTAATTTGAAAGTGGAAACTGATGCTTCTTTAAGACCAAACTATAAAATTTTAGCAGGAAGTTATTTCTCAAAACAAAGCGCATCAAGTGATTTATCAAGAGTAAGAGAATATTTCAAATCTGCGAATTCCGTTCAGTACAGAATTTTCTGTTCTGAAGCCAAATAAGAAAGATTTATCTGAAAATATAAACGTCTGCAGTGTAAAATTGCAGACGTTTTTTTATTAGTAATATCGGTTTACAAATTCGAAAAATTCTGTCATTCGATAGAAATTATTGAAGCCTAAATAAATAGTCATTATAACGATTGAACAACCTAAAAGTGAAAGCATTTTCGGTTGATTTTTGTATGAGAAAAACAGCCACCCAAGCAACATTGGATATACGAAAACAAAGTGACCACCGTAAATGTAAGAAGTGTGAAGTCCGAATCTGAAAATGCAGTGAATTGCGATGTCAACAGCAAAGGAAATCATCAGGGACTGCACAAGTTTGTTTTTAAAATTCCTAAAATAGCTCCAAAATATAAAAACAAGCAGTAATCCGATGAAGAGATACGGAACAGCAGAAGTATAAACATCCATGAACAAAGCTTTGTAGTAAAAACCCTGCATATTGTGTTTTTCTCTGATAAAAAAGCTCGGAAATAAAATATTTCCACCGAAAAAGTAAGAATAAATCATATCCCAAACCGGAGTGGAATTTACGTTTGAGAACTTTTCGTACTGCTCGCCCGATTTTGAAAGAATATTTTCGTATTTAAAATTGATTCTGTTTAAATAGAGCAACACAAAAACTATACTGGAAATCCCAACCCTCAAAGCAGCAAATCCGAATTTTTTCCAGTTTTTGAAAAGGCCTTTTTCAAATAAAACAGGGATGAAAATTTTAACAATATTCGTAACCGTAAGGCCTCCGACAATACTTGAGCCTAAAACAAGTGAAAGCCCCGAGATTTTACCATCTTTTTTTAGTTTTACTGCTGAATAATAATTGAATGCGGTAAGCAAAAGCAACGTATATGTGTAAGTTTCAGGAGTGAATGATAAAAGAATACACGTTGAAAAAAGACTGAAAAACAGCACCAAAAGTAAATTGACTAAAAGTGGAGTCTGAACAATATTTTTTAAATATTTATAGACCTGAACAATGCTTAAACTCACAATGAAATTGCTGATCCAAACCAGAAAAAGTCTGAATTCCATGCCCATTTTTCCATTGGTGAAAAGGAAAATAAATTCTCTGATCCAGTTAAAAAAATACCACGAAAGCGGGTGTCTTTCAAAACTACCGCCTGTCATTACAATTGCTTTGTTGTCAAAACTAAAATAAGCATCCCAAGGAATTCTGCCGTCGAAGACAATTTTGTAATGCTGTGCCAAAAAAGTTCCGAAAATCCCGTAAGCTGCAAGGAAAAAAATGAAAATTCCCAGTTCTAAAAATGTAGAAGGGAAAATCATTTTAAAAAAATGAATGATTTTTGATTTAATAGACATTCAGTAATATTTCTGCAAAAGTAAGATTTACAAAAATGTTTTACGAAGTCTGATGGTTTAAATTTAAAATTATGAACTGCACGAAAGCATCGAACAGCCCGCCACGCCTTCAAAGCCATCCGGACGCTTAACCGAAAATTCAGGAAATTTTTCTTCGTAAGGGTTTTCCAAAGCGATAATCAGTTTTTCTAGTAAATTTTTTTTGCCTTCTTCCAGTTCTTCGATGCATTGATACAAAAGGTAATTTCTTAAAGTGAACTTCGGATTGTTTTCCTGCATAAGCTTTTTTGATTCCTCGGCAGAAATTGAGTTTTTTGATACTCTTTTTTCATATTCAGATAAAAAAACATTGAATTTTTCAAGATTTTCGTCATCAATCAATCCGTAAGAAATTTTTTGAAGCTTTTCAGATGTTATTTTTTGGTTCAAATGACTTTCAAGTTGGTTAAAAAAGAGTGTGTAATCCAATGAAAGTTCCTGCATCAGGCTTTGCCATTGAGAAAAGAAATCGTCATCGCCGGAAATCAGTTTTTCAAACCCAAATTTTCTGCACAACATTTCATCGTGTTTTGTCCAAAAATAAGTTCCGAATTCGTTTAAAGTTTTCTCTAAAAATTTTTCATCTTCAATCACCTGAAACAACGAATTGGCGAGTTGCCAGAGATTCCACTGTGCAATCTGTCCCTGCTTTCCAAACGAATATCTTCTGCTGGGTAAATCGGTGGTATTTGGAGTGAAATTTAAATCATATTCATCCAACATTGAATAAGGTCCAAAGTCAATACTTAAACCCAAAATTGACATGTTGTCGGTATTCATCACACCGTGTACAAATCCTACGCGATACCATTCAACCATCAAATCTGCCGTTTTTGTGCAAACTGTTTTAAAGAATTCCTGATATTTCTGTTCACCTTCAGATTTTATTTCAGTAAAGTAATTTTCAATGGTAAAATCGAGAAGTTTTTTTAAAGTTTCCGTTTCTTTTTGAGCTGCGAGAAGTTCAAAATGCCCAAATCTCAAAAAACTTTCGGCCGTTCTGATGACTACTGCTCCCTTTTCGTATTGAGGATTTCCGCTGTACATGATGTCGCGAACTACATTTTCTCCCGACAAAGCTAAACTTAAAGCTCTCGTTGTTGGAACTTTTAAATGAAACATGGCTTCACTCATCAGATATTCCCGAACAGATGATCTCAAAACAGCTCTTCCGTCAGCATGTCTTGAATAAGGTGTTGCGCCTGCTCCTTTCCATTGAATTTCAAATTTTTCACCTTCATTATTTTCAATTTCTCCTGCAAAAATGGCACGCCCGTCACCGAGTTGTCCTGCCCAGTTTCCAAACTGATGTCCTGCATAGGCAGTTGCGTAGCTTTTTATATTTTGAGGCAAATCTGTTCCTACGAGAAAATTTAAATCAGACTTTTCATTAAACTGCCCCAAACCGATTTCATCAGATAATTTTTGATTAAATAAAATCATTTCAGGATTCTCAAAACCTGAAGGTTCAACGGTGGAGAAAAGCATTTTTGGTGTCTGTCGCTGCATGGTGTTTCCGGAAAAATCTCCCGGAAACTGTTCTGTGAAAGGTTGTTTTATCTGATTGAGATTCATGGTTCAAAATTAACCAAAAACTTCATAAAAAAAGACCTCCCGATATGGAAGGTCTCTATATTTATAGTTGAGCATTCTTATTTATTAAAGTCGATTTCTTCAGACTTATTCAAATTCTCGTTTACATTTTCTTCTTTTCTGCCAGGCTGTTTGTTATTGTTTTCGGCAGGTCTTGGATTTTTGATCTCGTCGATGGTCTGTAATCCCCCTTCATCGCCATAACCAGTACTTAAGCCTTTAAGATTGGTACATCCGTCTTTCCATTCTGATGGTTTTACGAATTTGTCATCAGGTGAAATTTTCAGAGATTTGTCTGCCCAAACTTTCTTCATATAGATGGCCCAAATTGGCAATGCCATTTTTGCGCCCTGTCCCTCACCTGTTCCTAGGAAGTGTGCGGCTCTGTCTTCCCATCCTACCCATGCTCCAGTAGCTAATTTAGGAGTGATTCCCATAAACCAACCATCTGAGTTATTTTGAGTCGTACCTGTTTTTCCGGCTATTTCTACGGCTTTAGAAATTCCTTTTCTTCCCAATTCGCCAGAAGCTGTTCCGTATTGTGCCACACCTTTCATCAATTCGATCATTGTGTAAGCATAATTAGGATTCATTACTTCTTTAGGTTCTGCATTAATTTCTTTAATTACTCTGTTGTTGGCATCTTCAATCCTCCAGATCATCTCCGGTTTGTTGTAGTTTCCGTAGTTGGCAAAAGTGCTGTAAGCACCCACCATTTCATAAATAGTAATGTCTGATGCACCTAACGCCATTGGCAGACTTGTAGAAATATCCTGAGTTACACCAAGATCTCTTGCTGTTTGAATAACGCTTTGCGTTCCGGCCATTTCAGCCAGTCTTAATGCAACAGGGTTTTGAGAATGTGCCAATGCATCTTTTAAAGTAAGCATTCCTCCTCTTCCTGGTACACTGTAGCTTCCCTTTGTAAATGTAGCATTTGATACTGTTGAGCAAGGGGTCATTCCCAGTTTCATAATTGCAGTTGCATATACGAAAGGCTTGAAGGTAGATCCTACCTGTCTTTTCCCTTGTTTAATATGGTCGTATTGGAAGTGTTGCCAGTCGATACCACCTACCCAGGCTTTAATTTCACCTGTTCCGGGTACTACAGACATTAAACCTGCCTGTGCTACCTGTTTGTGCCATCTGATAGAATCCCAGGGTGACATTTCTACTTCTTCTTCACCATTCCATGTGAATCTTGACATTTTGATTGGTTTGTGGAATTCCATCATAATAGAATCTTCCGGCACATTGTCAGCTTTCAGAAGTTTATATCTTCCGGTGTTTCTCACAGCTTTCATCATGATGTCGTTTATCTGCTCATCGTTAATGTAATAGAAAGGTCTGTTTTTTCTTCTGTTTTGCTCGGCGTCAAATCTTTTCTGAAGATCTGTAAGGTGCTCTCTGATTGATTCTTCTGCGTATTTCTGCATTTTAGAATCCAAAGTAACATAGATTTTTAATCCGTCTTTGTAAAGATTCAGCTTCTTGCCCGTTTCTTTTTCGTAATCATCAAGATATTTGCCGATTTCCTTCTTTAAATAATTTTTAAAATATGCAGAATATCCTTCGGTTACATCTTTAATTGGGTGGTAATCTAAAGAAATTTCAGAGGAAGAAGCTTTGTCATAAGTTGCCTGATCAATGTATTTTGTCTTTAACATTTGATCTAGCACAACATTTCTTCTGCTTTTTGCTCTTTCAGGATTTCTAAGTGGATTATTTGCTGTTGGAGCTTCAAGCATTGCGACAAACATTGCTGATTCCGGCAAGGTTAGCTGAGAAGCACTTTTGTTAAAGTAAATTTTAGAGGCCATTTCGATTCCACTGGCATTATTTCCAAATATGAATTTATTAAAATAAAGCTCAATAATCTCCTGCTTAGTATATCTCTTTTCTAAACTTACAGCCACGACCCATTCTCTCAATTTCTGAAAAGCTCTTTCGATTTTATTCTGAGAAGCTTTTTTAGTGAACAAAAGTTTTGCCAGCTGTTGGGTAATGGTAGATCCACCACCTCTCTCACCTCGGTATGCAATTGCTCTCAAAACAGATTGTAAATCAACCCCTGAATGCTCTGTAAATCTTTCATCTTCTTTAGCGTATAAAGCATAAATCAGATGAGGAGGTAAGTCCTGATAAGTTATAGGCTTGGTTTTTTCTTTTTCAAATTTGCCCAAAACCACACCGTCTGAGGAAATGATTTCTGAAGCAACAAAAATATCGGGATTTTCAAGCTCTTTTACATCCGGCATTTCTCCCAAAAATCCTTGGGAAACTGCAAAGAATAAACCTGAAATTCCTAAAACAACAGCTAAGAAACCAATCCAGACGAATTTTACCCATCTTTTCCAGCCGGTATCTTTCTTTTTTTTAGGCGGAAGCGGAAAAGTTTTTCCTTTGCCTCCGGAAATGTTTTTATTTTCTTCCATGTATGATTACGGTTTTGCCGTTTCTACTTTTATTCCTAAATCTTCAATGCCCTGCAGATTATCATTTCGCATAGCCTGCGTAACATTGATTTCATACTTTCCGTTCTTCGGAAATCTGTAGTTTACTTTATACAGAAACAAAGTTTCTTTTGTATCTCCAAAACCAGTTCCCAGCCACTCACCGTTAGGCTTTGCAAGGATATAATTTAAAGTGTCAACATTACTTTTTTTGGTCTGAAGATCCTTAAAATCAACAATAAACCTGAGGTTGCTGTAAGGATAACTGTCGTTGTTTCTCACAACAAATATAATATTTTTAGGATTTTGATTGTCAGAAATATTCACATTGTATTTCTGCACTGTTTTTCTGTTCCATTTTCCGTTTACGGGATTCATCATGATATCTTCAGACGAAGAACCACAGCTGATGAACAGGGTAAAAACTAATAAACCTAAAAATTTATGCATTATTGTTGTTATTATTGTTGTCTTTTTTTGGAGGATATTTCTTCTTAAAATTCTTTTTATTCGGATTCTGAAGCTTTGGTTTATCAGAATTTACAGCATTTTCAACCTTTTCAACTCTTTCCGGACGTTCTGTTTTTTCAGCATGAACTTTTGGTTGCTGATTTTTTGGAGGTCTTGGATTGTTTTGATTCTGATTGTTCCTGTTCTGTTGATTTCTTCCAGAATTTCTTTCAGAATTTCGCTCATCTGTAGAGCGTTCCGTGCGTTCCGTGCGTTCCGTTCTCTCAGGTCGTTCAGCTCTTTCCGGACGGTCTTGTCTTTCACCGCGAGGCTTATTTTTCGGTCCGTTATTTCTGTTCTGATTGTTGTTTTGACCCTGATTCTGATTACGGTTTCTGTTGTTTCTTCCTTTCTTTTCGAAACGGTCAACACTGTTTTCCTGAATAAGATCTACGGAAGCTACCGCAAGATCCGGAACTTTTAAATCTTCCAAAGGAGGTGCTTTTTCACCTTTTTTGTTTTGAGCAATCAGTTTTTTTACTAAATCGATATCGAAATCATACCAAGCCATTGAATTATCAACGTAGGCAAACCACATTTTCTTTTTGAAAACATCGATTTTTATACAGAAAGCTCTTCCTTTTTCAGTATCTAAAGTAGTTGAAGAAGAAGGGAAGTGGCTTAACGCATCCAAATAACTGTCGAGCTCGTAATTAAGACAACACTTCAATTTTCCACACTGTCCGGCGAGTTTTTGAGGGTTAATACTCAATTGCTGGTATCTCGCAACGTTGGTATTCACAGATCTAAAATCTGTTAACCATGTCGAACAGCATAATTCTCTACCGCAAGACCCGATACCACCCACTTTCGCAGCTTCCTGACGGAAGCCAATCTGCTTCATGTCAATCTTCGTACGGAAAGTAGAAGCGTATTCTTTAATCAAAAGCCTGAAATCTACTCTGCTCTCGGCGGTGTAGTAAAAAGTAACCTTTGAAGAGTCGCCCTGATATTCAACATCAGTAATTTTCATCTCAAGACCAAGTCTGTGAGAGATTTTTCTGGCTTCAACCTTTATCGGTTCTTCTTTTTTTCTGGCTTCCTGCCATACTTCAAGGTCCTTTTGGTTGGCCTGTCTGTATATTTTAAGAGCAACATCTTCGGAAGCTCTCTTTTTTTTCATTTGAATTTTTACCAATTCGCCGGTGAGACTTACTACACCCACATCATGCCCTGGGCTTGATTCTACCGTTACTACGCTACCTATGTGTAAAGGAATACTGTTTACATTTTTAAAAAACGCTTTCCTCTCATTTTTGAATCTAACTTCTACATAATCACATCGTTCTGATGTAGGATTTTGCACATTAGACAACCAGTCGAAAACACTTAATTTATAACTATTACCACAGGTATTTACATTTTCGCAGCCACTCGCGGTTTTTTTAGGTCCGCAAGAGTGGGTAGAATCGCCGGACGTTTTACATCCACAACTCATATATTGTATATTAATTTAATCTGCAAATTTATCGATTTTTATTTTTACATAATTCCAAAAATAACAATTATTATAGATGTTAAATGTTTAAGTTTAAACGGAGGCGCAATTATTTTTATTTCCAAATCTTAAAAGCTTTGTTAATAACTACTTAACTCTACTTTAAGTGGAATTGTTATTTTAAACATAGTTTTCTTTTAACATAATGTTTAAAAATTATACTTTTATTAACAAGCGTTAGTAAAATAATTTTATATTTGACTTAATTAATAATAATACCCCTATGAAAAAAATATTAGTATCAACGGCTTTACTGGCTGGGGTCTTATCTTATGCTGGAGGCTTCAGGGTTTCGCTACAGGGAGTAAGACAATTGGCAATGGCACATACCAGTGCCCATGCGGAAGATGCGAGTGTTACATTCTTTAATCCTGCTGGGATGTCATTTATTCCTAACAAGCTCAGTATCGTAGCTGGAGGATTCGGAGCAAGTAATACGGTTACTTTTCAAAATTTAAATACATTGAAGAGTACTGAAACAGATAATCCTTTGGGAACACCAATCTATGCTGCAATCGCTTTCAAGCCTATTGAGAAATTATCTGTAGGGTTTAGTTTTTCTACACCCTTCGGAAGTACAATTCAGTATCCTTACGATTGGGAAGGTAGAGAAATGGTACAAAAATTAGAATTAAAAGCTTTCTACTTTCAACCAATGGTTTCTTATAAAATGGCAGATTGGATGTCATTCGGTATGAGTTATATTTATGCCAAAGGAAGCGTAGATTGGGATAAAGCGGTAACACAGTTTGGAGGAACCGTTAATATCAATGATGATAAAGCCAGCGGTCATGGTTTTGGTTTGGGTTTTTATTTCAGACCTGATCCTAAATTTGACGTGAGTATTGCTTACCGTTCGCCTGTTGATATGAAAGCTAAAAAAGGAACAGCAACCTTTACAGTACCTTCGCAGAATACGGTTAATACGCTTTTGGGCTTGAATTCGGCTGGCCAGGATGGTTTTACAGCAACACTGCCTCTTGTAGCAGAATTTACATTAGGTGCAACGTATAAAGTAACACCAAAATGGTTGATTTCAGCTGACTTCAATTACCACGGTTGGGAAAGATACAGCCAGCTGACTTTAGATTTTGCGAACGCACCAATTGGAAATCAGGCAGATCCTACAGTTTTGGTAGCTCCTAAGAATTTCAGAAATGCTAAAACCGTGAGATTAGGAACTGAGTACGCTTTTTCAAATATGATTTTTGGTCGTTTAGGGGCTTATTATGATGAATCTCCTTACTCAGATGAAAACTTTATTCCGGAAACACCTTCATTTAATTCGTATGTATTTACCGGTGGTTTAGGATTTAAACTTAATAAATTCGGAGTTGACTTAGCGGGAGGATATGTAATGCCACAGAGCAGAGATGTGAAAAATAAAACTTTAGGTTTTTATGGTCAGGCGAAAGCTAAGGCATTCTATTTCGGTTTAGGTTTATCTTATAATGCTTTTTAAAATTTAATTATGAAAAAAATAATAATATCTACAATTGCTGTTTCGGCGTTGCTTTTCATGACAAGCTGCGAGACAGATTTTGATACCGATGTAGAAGATATCGTAGTTTCGAAAGGTGAAGCAGATTTTTCTAAATTTATCTCTTTAGGGAATTCACTTACTTCAGGTTACCGTGACGGAACATTATATTCCGGAGGACAAAATGAATCATTCCCGAGCATGATTGCGATGCAGATGAAGCTTGCAGGGGGAGGTGAGTTTAAGCAGCCTTTGATGCCAAATAATGTAGGAGGTTTTAATAATTTACCTGGTTTCCCTGGAAAACTTGAGCTGAAAATGGTAGGTGGAGCGTTAAGCCCAGTTGCTAATGCGCCTGCTGCTGCTTTAGATAATGTTGCATCTGGTGGGCCTTATCAAAATATGGGGGTTCCGGGTGCGAAAGTTTCTCACTTGTTATTTCCTGGTTATGGAAATCCTGCAAACCTGCTTACAGGTACCGCAAATCCTTATTTCCTTAGATTTGCTGCATCGCCTGCGACATCATCGGTTGTGGGTGATGCATTAGCACAAAATCCAACTTTCGTTTCTCTGTGGATAGGAAATAATGATGTATTAGGTTACGCAACGACAGGTGGTGATGGTTCAAATCCTATTACACCTGTGGATGGTGCTGTAGGTGTTGGTTTTACAAATACTTATACAGCCTTAATCAATACAGTTTTTCCTACGGGCACAACCAGAAAAGGAGTAGTGGCTAATATTCCTAATGTTACCAATGTTCCTTTCTTCACAAGAGTACCAGCAATGCCACTTACCAATCTTACAGATGCACAGGTTACACAACTGAACGGAGGATACGCTACATATAATGCTGGTCTTGCTCAGGCAAAGGCTGCTGGAGCAATCAATGATGCAGAGTACCAAAGAAGATTGATTAAATTTACAGCAGGAGCTGTTGCCAACGGAGCTGTAATTGTTGATAAAGATTTATCTGCGGCGGGAGCTCTTCCGAAATACAGACAAACTACTTCAAAAGATTTCATCCTTCTTACAGCAAGTACTGTGCTTACTCCTCAGGCGGGAGGTGGTACTTCGATGCCTTTGGAAGATAAATTGGTATTAACTGAAGCTGAAGCTGCGAAAGTTTTAACGGCAACCGCCGCTTATAATACGACCATCAGAAGCTTAGCGGATGCTAATAAATTGGCTTTTGTTGATATGAATGAAAAGATGATTGAATTAAATTCAAAATCAGGAATCTCCTGGAATGGTGTGAAATATACAGCTACATTTGTAACTGGTGGTGCGTTCTCATTGGATGGTGTTCACCTTACAGGTAGAGGGTATGCTATTGTTGCCAATGAGTTTATTAAATCTATTAACAAAAAATACAGATCGACGCTACCACAGGTAGATGTTAATAAGTATTCAGGGGTTACATTCCCATAAAAAAAGGAAGAAATAAAAAATGAAAACCACAGGATTGATTCTTGTGGTTTTTTTTTAAATTTGCAAATCTATAAAAATGTAAAAATGGCCGATCAGTTAAGTTACCTATTTTCTACAAGAACCAGCAAGGAGCTGGCAGAAAAAATTGCCGAGCATTACGGGCAGGAATTGGGAAAAATTATCATCCAGGAGTTCAGTGACGGAGAATTTGAACCCGTTTTAGACGAATCTGTGAGAGGAGGAAGAGTTTTTCTGATTGCTTCTACATTTCCGCCGGCAGACAATCTTTTAGAATTACTTCTGATGATTGATGCTGCAAAAAGAGCTTCGGCTAAGAGTATTACTGTTGTTCTTCCTTACTTTGGTCTGGCAAGACAGGACAGAAAAGATAAGCCAAGAGCACCAATTGGGGCAAAACTGGTTGCTAATCTTTTAACAGCTGCCGGAGCAACAAGAATTATGACGATGGACTTGCACGCAGACCAGATTCAAGGGTTCTTTGAAATTCCTGTAGATCATTTGTATGCCTCTACAATCTTTGTAGATTACATCAGAGATCTCAATTTAGAAAATCTTACCATTGCTTCTCCGGATATGGGAGGTGCCAAAAGAGCTAAAAACTATGCAGGACACCTTGGTGCAGACGTAGTAATCGCTTACAAAGAACGTAAAAAAGCAAATGTTGTAGAAGAAATGTTCCTTATCGGGGATGTAGAAGGTAAAAATGTTATTCTTATCGATGACATGATCGACACTGCAGGTACACTTTGCAAAGCGGCGGATATTTTAATGGAAAAAGGTGCAAAATCTGTAAGAGCAATGGCAACTCATGGAGTGCTTTCCGGTAAGGCTTACGACAATATAGAAAACTCACAATTGCTGGAAGTTATTGTAACTGACTCAATTCCTGTGAAAACTAATTTGTCAACTAAAATAAAAGTGCTATCTTGCGCCCCATTATTTGCTGATGTTATGAAGATGGTGCACGAGCATCAATCGATTAGCAGTAAATTTGTTATCTAATTGATAATTAATTATTTGCAAATTAAAATTAAAACAATTTTTTAAATTTTTTATAAATGAAATCTATTACAATTCAAGGTACAAAAAGAGAAAGCGTGGGCAAAAAGTCGACAAAAGCTTTACGTGATGCTGAATTAGTTCCTTGTGTTGTTTACGGAGGTGGCGAGCCATTGAATTTCTCTGCATTAGAGAAAGCGTTCAAAGGTTTAGTGTATACTCCTGAAGCACACACGGTATCTATTGAAGTTGACGGACAGGTAATTCCTGCAGTTCTTCAGGATATTCAGTTCCACCCAATTACAGACAAGATTATTCACGCAGACTTCTACAGATTATCTGACGATAAGCCAGTTGTTATGGAAGTTCCTGTAAGAATTACAGGTCGTTCTAAAGGTGTTGTAGCTGGTGGTGTTTTACGTCAGACTTTCAGAAAGTTAAAAGTAAAAGCTATTCCTGCAAACTTGCCAGACGAGATAGTTGTTGATATTACTTCTCTTAAAATTGGTAACAAACTTTATGTTGGAACAATCAAAGCGGAAGGATATTCTTTCATGCACCCAGACAATGCAGTTGTTGTAGCTGTTAAAATGTCTAGAAATGCAGCGAAAGGTGGAGCGGCAGCTCAGGATGATGATGAGGACGAAGAAGTTGCAACTGAAGAAGGAGCAGCTCCTGAAGCAACTGAAGCTTCAGCAGAATAAGAATTTTCTTACTCGAAATACATTAACCTGTCATTTATGGCAGGTTTTTTTTATTGCCTAAAATTTTCGGTTAGATTATTTTATGAAACCTTTCACAATTTACCATTTAAATAAGATGCAAAAAAAGCCGTAAATTTGAACCGTTCTAATTTGGAACATTACTAAAATCTACATGCAATGTTTGACATTCAGGAAATAAGAAGTCAGTTTTCTATTTTAAATCAGGAAGTGAACGGTAAACCATTGGTTTACTTAGATAATGCAGCGACATCTCAAAAACCAAATTCAGTTCTTGAAGTTTGGGAAAGTTATTATAAAGAACTTAATGCCAACGTACACCGTGGAATTCATACCTTAAGCCAGTTAGCTACTGAAGAAATGGAGCTCTCAAGAAGGAAAGTTCAGAAATTCATTAATGCTAAACATGATTTTGAGGTTATTTTTACCAAGGGAACTACCGAAGGTTTAAATCTTATCTCCTATATTTTAACATCAAAGTTAAAAAAGGACGATGAAATTATCATTTCTTATTTAGAACACCACTCGAATATTGTTCCTTGGCAGTTGCTTTGCGAAAGAACCGGAGCAAAATTAAGAGTGATTCCAATGGATAAAAATGGGATTCTTCAGTTAGATTATTTAGATCAATTTTTAAGCGAAAGAACTAAAGTGGTCAGTGTAAATCAGGTTTCTAACGCTTTAGGTATTGTAAATCCAATTGAGGAGATTATTGCCAAAACCAGAGCTAATTCAGACGCTTATATTGTAATTGATGGCGCTCAGTCGGCTCCGCATTTTAATATTGACGTTCAGAAAATGGATTGCGATTTTTTTGTCTTTTCAGGTCACAAAATGTACGCCCCAATGGGAACCGGAATTTTATACGGAAAACAGGAAATCCTTGAGAATTTGCCACCTTTCCATGGAGGCGGAGAGATGATCGCCATCTGTTCGTTTGACAAAACAACTTACGCAGGTTTGCCTTTTAAATATGAGGCAGGAACACCAAATGTTGGCGGAAATATTGCGCTGGGAGCTGCAGTTGATTTTATGAATAAAGTTGGTCAACAAAACATTCAGAATCATGAAAATGCTTTGTTGGAATATGCTCAGAAACAATTATTGGAAATCGAAGGTTTAAAAGTATACGGAGAAAATGCACACAGAACCGGAGTTGTCTCCTTTAATTTAGAAGGGGTCGGAATTTCTTCTGATGTGGGAATGATTCTCGATAAAATGGGCATTGCCGTAAGAACAGGGCATCACTGTACCCAGCCAATTATGGATTTGTTTAATATCGCCGGAACGGTACGCGCAAGTTTTGCAGTTTACAATACTTTTGAAGAGATTGATCTTTTGGTGGAGGGCGTTAAAAAAGCACAAAGAATGTTGGCTTAATTTTTAAGCTTATATTTTAGATATCTAAAAATCAACCCTGCCAGCGTTCGAAACGCTGGCAGGGTTATTTAAATCCATCAAATCAAACTTCTATAAAAAACAAATTCCCCGCCGTGAGGCGGGGAATTTTTCACTAATATGGAACTTTACAGATGTTATCTTGTAAATAACATTTCTCTGTATTTTGTCATTGGCCAAAGCTCATCATCTACCATCATTTCAAGGTCATCAGATGCTTCTCTGATTCCGTCGAATAATGGGATTACCTTTGTACAGTAATCTTCTGCCTGCGTTTGGCTGTCAGAAACTGCTTTTGCTGCTTCTCTTGCAGTAATCAGATCTTCAACGCCTAATTTTATTTTAGAAACATTTGCAGAAATATTGGTAATCAAACTCATTTGCTCTTTAGCCAGTGTTTTAAATTCTTCATCTCCGAAAATGTCTTTAAGACCTTTTACGTTTTCAATCAGTCTGTTCTGATATTTTAAAGCAGAAGGAATAATGTGATTTCTTGCGATGTCGCTCAAAACTCTTGCTTCAATATCAATTACAGTAGAATATTTTTCCAATTTGATTTCGTTTCTTGCCTCCACTTCTCTGTGGTTGAAAATTCCCATTTCTTCGTATAAATCAACAAACTTTTGGTTCATTTCCTGCTTCAAAGCTTCAGGAGTAGTTTTCCAGTTGTTAAGGCCTCTTTTTTCAGCTTCTTTTGCCCAGTCGTCAGAATATCCGTCGCCTTCAAACATAATGTTTTTACACTGCTTGATGTATTCTCTTAAAACATTGAAAATTGCTTCGTCTTTTTTAAGACCAGTTTCAATTAAAGCATCAACTTCTTTTTTGAAATCGTTCAACTGTTTTGCGGCAATCGTGTTCATTACCGTCATAGATTCTGCACAGTTTGCAGAAGAACCTACTGCTCTGATCTCGAATTTATTTCCTGTAAATGCAAACGGAGAAGTTCTGTTTCTGTCGGTGTTATCCAGCAAAATCTCAGGAATTTTTCCAACTACATTTAATTTTAAATCTGTTTTTTCGTCTGGTGAAAGTTTCCCTTCAGTTACTTTTTCAAGCTCTTCCAAAACTCTGAACAACTGGCTTCCTATAAATACAGAAATAATTGCCGGTGGAGCTTCGTTAGCACCCAATCTGTGGTCGTTGCTTGCAGAAGCGATGCTTGCTCTTAATAAGTCAGCATATTCATGAACAGCTTTAATAGCATTCACAAAGAATGTCAAGAATTGTAAATTTTTCTTAGGATTTTTTCCAGGGCTTAATAGGTTTTCACCTGTATCAGTTGCCAAAGACCAGTTGTTATGTTTTCCGCTTCCGTTTACTCCTGCGAATGGTTTTTCGTGGAACAAAATATGGAAATGGTGTCTATGTGCAATTCTTGCCATAACGTCCATCAACAAAGAGTTGTGGTCAACTGCAACGTTTACTTCTTCAAACATCGGAGCAAGCTCGAATTGGTTTGGAGCAACTTCGTTGTGTCTTGTTGTAACCGGAATTCCCAATTTCATACATTCAATTTCCAACTCTTTCATGAAGTTCATTACTCTTGTTGGGATTGAACCAAAATAATGGTCATCCAACTGCTGTCCTTTTGCAGGAGAATGTCCTAGCAAAGTTTTGCCTGTCAAAACTAAATCCGGACGGGATTGATACAATGCTGAATCAACAAGGAAATATTCTTGCTCCCAGCCTAAAGTAGGAGTTACTTTCGTTACATTTTTGTCAAAATACTGCATTACGTTTGTTGCAGCTTCGTCTACAGCGTTCAATGCTCTTAAAAGAGGTGCTTTGTAATCTAAAGTTTCTCCTGTGTAAGAGATGAAAATTGAAGGAATACATAAAGTTGTTCCCATAATGAAAGCTGGAGAAGTAGGATCCCATGCTGTATAACCTCTTGCTTCAAAAGTGTTTCTGATACCACCATTCGGGAAAGAAGATGCATCCGGCTCCTGCTGAATCAATAAGTTTCCGCTGAATCTTTCGATTGCTCTACCACCCTCAATTGGAGTGAAAAATGAATCGTGTTTTTCTGCAGTTGTTCCTGTTAATGGCTGAAACCAGTGTGTGTAGTGTGTCACACCTTTGCTCATCGCCCAGTCTTTCATCGCTACAGCAACCTGGTCTGCGATGTGTCTTTGGATTTTAGTTCCTTTTTTCATCGCATCCAAAATAGATTGGAAAGCTTCTTTCGTTAAATATTCTCTCATCGTTTCTTCAGAGAAAACATTCTGACAGAATAATTCTGACAATTTAATAGGAACTTCTACAGAATTATCTTTTCTAAAGTCCTTAAATGGTAAAGTTTCTAACGCTTTGAATCTTAAAGTTGACATATGGGTTTGATTTTTACGGTGCAAATTTACAAAAAAAATGAATTGAAAATAAAATACCCCTGTTTTTTTACAATTATTTAAACGTTAATTTAATTTTAAATAAATGATACCCTTTGTTTTTGATAGGTGTTTTTGTAAAATTGGTTTATTTAAGCATTTAAATTGAATTTTTAAGCAGAAATAATAATTGACTGAAGAAAGTCTTTGCCAGTGTTTTTTAATTAAATCAAAGTTCGTCGTTTCTTTATGAAAATTATTCTAATCTAAAATCCTTACTTTTGAATAAATCAAACTAAAATGATTAAAAAAATAATATTCATTTTTTCATTCCTGTTTTTCAAAGCGCTCTTTGGCCAAAAAACCGATCCTATATATTATGATAAAAATTGGGAAATCACAACAAAAGTGAATGCTTCGTATTATCGATTAATGCCTTTAAAGGAAGTTGATGAATTGGTTTTGATTCAGGATTTTTTTATTGACGGAACTCCACAATTTGAAGGCTATGCTTTAAAAAGTAATGATGAATCCTACGTCGGGGATGTTGTTTGGTACGATAAAGATGGCAATGACGAAAATTTCAGACAATATCGCAATGACACGAAGAATACTACCTTATTGTATCATCATCCAAACGGAAAACTCCGTAAAAAAGTTCAGTATAAAAAAGGTGTGAAACACGGAGAAACTATAATTTACAGCACAGACGGATCTGTTTTAATGAAAGGTATTTACATTGAAGGAAAACCGGAAAGTGGCAGTTTTGAGAAAGTAAAACACAGTAATGATTACAGTTCAAAAATTGAGCAAGTGGATATGATGCAGGGCGCAGAGGAGGTGACCGATAATGAAATACGAATGGTTCCGCCACCACCACCTCCTGCTCCTCCTAGCACAGATGGAAGGCAACTGCAAATGACTGTGCCACTAGGCGAATATGAAGATAAGTATCTTGCGGAGAGTAAAAAAAACCGAAAAACAGTTACTGAGAAAATATTTTGGGCAAATTCAAAACAATTGGCTCAGGAAACGGTTTATGAAGTTGGATTGTATGATTTTAAGCCTCTGTCAAGAAAAGATTACGACAAATCAGGAAAGCTAATTCAAACTTTAAATGAGAAAAATTTCGAAGTTTACGGAGATGGTATCGAAAACGGTTCTGAATATGAATTTTATCTTCAGAATAATTTCGCAAACGGACTAAAATCTGTTTCAAATTTTGTACAAGGAGACAAGTCGGGAAAAGAGATTATGTATTTTTCTAAAGGAAATATCGCTTTTGAAACCAACTATAAAAACGGATTAAAAGAAGGCGAAGAAATTGTTTTTAACGAAAACGGAACTTTGAAAATTAAGAGGATTTACAGAGAAAACGAACCTTTCAATGGGAATTTTGACGAACAGATAAATGATGCATTCGTCACTCTGAATTATACAAATGAGCTTAAAGAAGGCGAGGTAATTGCAAAAAATGAAAATGGAGACATCATCGCTAAAGGAATTTATAAAAACGGAAAACCTTTTAACGGAACTTTTATTGAAGAAAAACAATTTATTTCAGGTAGTTTTGAACTGATTAACGTTGAAAATTTCAAACAAACCGGATTGCAAAAGGCCTTCAATTATTCACTAGATAATTTAGAAAAAACCTATACAATTCAAAACGGAAAGCTAAACGGGTTGACCACTTTTTATAAAGACGGGAAAGTTCTTGGTACTTTAGAATACAAAAATGATGAACCTTTCAATGGAATCTTGATTGAAAAAGAAAAAGCATCTGTATTCAAAGATGGAAAAATTGTCGAAGAAACTTTTTTTGAAGATGAATATAATAAGGAAGATATTCAAAAACAGAAGTTTTATGAAAATGGAATTTCCGCAAAAATCAAAAACTATTCTTTTACGATTTCAGAAAAACCGCAAGAATTTTACGAAGGATTTTTAAAAAACGGAAAACCTTTTTCAGGCTACTTTATAACTGAAGATAGTCGAGAGTTTAAGCAGGTGAATTATTTTGAAAACGGAATTTTAAAACTTCAATATTCAAATGATTATCTGAAAAATATGGATAATTACAGACATCAGAATTACGACATCAAATCAACTTTTAAAGACGGAAAGGTTTTCGATGGTGTTGAATATGTTTTAAAAGAAAAACAATTCATTTCAAGATACTGGAAAAATGGAGTCTTGAAAAGTTTCGACTGGGATTTGTTTGCGATGCATTATTTCAACAGAATTCATTTTGAACTGAAAAATAATACCATTGAAATCAATGATATGCAGTCCAAAAGAAAAGCTGAAATTAAAATCGAACAAACCAAAAATAAATTCAATAAACAACTTTCCATCGATGGTAAAATGCTTGACGATACAAGGAAAAGTTATTTAGAAGGAAAATACAAAGAGCGGGTTGTTCTTTATTATGAAGAAAACGGTAAAGTAATTTCTAAAATGATGAATACATTTGATGAGTACACCGAGACAAGCGAAGGAAATGAGTTATTTTATAAAGTTTATATGACTGTAAACGAGTCAGTAAATATTGAAGAAAACTTTAACGAATTGTCAGAAAAAATTTTCAACAATACATTCCTGGATGATACAGGCGAGAACCGTAATATTGCTGGTGTTCAATATGATTCTGAAGGTAAACCAACAGATGGGATTGTGATTACTCCAACTCAAAATAACACCTACACTTTACAATTGTATATAAATGGAAAGTTGATAAAAACTGTAGGAAAAGTTAGTTTCAGTAAAATAAAAGATGAAATAAATAAACTGGAAATGTTAGATTAAATATGAATAAAACTTATTCTGATATTCTTTTTAAGTATTTCAATAAGTGTTAATTTTAAAAACAATTAAATCCATAAACTAGGTTTTTAGATTAAACCATTAAGTCGCTGAAAACAAATAACTTAAAAAGTTATAATTATTTTTCGTAACTTGCGAGACTTTTTATAAAAAATTTAATATATGACAAATTCTAGAGCAAGAGAAACCACCGAGGCAATTGAAAGACTATACATTTCTATGAGACACCTGTTTTATAGAGGTTTTTTCAAGCCAAGCGGAGTTTCCGGTGAAAGCATTAGAAGTTTGTTGAAAACGATCAATCCCGAAATTTACGGTACCATGAGTGTTCCAAGCAAGTTGGAGCTGGATGGTTTGATGTATGTTTTAGACAGACTTCCGGAAGGTATAGAAGAATGTGCTTTCATACATCTTACATCAGACGAAGGCTTTGACAAAGGGAGTTTCGAGCCAATCGTGCCTAAAAAGAGAAGAAGAAACTGTTACCGTATCGACGAACATCAGATGAACATCGAAGTTCTTTTGGGTCGTTCTGAAATCTATGATATTCTTACCCACTTAACATTCTTATTTATAGAAGCTGATAAAATCCGCAATCTCGCATTTATTCAGGATGAAAACTGGAAGCCGACAAGAGCGTTCAAAATAATCGAGGAAGTGGTGAAAGGCGAGAAAAAATTTAGCAGAAGAGAAAAGGAAGTTGCATTGATTCATCTTTCTTCTTTAATAGGAAGAACTTTTGATGAAACTTTAAATGCCTACAATACTTTCGGTGACGATGAAAATCCGGACAGATTATTCAAAATCATTTACCATTTAGGAAAAGTGAGTTTGGAAGATGCCAAACAAAGCCGTGAGCGCGAAATTTATTTCAGTGCAATTTTAAAAGAACGAGTTGGTCATCACTATTTCGGTGAAAAATGGGCTCACAAAGTGAAAGAAGTTTTATTTGAAAACGATCTTCACATGCGTCCGTTACACATCATCTCTGCGAATATGCACTCCGTGAAAAACATGCTTTTCGGGAATGATGCATTGAAGAAAAAACAGACTAAAGAAGTAGATTACAAACTTTATCAGGAAATTTCCAATAAGAAAGATCTTCGTGATAAGGTATTAAAATACTCTCAGGAGCAGGGCTTGATTTACATTGACGACCGAAGCGGCAGTAATATCGACGTTCAGATCATCGATTTAAGCAAAATTGATTTGAAAAACACGCCTTTCAGTGATACTAAATTTACCGGAGACGATGTTGTTTTGGTTTTCGATTACGCATTTGGCGAACAGGCCTTTGAGGTGATGGATGAATTGCTGAGACCTTTCGAGCAAAAAGGTGAAGTGTACATGATGAAAGTAAAATCTGTTTCCATCATGGGGAAAGCGGGAATTCTTGCCGGCGGAAAAGGCGACATCATGATTCCGACTTCGCATATTTTTGAAGGAACTGCAGATAATTATCCATTTGAAAATGCTTTGAAACTTGATGATTTCAAAGATGACGAACTGAAAGCTTTCGAAGGACCGATGATTACCGTTTTGGGCACATCGCTTCAGAACAGAGATATTCTTTCTTACTTTATGAACACTTCGTGGAAAGCCATCGGACTTGAAATGGAAGGCGCGCATTACCAAAAAGCCATTCAGGTCGCGTCAAAAATCAGACATCACATTGCGCCGGATCTTTTTGTAAGTTACGCGTACTACGCTTCTGATAATCCTTTGGAAACGGGAGCTACACTTTCTTCAGGCGGATTAGGACTGACAGGTGTAAAACCAACCTATCTGATCACTTTAAGAATTCTGGAAAAGATTTTTCAAAGCGGCAAGAAAGAAATTTCTTCTAAAAAATAATTTTCAATTATAGTTTGATACATAATCCTTCAAGGTTTCAAAAACCTTGAAGGATTTTTTTTGAATGACTATCAACCTTGTCAAGGTTACTTACAACAGTTTCATTCGTGAATTTGTGGCAATAATTATTTGCTGTTTCTTAAAATAATCTGTGAAAATCCGTGCAATCCGTGCGAAACTCAAAAAATAGTTATCTTTAAAAAAACAAAACAATGAGCACACCCTCACAATTAGCCAAAAGATTCCGTGAAGTTGTATTGGATGGAAAATGGATTGCCAATACCAATTTTAAAGATCAGCTTTCAGATGTAACTTGGCAGCAGGCAAACACAAAAATTGCCAATCTCAACACCATCGCCATGCTCACTTTTCATATCGATTATTACATCGCCGGAATTCTCAACGTTTTCGAAGGTGGCGAACTGGAAATTAAAGACAGATTCAGTTTTGATCTTCAGCCAATTGAATCCCAAGAGCAATGGGAATCTCTTTTAAATAAATTCTGGAACGATTCTGAAAAATTCGCAACATTATTGGAACAGATGCCTGATTCCAAATTGAGTGAAGTTTTTGTCGATGAAAAATATGACACCTATCTCAGAAATATGGACGGAATGATCGAGCATTGCTATTATCATTTAGGACAGATTACTTTGATTAAAAAAATAATTCATTTCAACGCAAACAACACTGATGCTTTTCACTGATTGGTACAGTTGCATTTTAGGTTTAAAAAGTCCGTACTCATCTGTGAAAATCTGTGTAATCCGTGCGAAACTAAAAATTTACTTACCTTTAAAAAAAATAAAATCTTCAATGAAAAAATCGTTTGCAATACTCTTTGCTTTGATCATTTCACAATTTCATGCGCAGCAGAAAGCTTATTATCAGCAGGCTGCCCAATACAAAATGGATATTGATGTCAATGCAGAAAAATTTACCTACGAAGGAAATCAGACTTTAAATTACTCCAACAACTCTCCCGACGAGCTCAATGTCGTGTATTTCCATTTGTACTGGAATGCTTTTAAACCTAATTCAATGATGGATCAGCGAGTGGCCGGACAGGGAAAAAACGGTGATTCAAGATTACAGAAAGACGGCGTTTCAAGACTGGCTTCAATTCCGAAAGATCAGGAAGGTGCACAGAATATTCACTGGATCAAACAAAACGGCAAAAACCTAAAGTTTGAAATTCAGGAAACGGTGATGAAGGTGTATTTAAATGAACCTTTAAAACCCAATTCCAAAACCACTTTTACCATGGAGTGGGACGCTGTAATCCCTCAACAGATCAGAAGAGCAGGAAGAAACAACCGTGAAGGTATTGATATGACGATGTCTCAATGGTATCCAAAAATCGCTGAATACGATTACGATGGTTGGGCAACTTTCGATTACGTGGGAAGAGAATTTCATGCTCCGTTTTCAGATTTTGATGTGACCATTAAAATCAACAAAGACTACGTTGTTGGAGCGGGTGGAACACTTTTAAATCCTACAGAAGTAAAAGGTTACGATGCTTCAGCCACTATAAAAGCCGATAAAAACAAAGCTACATGGAAATGGTCAGCTAAAAATATGCTCGACTTCGCCTGGGCGGCAGACAAAGATTATTCTGTCGAAAGTTTCGATGTTCCTCAGGGTCCGAAAGTGTTTTTCGTATATCAGAAAAACGATAAAACCAAAGTCTGGAGCGAGGCAAAGCCTTATGTGACGAAATATTTCCAGATTATGAATTCCCGTTTTGGAAAGTATGCATGGCCTTCTTACGCTTTCATCCAGGGTGGCGATGGCGGAATGGAATATGGGATGTGTACTATGATTTTAGGTGAAGCAGGAAGTGTTGAAGATTTAATGGGACTGATGGTTCACGAAGGTTCGCACTCCTGGTACCAGCAGATGCTCGCCACCAACGAACCTTTGAGACCGTGGATGGATGAAGGTTTCACCAGCTATGCCGAAAGCATCGTGATGCACCAGCTGTTTCCTCCAAAAGACGAGCGGCCAAACCCATTTGTGGAGAAAATTGATGCCTACAGAAATATTGTAAAAAGAGGAATCGAAGAGCCTGCAGTTTGGTTGGGCGATCACCATGACAACGGTACGGCGTATAGTTTTGCAAGTTATGTCAAAGGTGAATTGTATCTGGTTCAGTTGGGCTACATCGTAGGTGAGCAGAATTTAGAAAAAATAATGAAGCAATATTTTGATCAGTGGACAATGAAACATCCTACCGACAGAGATTTCCTCCACATTGCACAGAAAGTTTCGGGGATGGATCTGAAATGGTTTCATCATTACTGGATCAATACAACCAAAACTATCGACTACGGAATTAAAGACGTGAAATACGATTCAAAATCTACAACGATAACTTTAGTTAACAACAGCCAGATCCCGATGCCTGTTGATTTCAGCATAATGACGAAAGACAATAAAATCGTGACCTACCAGATCCCGATGAACATGACCCGCAGCTGGAAACAGGAGGACGGCTACGGTGATTTCAAAACAGAAAAATACTGGCCATGGACGCAGAAAGAATACACACTTACCATTCCTTACTCAAAATCTCAAATATCTATGTTGGGAATTGATTTGAGCCAAAGAATGGCGGATGTAAATCCGACGGATAATTTTATTGATTTAAGATAATTTTGAATTAGAATTAAATTGAAAATCCCTGAAAGGGCGATATCAAACAAATCCCCGAAGATCACCTCTTCGGGGATTTGTTTTAAAATCAAAAAATTACTTCGCCTCTTCAGGTGGTAACCTTTTTCTCTTTTCGTTAACAAAACATTGTACTGATCGATCAATGCATTCAGCTGATTGATTACTGCACTGTAAGGCGATTGCGGACTTTCTGCCAGGGTGTGCAGTGCATCAATACGGTCGCGTAAAACGTAATATGCTGCATTTGTTTCCTCCCTCTTCGACTTTATGGTTTCAGGATTGGCGTTTCCATATTCCTGCGTTCGGGCAAGAAACTGATCATTAAACTGAGTATTCGCATCATTCATCTCATTAAGCCATGATTCGAGATTAAGGTAAGTTACGGCATCAATCAGATCAGGTTTAGAGGTCCAGTCTCTGTAAATATTATTGATGGTTGTGGTCTCAGACTGATAATTCATTCGGGCGATTCCACTGCCATAGATGGTAAGATTATCCTGCAGAAGCCGGGCGTTTTTTCTGGTTTCAAATTCAAAGTGGTAGATGTGACTTTCTACAAATCCTTTTATTCCATTAATGGCATTGTCCCGTCTTTCATCCAGCTCAAGAACGGTTTTCGTTTTGTCGCTGGCGAGGGCTTTCTTAAATAAATCTTCCAATTCCCTGCTCCTGGTTTCAAAAGCGGAAAGTTTTTCGTCGATCTGTAAAGTTGCAGGATTGTTTAGATGGATGATCGCTGCATAATCTTTCATAAACTGCAGATACTCTGCGTTTCGAAGTTTTGGTAAATGGATTGAATTCATATTTAAATGTTTTTTAATGTGTTCTTGAGAAAGTTTCCGGCACATCTGTAATGAGGTGTTATCAGGGTGAGAAAGTCTAAAGCACACGTGTAATGCCTTTTCTTATCATGAGAAAGCTTGTTGCACGCGTGTGCTGCACTTTCTCACTAAGTAATTTTGTCATTGCAGAGATGCCACGGGTTTTCTCGCAACTTTTACCTTTGAATTAAAACTGATTTGAATTAAATAAAAAACTAAAACCTTTAGAAAGGATAAACATTCTGGTGATGAGGAAGGTTTTAAACCTAAAATAGCCTGCATCTTTGCGGAATTTTGTAGGGTAATTTTCATATCTGTGTTTGTTTTCAAAACAAATATAAAAAATAATTTGATTTTTCGGAAAGTAACGATAGGGGGTGATAATTTTAAATTGCGGCAAAAATTAAAGAAAAGAAATTTGCCAACTTATTGTATTCCCTGTAAAGAAGTAGTATTTAATAAAAGCCTAATACTTTCAAGTGTTATTTTATTTTGAAGATTAGACTCTGTTATAATTAATAGGTTAGTCTTTAACGGTATATTTGAAAATTGAACTAACCAGAATAAGTTATGATGAATTATAAGTATTCTATCTGTTATCCCAATCAAAAGGAAATTGAGCACAGAAATGAAATAATTTCTGCAAATGAAGTTATGAGTATTGCCAAAAATTATCCATGGGAAGATCAATTAATGTTATTAGACAGCTTAAAAGAAAATTCTGTTTATTACAATCCATCATTGGACTTTATTTGTTTATCCAATAAAAGAAGTTTTGGGTTAACGGCAGAATTCAGTAAAAATAAAGAACTCGAATTTTCTCTTTGGTATAAAAGACCTAAAAAAGTAAGATTTCTTTTTGGTCTTTTAAGTGATAAAGAAAAAATGGTTTTAGATGATGTAAGCTCGGTTGATTTTGAAATGTCATTAATGTATCTCGGGCATTTCGTGAAAGGTAATTATCTAATGCTTGAAAAGTTATATCATAAGTAATGCTTATTAAAAGGTGGTATTGCAGTTAGTAATTGAATTATATTAACTGTTTTCTCTTTTAATCTAAAATCTAATACCCTCTCGCATAAGACTTCTTCTCTTCCAGATATTCCACCTTATCACCATGTCCGGTTTTAAAAAGAGTTTTCACCGTAATTCTCTGCTTCTCGCCTGTGGAACTCGGGAGATATGTGACGAAATGAAGATGTGGCCCGCTGCTCCAGCCGGTATTACCGCTATGGGCGATAGGTTGGCTTTTGGTAACAGTATCACCTACTTTCACTTTGGCTCCGTTTTGCATTAAATGAAAATACTGCGCAATAGTACCGTCAGGATGTAAAACAGATACATAATTTCCAAAGGCAGCACAGTTTTTTGTAGGACAGCTTTTGTCATTATGTTGTACAATATCAATCACCAGGCCGTCTCTGGCCGCTAAAATTTCGGTGCCTTCGGGCATGATAAAGTCTAATGAATTTTCATTCTGATGCGAAAATGTGCCGTTATATCCCTGATGAATCCAAAACGCTTTTCCTTTCCCGAAAGGCAGATCATATTGGTAGTTTTTGTCGTATTGCTTTATGGTAATGTCTCCGATGTAAGACTGGTAACCGGGCATTTTTTTCAGATTCCAGCCTTTCTTTTTATCATTTACTACAAAATAGGTAACGCGGTATCTGCTGGTTTTCCCGGGAATAACCTGAGTGGTTTTAAATACATCGGGTTTTCTCAGGTTTTCTACCTCCGGCTGACCGTTAAATACCAATGATACAGGATAGATTTCATTGTTGTCAACGTAGAAAGTGAGAGAGTCGCCTTTTCTTTCGTTGTACATTTTGATGTTTTTTTGCGAAAACAGTATTGTAAACTGACTGATGAGGATGAGGATTAAAAGTTTTCTCATAATTGAATTGTAATGTGTTTCAAAAAATATAAATATAAACCATTTTCCAATTATTAAACCGCTCTATTTATTTTAATTGTTAAATTTACCCCCGAAAAGATCTTCAATGAATTCAATCGTAATCAACGTTGGCAACAGCAATATCAGATTCGGACTTTTTAACGGTGACAACTGCGAAATTTCCTGGGTCATCAATACAAAACCTTACCGTACAGCCGACGAGCTTCACGGCCAGATGCTGATTCTTTATCAAACCTATAAAGTTGATCCTGAAAAAATCGGAAAAATCATCATTGGTTCTGTAGTCCCACAGCTGACGAGGGAAATAAGCTCAGCAATAAGAAAAATCCATGGAATCATGCCCATCATGGTAGACCGAAATACACCTTCAGCGGTTGTTGCGAAGTCAAAACAAATGGGAACTGATATTTATGCTAACCTTGTGGCAGCTCACAATATGTATCCGGACAGAAAAAAAATCGTTCTCGATTTTGGAACTGCCCTTACTGCAAGCTGCGTCGCTGAAAATGGCGAATGTCTGGGCGTTATCATTGCTCCGGGCATTGTGACAGCTTTGAATTCACTGATCAGTCAGACCGCTCAGCTTCCGGAAATAGAACTGGTAAAGCCGAAATCTGTGTTAGGATTAGATACCGTTTCCTGCATGCAAAGCGGAATGGTGTACGGTTTTTTAGGAATGGTGGAAGGTTTTATAGACCGCATTAATGATGAAGTCAACGACGACTGTTTCGTTATCGCCACCGGTGGCGTTTCCCATGTTTACAAACCATTGACGGACAAAATACATTTGGCAGATCGGCTTCACACTTTGAAGGGATTGTATTTTTTGGGGAAAGATATTTAGCTTAGGTTGAGGTTGAGGTTAAGGTTAAGGTTAAGGTTAAGGTTAAGGTTAAGGTTAAGGTTAAGGTTGCGATGATTTTCTTCTAAACCTGAGCCTCAACCTTAACCTAGTTTATCTTTTCGATTTAAAAAACTCTTTTACAATCGCTGAGCATTCGTTTTCCATAATTCCGGAGACGATCTCTGTTTTGGGATGAAGACTGAGGTTTTTGTTGATGAATCCGCGCTGCTCGTCTCTGGCACCGATAACCACTTTTGAGATTTGTGACCAGCTCAATGCTCCTGCACACATGACACAGGGTTCTAATGTAACGTATAAAGTGCAGTTAATGAGGTACTTTCCACCTAAAAAATTGGCGGCTGAGGTGATGGCCTGCATTTCTGCGTGGGCGGTAACATCGTTTAAAGTTTCAGTTAGATTATGAGCTCTCGCAATTACTCTGTCATTGCAAACTACAACGCTGCCAATCGGAACTTCGTCTTTCTCAAAAGCCATTTCGGCTTCCTGAAAAGCCATTTTCATAAAATATTCGTCGGTAAACATAAAAATAAAAGCTTAGTACAAAACTAACACTTTAAGGGAACTGTGAGTGATATTTTAATCAAATTTTAAACTTAAAGGAAGTCTAAAGCGGGACCGTACAGAATTTCCATTGATGTAAGCCGGAGAAAACTTCTCTACAACCGAGTACAAAGCAATCTCAGCCTGTCTGTTGAAAGTGAAATTCTCGCCTTCTGCCTTTACATGCGAGATGCTGCCGTCTTTTTCTACGATAAAAGCTACCTGTGTTTTCAGATCTTTTACATCAGTATACACTCCGTCTGAGTAAAAAAGATTGGCTACCTCCTGTCTCAAAGCATTGATACCGCCAGGATAATCTGCATTTTTATCCATTTTCTGTGCAATTTCCTGATTGTTTTGAATATCTGATTTTACTGATTTGAAGCGTCCAAGATCTTCCAGATTTTTAGTCTTCAGCAAAGCTCCAACCAAAGCTATATTTTCAATACTGTCCATTTTTCTCATAAATAGCTGGAAATCATTTTTGATTCCTACTTTCACGAAAGTGTTTTGTTCTTTATCAAATTTCTTTTTAAACTCTTGATTCAGCATGCTTCTATGTTGATTGTAATAGGTTTTCACAGAGCGGAAATCTTCTGTCTGCTGAGAAAAAAGCGTAGCCGAAAGGTTTATAAAAAAGAAAATAAAATACTTCACAAGTGGTTATTTATGTAAATATAAACAAAAATGGGTTGAATATGCTTAATTTAAAGCTTAAAAATTCAGCAAAAACAAAAAACCGAAGCTTGTAAAAACTTCGGTTTGTATATTAATTTAATTCTATCGGATTGCTGTTGCGTTTTATTTCCTCTTTCATTCTCTCTTCTCTTCTTTTTCTCATTTCGGCAGAATTTTGATTTCCACCACCGCCCCTGCTTTGTGGAGCGCCAATTCGTACATTGCCCATTCCACCGCCGCCACCAGTGTTTTGTGCACTCATAAATGCTTCAGGATCTTTTCTGAATTTTTCCTGCTGCTTTGCATAATCAGTACGTTTTACTTTCATTGTATTTCCAAACTGATTCATGGCTGGGAAATCTGCAATTTTGTAGTTTTTCATTAAATCAAAAGAGTATTCTCCTTTATCATCTTCTGCTTTTACTACCAAACCTGGAAGTCCAGAGAATTTATATGGCCCGTCCTGATATGGCAAATCTGTTGTGAACCAAGCTGTCCATTTTCTACCGGCAAAGTCAGTTTCGGCTTTTTGTACTTTATAATCTCCAATTTTAGTAGTTTCAGAGAGCATTTTCCAGTTGAGAGGTCGGTCTTCTTCGTAAGAATAGATATCTCGCCCGATTCTGTTTTTAAAAGTTGTTTTTTGAGATTTTTTGTCTTTCTCTATGGTGTAATCAATGTTTGATCTGAGGCTTTCCATCTGTTCTCTGTTGAAATTTCTAGCACCCCCACTTTGGAACATTGCCTGCATAACAGAATCTCTTTTGATACGGTTTTCTGAGTAAAACTGGGATTTCTCAGCAGAGATGTCCAGATACGCGCTTTCTGTTTTTACATCACTTTTGTTTTCAGCATCAGGTTTCATGGTTACCTGATATACAAAGCGGTTTACCTGTGCATTTATGCTTAATGCCGTAAAACACGCCGTTAAGAAGAAAAATTTTTTCATTCTGTTTAATTTTAAGGTTGGATATTAATCTCTTGACAAAGTTAAACTTATCAATGATAAAAATAGTTAAAAATAAAAACACCGATTTTTATTTACTGATTATTAGTCGTAAATTTGCAGACTAAATTCATTCTAAATAGAAACAATGATAAAAGTAAGCGATCAGGCAAAGGTGAAAGCTGTTCAACTGATGACAGAAGACGGCTTCAATCCTACTGAAGATTATATAAGAGTTGGAGTAAAAAGTGGTGGATGTTCAGGATTAGAGTATGTACTTGGTTTTGATAATATAAAAAACGAAACTGATCAGATTTTTGAAGATAACGGGATAAAAATCGTTGTTGAGAAAAAAGCAATACTTTATCTGGCAGGCACTGTTTTAGAATACTCCGGAGGTTTGAACGGGAAAGGATTTATTTTTAATAATCCTAATGCATCCAGAACCTGTGGTTGTGGAGAGAGTTTTTCTCTTTAATTAATATTGAGGTTTAAAATTCAAAATTGAGATGACGCTCAATTGTATATAAATCAGACCGAAAGATTTGGTTTTAAAAAAAGCAATAGCTTTTAAAAAAAGGCAGGAGACTTTATAATAATTAAAGTTTCTACATTTAATACAGTTAAAATTAATTCAGAAATTCAAAGTTTTGGATTTTGAATACTAATTATGAGTAAATATACTGAAGACGACTTAAGAGTCGATTTAGAAAATAAAAAGTACGAATTCGGCTGGGAAACGATACTCGATTACGAAGATTTCCCTACAGGTTTAAATGAAGACATCGTTCGTGCTATTTCTGCTAAAAAAGAAGAGCCGGAATGGATGACAGAATGGCGTTTGGAATCTTTCAGAATCTGGTTGAAAATGGTTGAACCTGAATGGGCAAACATTAAATACGAAAAACCGGATTTCCAGGCAATAAAATACTACGCCGCTCCAAAAGCTAAGCCGGAATTGGCAAGCTTAGATGAGGTTGACCCTGAGTTGCTTGCAACTTTTGCCAAGTTAGGAATCAATATCGAAGAGCAGAAGAGACTTTCAAATGTCGCTGTAGATATCGTGATTGACTCAATTTCTGTAAAAACAACTTTTCAGCATACTTTGGCAGAAAAAGGAATTATTTTCTGTTCGATTTCCGAGGCGATCAAACATCATCCGGACTTGGTAAAAAAATATCTTGGAAAAGTAGTTCCGAGAGGCGATAATTTTTATGCAGCATTGAACTCCGCAGTATTTTCTGACGGAAGTTTCTGCTACATTCCAAAAGGTGTAAGATGTCCGATGGAATTGTCTACCTATTTCAGAATCAATCAGGCGGGAACAGGCCAGTTTGAAAGAACACTTGTGATTGCTGATGAAGGAAGTTACGTTTCTTATCTGGAAGGTTGTACCGCTCCGTCAAGAGACGAAAATCAGCTTCACGCAGCCGTTGTAGAATTGATTGCAATGGATAACGCTGAAATTAAATATTCTACCGTTCAAAACTGGTATCCTGGAAATGAAGAAGGTAAAGGTGGTGTTTTCAACTTTGTAACTAAGAGAGGACTTTGCGAGTACAAAGCAAAAATCTCATGGACTCAGGTGGAAACTGGTTCTGCTGTTACATGGAAATATCCTTCATGTATTTTGAAAGGTGACGGTTCAATCGGTGAGTTCTACTCAATCGCTGTAACCAACAATCATCAGTATGCAGATACCGGTACAAAGATGATTCACATCGGTAAGAATACAAAATCAACGATTATATCCAAAGGAATTTCTGCAGGAAAATCTCAAAACTCATACAGAGGATTGGTAAAAGTAATGCCTTCTGCAAAAGGAGCAAGAAACTTCTCACAATGTGATTCATTATTGATGGGTAACGAGTGCGGAGCCCATACTTTCCCTTACATTGAAATTAAAGATCCAACTGCACAATTAGAACATGAAGCTACAACTTCTAAAATTGGCGAAGATCAGATTTTCTACTGTAACCAGAGAGGTATTGATACAGAAAGAGCAATTGCTTTAATCGTGAACGGTTTCAGCAAGGAAGTTTTAAATAAATTGCCAATGGAATTTGCTATTGAAGCTCAGAAATTGTTGGAAATTTCTTTAGAGGGTTCTGTAGGGTAATCTTTAAACGCAAAGCGAGACAAAGTTTTTTTAAATTGTTTGAAGACATTTTAAAGTAAAACAAAGCCGCTAAAGCTTAAAGAAGTAATACAGATTTAATTTCATTTTTGAAATTTGACTTGTTTATCTTTGCGAAAAACAAACAGATGACAGAAAATGAAATTTCAAAGATTGTATTTGAAAGCGGATTAAAAATTCACAGACAAATTGGAGTTGGATTATTTGAGAGTGTTTATGAGGAATGCTTACATTATGAAATTCAAAAATCTGGTTTAAAAGTAGAAAGACAAAAGTTTTTAGATATTAGTTACGATGAATTACTGATACCTAAAGCTTTTAAAATGGACTTGCTTATTGAAAACAAAGTAGGCTTAGAAATTAAATCCGTTGAAAGTTTAAACAGCTTTCACGCTTCTCAATTGAAAAACTATTTAAGATTGGGAAATTATAGACTGGGAATGTTATTGAATTTTAATTCTCAGTTATTTAAAGATGGTGTGAAAAGAATTGCAAATGGTCTTGACTAACTTGTATTTCGAAAATAAGTGAAACGCCTTGGTATAACTTAAAAATATCCGCAATTAAATAAAACTTGTTTAACCTTGCGATAAATTATAACGATAGAATGTTAAATATTAAAAACCTACACGCCAGAATTGAAGATGGCGCACAGATATTAAAAGGTATCAATCTTGAAATCAAACCAGGCGAAGTTCACGCTATTATGGGTCCGAACGGTGCTGGTAAATCAACTCTTTCATCTGTTATTGCAGGGAAAGAAGATTACGAAGTTACTGAAGGAGAGATCCTTTTTCAAGGCGAAAACATTATTGAAGATGCTCCTGAAGAGAGAGCTCATAAAGGGGTTTTCCTTTCTTTTCAGTACCCGGTAGAAATTCCTGGAGTTTCTGTAACAAACTTCATCAAAGCAGCTGTGAACGAAAACAGAAAAGCAAACGGATTGGAAGATATGCCTGCAAAGGAAATGTTGGCAATGATTCGTGAGAAATCTGAAAAACTGGGAATTAAAAAAGATTTCCTTTCAAGATCATTGAACGAAGGTTTTTCGGGAGGTGAGAAGAAGAGAAACGAGATCTTCCAGATGATGATGCTGAATCCTAAACTGGCAATTCTCGACGAAACCGATTCAGGTTTGGATATCGATGCCTTGAGAATCGTTGCAGATGGTGTAAACCAGTTTAAAAATGAAGGAAATGCAGTTCTTTTGATTACGCATTATCAAAGATTGCTAAATTATATTGAGCCTGATTTTGTACACGTTTTAGCGAACGGAAAAATCATTAAAACAGGCGACAAATCTTTAGCATTAGAATTAGAAGCAAAAGGTTACGACTGGCTACTTAATTAATTTGAAATTTGGTATTTGAAATTTGATATTGTGAGAGCAATAAATAATTTTGAAATTAGATAGTAAAACAGTTATAAAACTTAAAAATGAAGGTTTTGAGATTTTAAAAATCAGATTTTAAGGATTTATTATTTGTCTGAAATTTCAGACTGTAAAGCCAATAAATTAAAAGAAGTGAAAGTCCTGTAAAAGTACACATTCACAATTTCAAATCTCAAACTTCAAATCTCAAATATGTTATCAGAACAAATTTTAAACAATCACAGCGAATTTCTTGGAACTCTTCGTCACCGTTTTTTAGATGAAACGAGAGTTGAAGCATTAGGAAAGTTTGTTAAACTTGGTTTTCCTACCAAAAAAGACGAAGAATATAAATATACCAACATCAAAGAAATCATCGAGAAAGATTACAATTTTTTTCCGAAAGAAAGTCACAATATTACCAAAGAACAGCTTGATGAGTTACATTTTGGTGAAGAAAATTTTGACTGGATTGTTTTTGTAAACGGTCAGCTTCATAAAGAGCTTTCTAAAATTTCTATTGAAAACGCAGAGTTTTTATCATTCAATTATGCGTTGAATGATGAGAATCATAAAGATGTTTTCGATCAATATTTTAATACCATTGCTGCGAAAGATTTAGCTTTTACAAATTTAAATCAAGCATATTGTAAATACGGGTTTTTCCTGAAAGTACCGAAAAATGTTGTCATTGAAAAACCAATTCACGTTTTTTATCTTTCTCAGAATCAGGAAGAAAACACTTTTTACAATACAAGAAATTTATTGATTGTAGAAGAAGGTGCGAAGGTGGAAATAATTGAAAGTCATCATAATTTTGACAGCACGTATGTTTTTACAAACTCTGTAACTGAGATTTTCACTTATCCGAATGCAAAAGCAGATTGGCATAAATTGCAGAATGACAGCGATACTTCTTATTTGGTAGACAGCACTTTTGCAAAGCAGGAAAAAGACAGCTTAACAACAGTAAATACCTTCTCTTTTGGTGGAAAACTGGTAAGAAATAATTTAGATTTTATTCAAAACGGATCGAATATCAATTCTTTCATGAACGGAATCACTATTATCGGGAAAGATCAGTTGGTAGACCATCACACGGCGGTTCACCACAATCAGCCGAACTGTGAAAGTTATCAGAACTACAAAGGGATTTTTAAGGATAAATCTCACGGTGTATTCAACGGAAAAGTTTTTGTGGATAAAATTGCCCAGAAAACAAATGCTTATCAGCAAAATAACAATGTTTTGTTAAGCGAAGGTGCCACCATCGATACAAAACCTCAGTTGGAAATTTTCGCCGACGATGTGAAATGTTCTCACGGTTGTACTGTTGGTCAGTTGAATGAAGATGCTTTATTTTACCTAAGAGCGAGAGGGATTTCTAAAAAAGAAGCTCAGGCTTTATTGTTATTTGCCTTTGCTAATGACGCAATGCAAAATATCGACATTGAACCTTTGAAAGATAAAATTTCTAAACTTCTGACAGAAAAATTGGAAGTTAGTATTGAGTTTTAATTTCAGAAACTGCATATACACAAAAGCACTTCAATCGAAGTGCTTTTTTACTTTTATAGAAATTTAATTATTTCTTTAGCCAGGACTGATTTTCTTTTTTCTCAGAACGTTTCACACCATTATCAATATTATACGCAAAACCAACTCCAAGAGTTTGTTTCAGCTGTGTTTTTTGAATTTGATTATGGTCATACATTACATCAACAGTTACATTCGTAGAAATAAATCTGTTGATTTTCATATTCAAAACAGCTCCATAAGAAAGTACCAGTCTTTCCGGATGATCGAGGTAATTTGAAAATACCGAACCTGTATTAATCAGATTAATATTTTCCATCAATTTCACTTTATAAATTGCTGTTCCCAGGAAACCAAACTGGAATAACATAGAATCTCCATCATTTTTCAAACCATAAGTTCCTGTTTTTTGTAAATCTTTATCAAGAACAAAAGTCATTCTTGCATTCGCAGGTCTTAAAGTCATCGTAAAATTATCATTCGGACGATACGTTACACCTACACCGGCATTCACATAACCCGGAGCCATAAAATTGGATATTTTTGCGGCTGCAGGATTATTTCCATCTTCGTAACCAGCATCAAATTGAGATTGCAAACTAGCTCCTGCTGAAAGATACCAGTTTTTCACAAACTCTTTTCCGAAATTGGTAGAAAGATTGATTACATCCTGGGTTTTTCTGGTTCCGATTCCTTGTGTATTATTTTGTCCGTAACCTAAAACAATAATGTTTTCCCAAAGATATTTCCCTTTTTCGTAAGTAAGATTATAATTTGCTCCAGCAAGCCAACCCACATTATTGGCTCCACCACCAACCCAGTTTGAAAAGGCAGCCTGATTGAGCATTAAAGTGTTTTGAGCCTGAATTGACCATGCTTTTACTGTGTCAACAACGGCGGGTTCTATCTCTTGAGCAGAAGCAAAGATTCCCACAAAAATGGAAAGTGGTAATAAAATTTTTCTCATGATTAATTTATTTTAAAATGGTTTGTTATTCATTGAAAAATCAAACACTATTTGTACAAATAGATGTCATTTATGTTTATCTAAAGGTATTAAAAATATAATTAATCGTAAATAAGAATTAGTAAAATTACAAAAATCACAATTTTGAATATAAAAAAAGTAATCCAAATCTGAATTACTTTCTGTACTATATTATTTAATCTATTTCTTAATCCAAAACTGATTATCTTTTCTGTCAGATCTTTTTACGCCGTTATCAATATTGTAGGCAAAACCCACTCCTAAAGTCTGTTTCAGCTGCGTTTTTTGAATTTGATTATGATTATATAGCAAATCTAAAGTGATATTGGAAGAAATATGCTTGTTGATTTTCATCTTTAAAAGCATGTTGTAAGAAAGAACCATGTGATCCGGGTTTTCAAGATAATTTGAGAAAATATTTCCGGTATTGATCATTTCAATATTTTCCATAAGTTTTACCTTGTAAATTGCATTTCCGTAGAAACCAAACTGCATCAGGAAACTGTCGCCATCGGCTTTTAAACCGTAAGTTCCGGCAAGCTGCAATTCTTTATCTAAAACAAAAGTGAATCTGGCGTTAGCAGGTCTCATTGTTACTGTAAGATTGTCATTGGGTCTATACGTGATACCCAAACCTGCGTTCACATATCCCGGAGCCATAAATGCAGAGATTTTCTTTGCTGAAGGATTATTTCCATCCTCATATCCTGGTGAAAACTGACTTTGAACGCTCGCTCCTGCAGAAACATACCAGCTTTTAGAAAACTGACGACCATAATTAGATGAAATATTAATGACATCCTGAGTTTTTCTTGTACCTAAGCCTTGCGTAGTATTTTGTCCGTAATTTAATATAATGACGTTCTCCCAAAGATTTCTGCCTTTTTCGTAAGTGAAATTTTCGTTTACACTTGCAAGCCAACCCACATTATTGGCTCCACCACCTACCCAGTTGGAGAATGCTGCCTGATTAAACATTACTGCATTTTGCCCTGTAATAGACCAATATCTTGGTTTTTTTATTGTGTCAACTGCTGCAGAATCGCTGATAATCACCTGGGCACTCATCTGGAACCCCGTATAAATCAAAAATAGTAGAAAAATCTTTCTCATATTCGTAACTAATAATTTGTTCGGTGCAAAAATAAGAATATATAAATTTACCGCTGTGGCAGACTATTGCAGAATACTTTAGAGATAAATTTAAATTTTTCAAAATCATTAATACATAACTTCAAACGTTTTGATAATTCATAACTTTCTGTCTTATTTATATTTAAAAATTTAAAATAAAAGCCAAAATTTCCGAAATTTATGCTTGGCTTTCGTTTTGTGAGCTAAGAAGTATGATTACAAATATAATTTCAAAAAAGGCACTGCTTTATCCGCTTTTGATGCTGGCTGCAATGTGGTTTGGTTATTTGCTGCAGATGAACGGCTTTTTTGACAACTGCTTCGGTGCAATTATTCCGCTGTTGCCAGAAGGGCTTTTGGGAATTATAACCGCGCCCCTTCTTCACGGGAGTATTGATCATATTGTAAGCAACTCCATTCCGATTGCGATTTTAATGTTTCTTTTGTATCAGTTTTATCCGGAAGTTGCCAATAAAGTTTTTGTGATTGGTTGGCTGTTAGCAGGATTTTTGGTTTGGGTGCTTCCTCCGATTGATATTCTGACAGGTGAATATGCCTACACCTGTACCATCGGTGCGAGTGGAGTAGTATATGTTCTTGCATTTTTCCTGTTTTTTAGCGGAGTTTTCAGATGGAATATGAAATTGCTTACCATCTCATTACTTGTTGTTTTGTATTATGGAAGTTTGATTTGGGGAATGTTTCCGGAAGAAATGTTCAGCGAAATGCTTGAGCCAAGTAAAATCTCGTGGCAGGCACACTCCGCCGGTGCAATTGTAGGAAGTGTTCTGGCGTATTCTTTTAAAAAATCTGGCGAGAAAAAGAAAAAATTTATTTGGGAATTTCCGAATTATTACAGCGAAAAGGATGATAAACTTTGGCAGGAATATAAGGAAAACCATCCCGACGACTTTCTGGAACTACCTTATCAGAAAAGAGAAGATATTTGGGATTACTTGGAAGATTTAAGAAAAAATAAATCATAATTTATTACATTTGATAAAAATAAAACACAAATGTACACAGAAGAGCAACTGTATTCTATTGCGCTGCGTGAGTGCAATTTTATAGGAGATATCAACTTTCTAAAACTGGTTCGCCGCTTCGGAACTGCAGAAAATGTCTGGAAATACTCAAAAAAAGAGCTAAGCAAAACCGATGGCATTGGTCTGAAAACCGTTTCGGATATCGGAAACTCTCAACATTTAAAATTTGCCGAAAAAGAAATTTCGTTTTGTGAGAAAAATTTAATTAAAATAAATCTCAGACATCAGAACGAACTTCCGTTTTTGTTGAATGAATGTGACGATGCTCCCGCAATTCTCTATCAGAAAGGAAATTTTGACACGAAACTCAAAACCGTAAGTCTTGTCGGTACCAGAAACATTACCTCTTACGGCAAAAAATTCATAGAAGACTTTTTTGAAGAAACAAAATCTCACCATTTCATTTCGGTAAGTGGCTTGGCTTTGGGTGTTGATAAAGAAGTGCATGAGCAGTCTCTGAATCATCAGATTTCTACAATTGGCGTTCTTGCTCATGGCTTTCACACCTTTTATCCTTCAAAAAATAAGAAACTTTCAGACAAGATTCTGGAACAGGACGGTGGATTGCTTACAGAATTTAACTCTTCAAGAAAACCGGATCGGGAAAATTTTATTCAGAGAAACCGCATTATTGCCGGAATTTCTCCTGCTACAATCGTTGTAGAAACAGCTTTTGGTGGTGGTTCTATAAGCACCGCAACTTTTGCAAATACTTACAACAGAGATGTTTTTGCACTTCCTGGCAGAATTTCAGACAGATACAGTCAGGGTTGTAATCACCTTATTTTTCAGAATAAAGCAACTTCAATTTCGACGGTCAAAGATTTGCTGGATTTGCTCGGTTTTAATGATTCTAAAGACATCATGGAGGAACTGTTTCCACACAGTAAAGTTACAATTCAAATGTCTGAAAGTCAAGAATTAATCTACTCGAGCATTGTAGCGAACCCACATGTCACTTTAGACGATTTAGCAGAGAAAATTGCCTTGCCTTCTCATAAATTATTGCCCATAATACTGGAACTTGAGCTTTTAGGAAAAGTAAAATCGTTTTCGGGGAGACAATTTCTGGCAATTTAAGAATTAACGATTTCTTAATATTTCATTATTTCAGATATAACATTTAATTTTTAATAAAATTTAGATTGATATTATCAGTTTAATAATATTACCAATCATTATTATTGAATTATCAGCAAATATTAAATAAGCTATTGTGAATCTTGAAAAAAAAATTAAATTTGTTGACATAATATTCAACCCTACCTAATATGGAACAATATAATATTGACCAGAAAGTTCAGGAATTTATCGCCAAAATTGAAGCGAAAAATCCAAACGAACCGGAATTTTTACAAGCAGTAAAAGAAGTTGCTATCACAGTAATTCCATTTATCTTGACCAAAAAAGAATATACAGGCATGAAGCTTCTTGAGAGAATGGCTGAAGCTGAGAGAATTATTATTTTCAGAGTTCCATGGGTTGATGACAAAGGAGAAATTCAGGTAAACAGAGGTTTCAGAATTCAGATGAACTCTGCGATTGGACCATACAAAGGAGGAATCCGTTTCCATCCAACTGTAAACCTTTCTGTACTTAAATTCTTAGCATTCGAGCAGGTATTTAAAAACTCTTTGACAACTCTTCCAATGGGAGGTGGTAAAGGTGGTTCAGACTTTGATCCTCAAGGTAAAACTGATATGGAAGTAATGCGTTTCTGCCAGGCTTTCATGACAGAATTATGCAAGCATATTGGCCCTGAAACTGACGTTCCTGCGGGAGATATCGGTGTAGGAGCAAGAGAAATCGGATACTTATTCGGTCAGTACAAGAAAGTAAGAAATGAATTCACAGGTGTTCTTACTGGTAAAGGTCTTGCTTACGGAGGTTCATTGATCCGTCCTGAAGCTACAGGATATGGTGTTGTGTACTTCGCAGAGCAGATGCTGAAAACAATCGGACAAACATTTAAAGATAAAATAGTTTCTGTTTCAGGTTTCGGTAATGTGGCTTGGGGAGTTATCAAAAAAGTACATGAGCTTGGCGGAAAAGTGGTTACGCTTTCTGGCCCTGACGGTTATGTGTATGATAAAGATGGTATCGACGGAGAAAAAATCGATTTCCTTCTTGAATTGAGAGCTTCTGGAAACAACAGAGCCGAGGATTATGTTAAACAATATCCATCAGCGGTTTTCCATGCTGGGAAACGTCCTTGGGAAGTGAAGTGTGATGTAGCAATTCCTTCTGCAACTCAGAATGAGCTGGATTTTGAAGATGCCAAACTTTTGGTTGAAAATGGTTGTCTTTGCGTGACTGAAGCGGCAAACATGCCTTCTACATTAGAAGCAATCAATTATTTCCTTGAAAACAAAGTATTGTTCTCTCCTGGGAAAGCATCAAACGCAGGTGGTGTAGCCACTTCAGGTTTAGAAATGACTCAGAACTCAATCAGATTGAACTGGACTTCTGAGGAAGTTGACGCAAGATTGAAAGAAATCATGATCGGAATCCACAAAGCTTGTAGAGACTACGGTAAAGAGGAAGACGGATATGTAAACTATGTAAAAGGTGCAAACATCGCCGGCTTCGTAAAAGTAGCTGAAGCAATGTTGGCTCAAGGTGTAGTATAAAAATATAAAGGTCGGGAAGTTTTCCCGGCCTTTTTTCATAAAGCCTGTCCCGGGACTACAAATGGGAAAAAAGTAATAGTGAAAGTGAAAGCATTGAATGTCCAGTTCAATGCTTTTTTTATTTGGCTTCTGGCAGATGGCTTTTAGCTTTAATAAAAGTTTTTTAAATTTACACTACAAATGAATCTATGAAAAACGCATTTACCAATTTTGAGGAATATTTTCTTCTCTTTCCCGAAGAAGTTCAAGTGAAGCTTGAGTTGTTGAGAAAAACCATTCACGCACAAACTTCTGATTTGGAGGAGTATATCGGTTATCAGATGCCTGCGTTCAGATATAAGAAAAAGCCTTTGGTTTACTTTGCGGCTTACAAAAAGCACATTGGATTTTATCCTGCCTCAGACGGCATTAAATTTTTTGAAAAAGATTTTGTGGAGAGAAATTATAAATTTTCGAAAGGTGCAGTTCAGTTTCCTTTAGATAAAGATTTGCCTTTGGATTTGATTGAACGAATGGCTAAGTTTAAGATATCTGAAATAAATCAGTTGAAATAAATTGGGGCGGCTCCGTAGGAGCCGTATCTGTGTAGAAAGAATAGAGGTCGGAGAATAGGCGCAGTCCGTAGGATTGCTATCTTATCTTCCATCACCCTTACACCCTTGCATCCATCATCCAACACCATATTTTTTAGATTCAGATTGCCAGGCGTGTGAAGATTGATATCAATCCTTCTGGCATTTTCTGAATTTAAAAGCATTCTGTTTGTTGAGTTCGTCAATCTCAGAATTCAGCAAACTGTCAATTTTGAAAAGTTTTAAGTTTTTATTGTATTCGTAGTTTGCGTTTTTCTCATCACCTTCTTCCTTTTTAAGATCATATTCAGGGAACGAGATAATAAGAGGATGGTTTTGCTCAACTGCGAAAATGTACTTTTTGAGAATGCTATGAAAGCTAATGATCTGATATTTTTGCACTGTTCTAAAATCTTTAACTCTTTCATTCTTTAATTCTTTAATTCGGAAAATGAGCTGATGTATGAATTGATCATGTCATTTGATCTGAGTTGTGTAGGATAATAAACTGCGACACCGGCAACTTTCTGAATGTAGGACCTCTCATCCTTTTTAAATAAAACATATTTTTCTTGCAGTTCATCACTGTTACAATCTAAATTGATAAGCCTGCTTCCAAAATTCGTCTTGATGTAAATGATGTAATTTTTATCAGTGATATCAAGATCTTTCTCAGTTTCCAAAATAAATGAAGAATTGCGTTTAAATTCTCTCTTCTGATTTTTTTCATCGGCAACAGGTGCAGTTGTTTTTGTTTTACAGCTAAAAAGAAATGTGAAAATCAATAGGGGAATCAGTAATGTTCTCATAGGTATTTTTGTAATAACTCCCGAAAAATCACTTTAGTATTTACTTACCCAGATTTGTCATCATCTTTTCCACAAACTCAAACGCTGCCGGACATATCACTGTATTTTTAATCATCAAATCATTGATCTGATAAATCTTTTTCCGGTCGGTATGAGGATATTCTCTGCAAGCTTTTGGACGGACGTCGTATATTGAGCAAGTGTTATCTTGGTTCAAAAAAAAACACGGAAGATTCTGCAGCACTTTGTCATTGTCTTCATCTACACGCAAAAATTTCGCTTCGAAATCAGCCTGTTTCATTCGTAGATGCTTTGAGATTCTTTCAATATCTTTTTCGGTATAAAGAGGTCCAGTCGTTTTGCAGCAATTGGCACATTGAAGGCAGTCAACTTTCTCGAAGACTTCTTCATGCGTTTCCTGCACAACATAATCGAGATTTTTGGGCGTCTTCTTTTTTAAACCATCCAAAAACTTTTTATGTTCTTTTTGTTTCTGTAAAGCTTGTTTTTTATATGATTCTAAATTCATTATAGTCTCTCTATGTCAAGAACAGGAAGTTCTGCTTTTTGGTATTCATTAATTTTATCAAGATCCAGAATTGTAGAATCATTCTCTCTATCAGGATAATACATTGCGGTGAATTTTGCTCCATAAATAATCTCTTCCGATACATAAGACGACCTTTGAACAACCGTATTCGAAAACACTTCATCAAATGCTCTTACGTGAACAATAATCTCAATATTCGTATTCTTAAAATCAGCAGCAGAAAATCCATAAAAAGGAGAATTTTCATCAATTTTATGAACAACCGTCCAGTTTAAAGAAAGTGTATTGATTTTACTTAATTGAGTTTCCAAACGGTAAAAATTACTTTTAGCAGTTCCTCCTTCATTCACCTCAATGGCTGTAGAGAGTGTAACATCTGCATCAGTCAAAGCATTATTTTTAAAGGGAGCCAACCTAAACATCAGTGCTGTAACATCCTGAAAAGGAGCAATTACAGCAATATCCGAAAATCTAAGATAAGCTCTGGGTCTTGAAAATCTTCCATAAAACAAACCTGTTGCAATGGCAAAGGTAAGTAATCCTAAAAACGCCTCAAAAGTAGCGACCAAGCTTGCCATAAATCCTACAGGTGCAATTCTTCCGTAGCCAACAGTTGTAAAGGTTTGCGAACTGAAGAAGAACACGTCAATAAATTCATTGAGTGGATCACTTTTATCAATTCCTGTAAGATGCTCTACACCGATTAAATAATAAATAGATGCAAAAACAAGGTTGATGAGAATATACATCACAACCAGATAAGTGATAAAACGGAATGACGATAAATTCAGCATGGTATGATACCAACTGAGCCTGTTAAAGACATTTACTCCTCTTCTTTTTACATTTGGAAGCCCATCTTTATTAATAAACCTTCCCGATGCACGACTTCCGAAGCCACTGTTTTCGGTGTGTTTTTGTCGAATCCTTTTTTTAAAACCTTTTGACATTTTAATCAGATCAGTTGTGTTTCTTTTTTAGCTTAAAAGTTCAAGTATTCTGCAAAGATAAAATATTGTTTTTATGAATTTTATCAATCAGAAGCTCTCCATTAAGATTTAGAATTAAACTAAATTTGATTGTTAAATTTTTATCTGATGAAAAGTTTAGAAACCCGCGAAGATATCGAAATGTTAGTTAATTCTTTCTACGAAAAGGTGGTTAAGGACAACGCAATTGGCTTTTTCTTCAAAGACATTGTGAAGGTTGATTTTGAAAAACATTTACCGAAAATGTACTCATTCTGGGAAAGCATTTTGTTTGGACAAATGACTTACAAAGGAAATCCGATGGCTGTACATTTTCCAATCAATCAACTGGAAGCCATGGAAAAACATCATTTCGAACAATGGTTAAAACTTTGGAAGCAAACCATAGAAGAAAATTTCAGTGGAGAAAATGCAGATATGGCGATTACAAAGTCGGAAAATATAGCCAAACTGATGGCTTACAAAATGGAAATGGCAAGAAAACTTTAAGAGTTTTGAGATACGGGATGCGAGTTTCGTAAATTCATGCGGATGAATTTTTAGAATTAGTGATTAAGGTACAATAACAGTAAAAATATACGCTGCCAGATTCACCAGCAACACCGTTCCGTAGAGCACATTCGTTTTTCCTCTGCTCAGGGATAACATCACGATAAATACGGATAGCGTAAGTAAAATAATATCTTTCTTATCCAAACCTAAAACAAGCGGAATGTCATACATAATACTCACCGCAGAAATCGCAGGAATACTCAAACCGATACTCGCCAAAGCCGATCCCAACGCTAAATTTAAACTAGATTGTATCTGATTATTTTTCGCTGCCCGAATCGCCGCAAGTCCTTCGGGAAGGAGAACTACAGCTGCAATGATTACTCCTACCAGAGACTTCGGCGCTCCCATACTCTGTACCAGATCTTCAATGGTTTTAGACAGACCTTTTGCCAGCAAAACAACGATTACCAGGCAGATGACCAAAAATACAAAACTGATAATGGCCTGTGCTTTATTCGGAATAAAATACTCTTCAGCAGTACCGTCTGCCGGCACAAAATAACTTCTGTGTCTTACAGTCTGCACCATTAGGAATACACCATAGATAACGAGACACGCAATAGAAACAAATATCAGTTGTGCATTGTTATAATAAGGTCCGTTGACGCTTGATGTAAAATTCGGGAGAACCAAAGTGATCACCAAAATAGAAACAATACTCACTAAATAGGTCGTTGCAGAGGTTCTTGCGAAATACTGCTCGAAATACTTTACACCACCCACCAAAACGCAGATACCGATAATTCCGTTCAGAATAATCATCACTGCTGCAAAAACTGTGTCTCTGGCGAGCGTAATGGCCTGTTCGCCACCTGCTACCATCAGTGAAACAATCAACGCGACTTCTATAATTGTAATACAGAGCGCAAGAATGATGGTTCCGTAAGGTTCGCCAACTTTGTGCGCCACAACTTCGGCATGATGCACAGCAGAAAGCACACTTCCTGTTAACAAAATTCCGGCAATGACATCAAATATAACACCGGTTCCCATGAATCCAAGGAAGTAATAAATTACTGCCAGGACAGGGAAAATGTAAGTATAGTGTAAAAATTCTTTTAGCTTCATAACTGTCTCTAAAATACAAATAATCTATGGGATTGTGATTGTTAAAAGAGAATATTAATCGAATTTTAATGTGGCCACAACACAAAGTCCTGATAATCGGTCAACATGTGGAAAAGCAGACCGACAGCAACAATCCGAATATTTCCTTTGAAAAAAAGCATCAAAAAATACACCGCAATCGCAGGATAAGAATGAAGGAAGTGAAAACCAACGCTCATTCTGTCAGGATCAAAAACAGGATTTGCAAAAAGGTGGTCAAGGTCTACCAACATCGTTGCAAGCATTATTAAATAAGCCTTTTTCCAGTTTTCTCTGAAGAATAGATAAGAGATAAACGCCGGAAAAATCAGGTGTAGAAAATAGTGTGTGAAAGTTTTAATAAGTGAGAGGTCATCAGCATTCATCAGATAAAGGTTTTTAAAATTATCTTAGAATTAATGGCAATTCACCATTTTTAAAATTGAGTCTCAGAAGATATTGATTTTCTTTGTTTAAATAGAAAACAGATTCTGTCTCGCCTGCCTTTTTCCTGGATTTAGGAGAAAGACTTTTAAATGAAGAAAGCAGCAAAGGATTATTTTTTATGAAGATGAAATTCTCTTTTGAGCTATTTTTATTTTCAGGATGAGAGATAGAATTAATTAAAATTCCATTGATGTTTTTTGAAATTTTGTTCGGCTGAAAAGGTATTGCTGTAAACTGATTGTGAGTATTGATGAATTTCTTTTGTTCAAAAGAAGTCCAAACAGCATCAGGATTCTTGGTTTTAATCTGAATCAGATATTGTGGCTGAACGATTTTCTGATAGCTGATTTTTTCAACCTCATTAAAATTGTCGTCGTAATCATAACTGATGATGGTGTCTGTGACTTGTTTTAAATCTACATTGGTTTCGATTGAATTGATTTCCGGATGAGAAAAAAGATCAGTTTTAAAAAGTTTCGAAATGATTTTAATATTTTTCTGATCAAGCTGAGCCGAAGCGAAATTGGTTGATTTTAAACTTTCAGAAAGAAAATTTTCAGCAGATTTGGAATCCGGGAAATTGGAGATTTCAATAAAATTATTTTCAAGATTGATTGAGTATTTTTCAATCATTTTACCATCAATTATTGCTAAACTTCCAACTCCATTATCTGTAAAATCATCAGCATTCAAAAGATTTTTGTTTGGTTTTAATGATTTTTCAATTTCTGAAAGTGATTTTTCTGATGTGCCGATAATGCAGATTTCTCCGTTAATTTTTAAGCTAAAATTTCCGTCGCTGTAAAGATTTTCCGATTTCTTTTGAAATCCTTTGTCTTTTAGAAATAATAAGAATTCTTCTTTGTCTTTTATCTCTAAAACAGTGTTCCAGCTTGTCAAGTCTTCGTTTTTAAGATGAAACAACTGCACAAAATCAGGGATTTTAATTCCGGAATCTTTCCAGGGAATTTTATTCTTTTTCTTTCCGTCTTTAAACCATACTGATGGATGAGAAAGTGTTTCTGCTAAATACTTTCGTGTTACATTTTTCACATCAATCAAAACGACAGCATCTGCACCTTCCGGGATGTATTTCAGTTCTTTATTTTTATGATAAAGACCAAAATACACCGCCACAAGTACAATAATGGGTACCAGAAAAAGAAGCCATTTCCTCATTTATAAAGTGTGATTTTTCTTCTCAGATTCTGTGATTTTATAGATTTCGTCAGCCAGATTAAAGAAGTACATCAGGCTGTTTTCTGCTGAAGTTTTGATGTTGTAATCAATCTCAGTCTGAATGCTGTTGCCTTTTACTTCACTCTTATAATTAAATTCGCCGGCATTTTTCTTCATCAGATTCAGCATTTTAATTTCAGAAGAATCTTTAAATTCCTGGTCAAGACCAATGAGTAACTTCTGAAGATTGAATCTTCCTGAAACGGCATATTTCTCAGAATCTTTCATCCATTTTTTAGAAATTTCAGTCTGAGATTTCGGGTTGATGTTTTCCTTTGCAGTCGTCAGATAAACGATTCCATCTTTTACAGTGAAATAAAGTTGGTCAATCGGGCCTTGATTTGTGCCTTCTTTAAATCTGTAGAAATCGCCTTCTTTGATAAATTTTTCCTTTGTATCTTTATTAGAAATAAGCATATCAAAAATACGGTTCCAATATTTTTCGTTTTCAGTAGCGAATGCAAATGTGAAATCCGGAACCATCACATCTTTGGTTTTTTTGACTTCTTTTTCGTTATAATCCTCATCATATTCGTAGTCTGTGTAATCTACTTTTTTAGATTTAAGTTCGTTCAAAACAAAAATTCCGTTTCCGGGAGCAATTTTTGAGATGGCTTCTTCATCCAGAACGATTTTCACAGTTTCCATCATCAATTGGATTTCTTTCTGATATTTTCCGTCGCCGGTATTTTCGAATAAGGTATAAATAAGGTCAAAATATTTGTAACCATTGAGGTTCAAAGCATAATATCCAATGCTTTTGTCATTAATAAGATTCGTCAGTTTTTTATTCTTTTTCCCTTTGTAGACTGCTGCAAAACTGTTGTTGATGTTACTGTCTTTGTGCTGATAATTGTTGACGAGCCTTACCTTATCGTCGTCAAAATAAAGATTGTATGAAGAATTTGAATTGTACATTTTCCCGACAAGATTCTCAATATCAAACTCTCTGTAAAAGCTTCTGTAAGATTTTAACCCAAATATTTTACCATAATCTGTATGAATAAACACATCAGAATTGCTGTCTCTGAAACTCAAAATATCTTTAGCCACTTCAAGCTCAAGATTTGAACTGAAATATTTGTCGAAATCTGCTTCAGCAAACCTCTTTACCATTTTAAAAGTCTCAATATTAATTGAATCCATTTCTTTCATGTAAAGAGAGTCGGCAACCGCTTCGGCTGCGTAATCGTAGTCGTCCATTTCCTCCGTTTCGTCTTCCTCCTCTCCGGATTTTCGTGGTCCAACTGGAGGTGGTGGCGGAACTTCTTCATCATTGCCTTCTCTATAAGTTGTATCTCTTATTGCTTCCTGAACTGCTTTTTCTTCAGGATATTTTTTGTGTTTTTCAAGATATTTAATGTCTTTCTGAAGTCTTGAAATTTCAGCGTTATTGTCTTTTATATTTTGTTTGATGTAGATAATTTCATCCTTTAAATTCTGAATTTCTTCTTTATAATCAAAAGGTTTTTCTGGCTCCTCTTCATAATCGGCGGCTACTGCAACACTATCGACTGCAACTGCTGTACTGTCTACATAAGCCACGGCACTGTCTGCATAAACATCGTAATCGTACGGTTTGCTGTAGTTCATCATTTTCAGAACCGCTTTTTTGTCGTTCCATGCTACAAAAATATTGTCGTCGATGTCTACAAATTCGTAATTGTTCTTTTTGGTTACTTCCTGACCTTTTTTCTTTACAGAATTGATGAACTCTTTAAATTTTAAATTATTGTCTAAAGTAAAATAGGTCGTGTACGCATAAATAGAATCATTCGCCGAAGCATAATGATACTGTGTGGCATCGTATTTTATTCCTGTTTTTGAAAAGTCATTCCATGAGGCAGTCTTTTTATCATCATCTTTTGAAAGCTCTTTGAAAAACGGATTTACTTTAGCCCAATTGATTTTATTATTAAGCTGTTTCCCGTTGATTTCCATATAAAACAGAGCATCTTTCGGTAACTTCGAGCTTTGTTGGGCTCCAATGAATCCAAAAGCGAAGAGAAGGAAGAAAATTTTCTGTGTTTTTAATAAATATTTTTTCATGAAGTCGTTAGTTATTGAAATTGGATGTTGTTTTGAAGTTGTTTTTTCTGAAGAATGAAATCAAGAATATTTCCGTCAAGTTTCAAAGCTTTTTTGTTGGGCGAAAGCTGGTAAACACTGTTGCTTTGGGATTTGACTGTATTTTCAAACTGCATTACAGAAACATATTTTGCCGTTGCAAAAACTTCTTTATCCGCCGTGCTCAGTTTGTTGTAATCTTCTTTAAAAGTATTGATTTTATTTCTTGTAAACGTTTTATTCTGAAGGTTTTGGCTGTACATATTCGTAGGAATCATTTTCCCGATGATGTTTTTTACCTTTAAATTTTCCAGTCCGGCGTTGATGTTTTCAATTTTTTTGAAACTGCAGCTGAGTTTAATGATGTAATTGTCAAAATCCATCGAAGTTTTCACATTTGAAATTCCGGGAGTGGTTTTAAAAATCTGTGCAGCCTGATTGATTTTAGACTCAATTTCAGATCTTTTCGGAACTTTTTTTCCGTTAACAGTTTCCATTTTGGAAAGGGAAGCGATACGTGTTTTGCTTTTGCTGGCGTTCAGAATCAAAGTGTAATCTCCGCTTCCGTCAGCTTTGATGTTGACTTTATCTAAAATATCAAAGCAACTGCTCATTACCAACAAAGGAATGAGGAATAGAAAATATTTTAATTTCATATTGATTGTAGTGTTTTCAATTTAAATATTGCCTTTTAAATAATCCTGTCTTACACTTTCATCCAGCTTTTCAATCGCATACCGAAGGCTGGTTCTTGGCATTTTTTTGTAATGCGAATTTAGAAAATTGATCAGTTCCGTTTCATTTTTATTTCCCATTTCCCGCAAAAGCCATCCGTTTGCTTTGTGCATCAGATCGTGACTGTGCAAAAGGTTTTTCAGGACTAATTTTTTTGTCAGCTCAAAATTACCTTTTTTTACGTGATGCATCGTACCTACAACGGCAATTCTTTTGTGCCACATATCTTCAGACTCAGAAAGTTTAATGAGCAGCTCATCTTTTTGATTTTCAAAAGCATAGCGACCTAAAATTTTATAGCAACTCGTGTCTACCAGATCCCAATTGTTTATTCCCTTGAGATTATTCAGATAGAATTGAACGATTTCATCTTTTACAGACGAATCTTTAGTTTTTTCAAATTTAGAAATCAGCATAAAAAGTGCCGTCAACCGATGTTCGTGATAGGCTGATGATAAAAGTTCAGCAATTTCATGTAAAGAAATTTTAGCATAAAACTCTTTCGCCACCGCTCTTTGATCCGGAACTTTTACGCCCAAAAACAAATCGCCTTCACCATATTCTCCCTTTCCGGTTTTAAAAAATTTAGGAAAAAAAGCAGCTTTTTCGGGAATAGAAAGTTCGGAAAGTGCGTTTTTAATATCTTCAATCATTTGCAGTCAAGGTTTTTAGTCTAAAGCAGTAGTTTCCTGTTCTTGCTCTTCTTTCGCAATCTGTTTAGGGTTGGCAACTTTCGCAATCGTAAGTCCCTGAACGATAATTGAGAATACTACAACGCAGTAGGTGATACTTAAAATAGTGTTATGATATTCGCCTTTCGGAATCGACATCGCCAAAGCAATCGAAACACCACCCCGAATTCCGCCCCAGAAAAGAACTTTAATCGTCTGCGGACTGAATCTCGTTCTGAAAGACATGAATTTCGTAGGTCCCCAAATGGAAATAAATCTTGCAACAAGTACCACAACAATCGCAATCAGTCCGGGAATAACGAAATGATTTAAATCTTTGATCATCAATAATTCAAAACCGATGAAAAGGAATAAGACCGCATTCAGAATTTCATCAATCAATTCCCAGAATTTAATTAAATAATCCTGAGTGACCGATTTCATTTTAAATTTAACATTAAAATTACCCATAAATAATCCCGCTGCCACCATCGTCAGAGGGCCTGAAACGTGCATCTGTCTTGCAACAAGATAGCCACCCATTACAACGGCCAGCGTTACCAAAACCGAAATGATATAATCATCCACTTCACGCATCAGTCTGGAAGTAATCCAACCTAATACAACTCCCAAAAGCAAACCTCCACCAGCTTCATGAAGAAGCAAAATCCCGATACTTTCAATACCTAAATCAACCTCTTTTCCTACGGCTAACTGTAAAACAACTGTGAAAACGACTACTGCCATACCGTCATTGAAAAGTGATTCTCCGGCAATTTTTGTTTCTAAAGATTTCGAGACATTCGCCTGTTTTAAAACACTTAAAACAGCTACAGGATCAGTCGGAGAAATCAAAGCTCCGAAAACCAGGCAGTAGATAAACGGTATTTTTAAACCCACCAAAGGCAACAGATAAAACATTCCGAAGCCGACGATAAAAGTTGAAATAATAACTCCCGCGGTGGAAAATATCAGAACCGGCCGGAACTGTTCCTTTAAATCATTGATGTTAATGTGAATTCCTCCCGCAAAAAGAAGGAAATTCAGCATGGCTCCCATCAGAACTTCTGTAAAGTCGATGCTGTTCATCAGATCATTGAGATGACCGAATGTTTTTGGAAGAAAATTTTCACCAAATAAAACCAGAATGATAGAAACCACAATGGCAATAACCATAATTCCGATGGTGCTCGGAAGTTTTAAAAACCTGTAATTGATGTAAGCGAATATTGATGCTAAAACGATAAGTGCTGAAAATGAATAATATAATTCCATTAAAATATTTTAAGTTTAAAAGCCTGTGTACAGAACTTTTATATATAGTTTTTGGTCCCCCTTCTGCCAAACGTCATACATTGCGCCGTCTGCTGCCTGAGAGCCTCTTGTGTAATCCTGTCCGATGTTGAGCATATTGAGAAGGATATACTCGTCGCCCACAGAATTTACAACGTAAGCTGTTTTTTCAGATTTTCCGTCGCCAGAGCTTTTCATGGCATCGGTAAGACTTCTGAGCTGATTCATGTGATGAGAAAAATTGTTGATGTCTTTTTTAATCTCATAGCCGCGAAGCAAAATCAATAAAACATCAAGATTTGTTGGGTCTTTTCCATAGATTTCTTTCCCGAGATTGATAGATTTATCAACGTCTTTATCTCTGAAGGCATCTGCAAGACCTTTGAATTCATTGCTTGAAGTAGAAACCGTTTTCTGAAAATTTCTGCCGTAATACAAATGTTGAGCCTCCAGACTGTCTAAAGATTTCGGAAGACCTTTGTATTTAAAAATCAATTTGTCATAATTGAAATTTGATTTTTTATTTTCAAGATTTTTCCCGATACTTTTTAGGTCGAGATTAAATTTCTGAGCAGAAAACAACCCAAAACCAAAGATCAGAAAAAGAACGAAATATTTTTTCATCATGAGATTTTACTTAAATTTTTGCCTGTTGATGTTCCACTTTAAATCGGTTATAAAAAAACAATAGGATGAGAGCAAAGAATAATGCAAATCCGTTCTCAAGTAATTTTTCCGGCGTAATTGAATTGACTCCGTAAAATATTAAATCTTTCAAATTGTAAAGTATAATGAATAGGGGAGATAAAACTCCTATAAACCAAATATAAAGTTTGAAAATCTGATGATTGAAGTTCGTTTTCAAAAAAAACATGAGCAGAGCCGCAAAACTGATTGTCAGTTTCAACCATTTCAAAACATTAATGCCAAGACTTTCAGAAATTTTTGATATTTGTAAAAGACCATTAAAAACATCTACTCCAATAATAATGAGGAGTATGTAAAAGAATACTTTGCTTTTAAAAAGTTCGGTTCTCATAACGAAATTTAATTTATTTTAAGCTTCCTCGTCATTATCAAAGTATTCAAAAAGGAAATCATTGTACGGGAATCTCGAAATATGAATTTTCATGACCTCATCATAAATCATTTTTTTCATTTCAGGGAAGTTTTCTTTCGTTAAAGCTGATATGAAAACGGTAGGGTATTTCGATCTCGCCATCCATGTTTTCTTCCACTCTTCCAATGAAATATTTTTCTTTGAAGATGGGGTAAGATCGTCTTCGTCTTTCTTTTCATAGCTGAAATCATCAATTTTGTTGAAAACCATAATCATCGGTTTTTGATGGGCGTTGATTTCCATTAAAATCTGGTTGACAGATTCGATGTGATCTTCAAAACTCTCGTGAGAAATATCTACAACGTGAATCAAAAGATCTGCCTCACGTACCTCGTCCAAAGTAGATTTGAAAGATTCTACCAGCTGAGTCGGCAATTTTCTGATGAATCCAACGGTATCTGTCAAAAGGAAAGGCAAATTACCAATCACCACTTTTCTTACAGTCGTGTCGAGCGTTGCGAACAGTTTATTTTCAGCAAAAACCTCAGATTTAGAAATAGCATTCATCAAAGTAGATTTCCCAACATTGGTGTAGCCTACCAAAGCTGCACGAACCACCTTTCCGCGGTTGTTTCGTTGGGTTGCCATCTGTTTGTCGATGATTTTAAGCTTATCTTTCAGCAAAGTGATTCGGTCTCGGATAATCCTTCTGTCGGTTTCAATTTCCGTTTCACCGGGACCACGCATCCCAATTCCCCCTTTTTGTTTGTCTAGGTGAGACCACATTTTGCTTAATCGGGGCAGCAAATATTGATACTGCGCCAGTTCTACCTGCGTTCTTGCGTAAGAAGTTTGTGCTCTTTGAGCAAAAATATCAAGAATAAGATTGGTTCTGTCTAGGATTTTAACCTCTATTTCTCTTTCAAGATTTTTAAGTTGAGACGGAGATAATTCGTCATCAAAAATGATGGTTCCGATACCGTTTTCTTTTACGTATTCTTTTATTTCCTGAGCTTTTCCGCTTCCTACAAAGGTTTTAGAATCAGGTTGGGTTAAGTTTTGAGTGAAACGTCTGTCTATTGTAGCACCAGCTGTGTGAGCCAAAAACTCCAGCTCATCCATGTATTCCTGTAATTTATCAGCGTCCTGGTTTTGGGTAACGATGCCCACCAAAACTGCCTTTTCGTAATTATGTTGTTTCTTTTCTAACATTAAATTCTGTATAATTTATAAGATTTACAAGATAATATTTTTTATCTGGAAATGCAAAAAAGACTTTGTAAAATTGCTTTTGGATAGATATGAAGAGTTTTTAGCCTGAAAATGACAATGTGAATTTCCGTAAAATTGATTTTATTTAAATTAATTATTCCTGATTTATTGACTATCTTTAGTTTTTAAATTGTTTTCAGTTAAAATTATTCACACTAATAAGATGAAAAGGGAAATCAAATGTATAATTGTAGAAGACGACGAGCTCGATCGGCTGGTTCTTCAGCAACATCTGAAAAGCTATCCTCAGATTACAGTATCGGCTATTTTTGACTGCGCCGAAAAGGCTATTTCTTTTTTATCTTCAGAAATAGATCTTTTGATTTTGGATATTGATCTTCCGGAAATGAACGGGATTGAACTTAGAAAAAAACTGAAAAACGTTCCTGCCTGTATTTTCATCAGCTCCCATCCTGAATATGCTATCGATACTTTTGAACTGGATACTTTGGATTTTATTTCCAAGCCTTTGAAAGCCGCCCGTTTTGATTATGCCATGCAAAAGCTTGCCGATTTTTTTGAAATGAAAGAAAAATCTGAAAGTTTTGATGCAATGATTGGTGAAAACACCGTTAAAATTAAAGATGGAAACGAGATTTCCCAGATTAAAATCAGCGATATTCTTTACTTTGAAGCTTTGAAAGATTATACAAGAATTATTACGGCAGATAAAAAACACTGCATTTTAGATTCCATCGGTAACCTTTTACAAAAAGAGCATTTCAGCAATTTTGTGAGAATTCACCGCAGTTTTGCAATTCCCAAACATCATATCAGAAAAAAAACCGCTCACGAAATTGAAATCGTACAGCAGATAAAACTTCCTATCGGCAGAGCTTTTAAAGCTAATTTAGATTTTTTTAATCCTTAATGAAATCTCGCTTCCTGTTCCGCTTTCAGAATGCACTTTGAGAGAGATACCGATGGCTTTGCTCATATCTCTGATGAGGTGCAAACCAAGTCCTTTTTTAATTCCGATGGCAACACTGTCATCAAAAAGTGCTTTGAATTTTTCCTGTGAAGCACCTTTTCCGTTGTCTGAAATGGTGAGGTAGGCAAAATTGTTTTCTTCATACGACTTCCAGATTATAGTTTTATCACCTTCTTTTTCTTCTAAAACTTTTACGGCATTGTTGGTCAGATTTCGGGTAATGGTTTTAAGGTATTCGGGATCTGTTTTGATTGTAATGTTTTCCGGCAAGTCAAATTTAAAAGTGATGTCTTCGGTCCATGTAAAGTTGTTTTTGATATCCTCAAAAATTTCTTTCACTTCAATTTCGGTAATTTCCGGCGAAAAATGATCCATTTGCCCTTTGCTCCAGAGAAGAAGGTCTTCCATCTGCTGAAGAAGTTTTTCTGAAGTGTCGATGGTTTTGTTTTCTAACCGCAAACGGGTTTCGGCATCCATCATTTCCGGAGCTTCTTTTTGAAGATGTAAAAAATGAATAAGCCCTGCAACAGGACTTCTTAAATCGTGATTTAAAATTCCGAAAAATTTAATTTTAGTTTTATTGGCAGTTTCAAGTTCTTCGTTAAGTTTCGTCAGTCTGTTTGTATTTTTTTTGCTTTGTCGGTACAGAAAGAAAAGCAAGATTACAATGATGAAAACTGAAGCTAAACCTAAAAGATAAAGCCATTTTTCTCTTTCTTTATTTTTGATGACAAGTTTGTTGTAAGCAATTTCTTTGTTTTTTTGTTCAACAACTTTCCTGCTTTCGAGTTTTGCCATTTCATTTTTTCGTTCCTGCGAATACACGGAATCTTTTATACTGTAATATTCATTGATGTTTTTTGCGTAATTATCGATGTCTTTTGTAATCCGATAGAGTTCAGACATTCCGAGATAATTGAACATTACCCACTGCTGATTGTTGTTTTTCTGGGCAATTTCTTTACTTATTTTAAATTCTTCTAATGCCTTTTCTAGCAATTGTTTTTTAGAAAATCCATGTTTTTTGCTGTAAACCGAAAAGTTTAGGTAAAAGTCCATATAAGAGAATCCCATGTTGTAATGATTGGCAACAGACATGTAATGGTTGGGAGAAATTCTGTTCCATATTTCCTGAGCTTCCTGTTGCATTCTATAGCTTTTGTCAACATCCGAAACGTCAAGAATTGCCCAATTGGTCAAAAGCCAAGCCCTGCCGTACTCATTTTGATTTTGTTTAAAATACTCATTGGCCAGGATAAAATTCTTCTCAGCAGATTTTTTTTTGTTTAAACTTCTCTCAATCTCTGCTAAAACGCCGTAGCTGAAGCCTAAAGCTTCTGTAGTTTTTGCCTGTTGGGCAGATTTTATAGCGTTATTGATGTTTTCATAGGCTTTTTTTTCATCAGATTCATCCAGATAAAGAAAGGCAAGACTTCTGTAAGCTCCACTCACGATCCAGAAGTTCTCACTTTTTTTTCCGAAATCTATTGCTTTCAGATAATTGGCAACCGCATTCTTGTGATCTGCTTTGAGGTGAAAAAGCCGTCCGTACAGATAATAATTATCAGCTAAAGAAAAATTGTCTTTATTTTTCAGGTTGATTTGTTCAGATTCTTTATTGTATTTGAAACCTTCAATAGTTCTGTTTTTCTCTGTGTAATAGCTGACCAGCCCGAGAAGTGTTTTTCCTTTTTTATCATTCCATTTGTTTTTTTTGATAAGGTTTAAATTTTTGATGGTGTAAAAAAAACAGCTGTCGGGATTATAGGTTTTGTAGCTGTTCATGAGTTTTTCCTGCAATTCAAATCTCTTTTCATCCGATATTTTTCCGGACAACGCTTTTCTGTAGGTTTCTGCATTAGAAAAAGCTTGAGAAACATACAGTATAGGAATGAAAAGCAGCAATAACAATCTGAACTTCATAGGGATGTCTTAGTTTTTACTAAGGTACAAACATTTTATCTGTCGTTAGTCGATTTTTTAGGTCGTTTATCTATTATTTGAAAAATGACTTTATCAGAATACTAATTTAGCCCTACCAAAACACACATTTATAATCATAAAACTAATAACCATGAATATTTTCTACAATCTAAAACTAATTCCTCTTTTCGTGCTTTCTGGAGTCGGTCTTCAAGCTCAGAAAGCTGTTCTGGCCACAGGAACGAACGCTTCGGGAAGCAACGGTTCGGTTTCTTACAGTGTAGGGCAAATCGATTTTAATCAGAAAGGCAGCGGCCTGCCGATGATGGAAGGGGTGCAGCAAAGCTATGAGATCATCACGTTGGCTGTGAACGAGGCTACGGTAAATACTGAGGACATTAAACTTTACCCAAATCCGTTTCAGGATTTTATTTATCTGGATTTTCCTCTAAAAGATTATAAGGATGCTGAAATTCAGCTTTTCGATTCTTCAGGGAAACTTTTAAGAACAGAGAAAATTCAGAATTCAAAATCTGAATTTAATTTTTCATCACTTCCTTCAGCAATGTATTTATTTAAAATTACAGCCAAGGGAAGAAGCATAAAATCATTCAAAATAATCAAAAAATAATACCATGAAAAAAATTTTACTAACAGCTGGGCTTTTGCTGGGCTCCATTTTGGTGTCTGCTCAGGCTCCTGAAAAAATGAGCTATCAGGCTGTAATGAGAAATTCGGGAGGACAACTTCTTTTAAATCAAAATATCGCTGTGCGTGTAAGTGTATTACAAGGCACGCCAACAGGAACTGTAGTTTTCTCTGAAAGACTTACCGGAACCACCAATGCCAACGGCTTGGTAAGCTTAGAAATTGGTTCAGGAACTGTTTTATCCGGAACATTTGCCTCTATCAATTGGGCTTCAGGAAATTATTATCTTAAAACTGAAACGGATCCATCGGGGGGAACAGCTTATTCAATAGCAGGTACGAGTCAACTTTTAAGTGTGCCGTATGCAATGTATGCCAAAACAGCAGGGGGAACTTCCGGAGGAGGTTTAGCCTTGCCTTATGCAGCAACTGTAAATAACGCTGCAACTCTGTTTTCTTTAACTAATGATGGTGACGGAACTTCTTTGGAAGGAACAAATAATACTACAACATCAAGTGTTGCAGCAGTGAGAGGTGTCGTAAGTAATACAGCTCCAGGAGGTTTTTCTTCTGCAGTAAGAGGTATCAATAACGGAACAGGGGGTCTAGGAATCGGAGCCTGGGGTTCTCAGGCAGGAAGCGGATGGGGAGTTTATGGTGTAACGCCAAGTGGTCTGGGAGTGTATGGGAATTCTTCTGGTGCCGGAACTGGTGTTTATGCAAACAGTAATACCGGAACGGGGCTTACCTCAACAAGTACAAACGGAATCGCGGCTAGTATTTCAATTTTTAATAATGCCAATAACAATAATGTTCTTAATGCCAATACATTAGGAAACGGAACGGTAGTGAATGTATCTACTACAGGTACGGGAGCTGGTGTTGTAAGTAATACGGGAAATGGTTTTGCCATCCACGGAATTACTTCTGCACAGACTTCTGCCGGGGTGATTGCTGATAATAACGGAGCGGGTGAAGCAGTAGTAGGTAGAAACACAAGTGATATTGCAGGTGCTGTAGTAGGTAGAAATGACGGCGGTGGTTATGGTGTAAGGGGGTTTGTTTCAGGTAATACTACAGGAACCAGCGTCGGTGTATTTGGTCAGGTAGGTCTTAATGCCGGGAAAGGTAGAGCCGGACGCTTTGTCAATACAAATACTAATAACGATAGAAATACTTTCGAGGTAGAATCAAACGGTGCCGGAAATATTCCGGATAACACATTAGGGAATGTTTCTTCCTTTCTTAATACCAATACAAACAGCGTAAGTGCAGCGGTAAGAGGCGAAGTAAAAACCATCTTTGGAAATTTTGGTGCTGCTGGTATATTTGGGGTGTCGTCCGGAACCGGAGGATTCGGAGGTCTTTTTTATTCTTCAAATGCTACAGGAAACGGTGCTGCTTTGGTAGCTCTCACTGATGGAAACGGAAATGCCATCACAGCCAATGCCGGAAAAAACGGAAATGGTGTAGAAGCCAATATTGATGGTACAGGGCGTGCAATCTACGGCTGGACACCATCTTTCGGTCTGGGTAAAGCTGCAGAATTCAGACATTTTAATGCAGCAAATACTAACGATGTGGTAACCGCAATAACAATTGGAAATGGAAATGCCGGAAACTTTAAAGTCGACAGAACATCAGGTACTTCTGCTGCTGTAAAAGGAGAAGTAAATTCAATATTTGCTAATTTCGGTACTGCCGGTGTATACGGTATTTCATCTGGAACAGGAGGTTACGGCGGAATTTTTCATGCTTCAAATCCGACAGGAAACGGTCCTGCTTTAATAGCCATTGCTGATGGAAACGGAAACGGAATAACAGCTAATGCAAGTGGTCTTGGAGACGGTGTAGAAGCAACCGCAGACGGAACAGGTTCAGCAATATACGGCTGGACTCCCAATTTTTCGACCGGTCGTGCTGCAAGGTTTACAAATTTCAATACAGCAAATACAAATCCTGTAATCACTGCAGAGCAGAGAAGCGGAGGAAATATCGCGTTATTCAGAGCAGGAAGTACACCTGCGAATGTTGCCAGAATTGATGCTACCGGAAAAGGTTTTTTCAACGGGGGAACTCAAAACAGTGGTGCCGATTTGGCGGAAGCATTCGATGTGGAAGGAAACACTTCAGAATACGAACCGGGAGATATTCTTGTTATTTCAACAGACACAGACAGAACGGTTGAGAAATCATCAAAACCATATTCAACTTTGGTGGCTGGAGTTTATGCTACAAAACCAGGTGTTCTTTTAACAGAAGAAAATATAGATTCTGAGTTGATGAGTAAAGTTCCAATGGGGGTAGTGGGTGTAATTCCTACAAAAGTCTGTCTCGAAGGCGGAAAAATCAAGAGAGGCGATTTTATTGTAACCTCTTCAAAATCCGGAATAGCAATGAAAGGCAATCCTAAAAAAGTAAAAATTGGACAGGTGATCGGAAAAGCCCTTCAGGACTACGATCAAAACGGAATCGGAAAAATTAAAGTATTGGTAAACATTAAATAAACTATTATGAAATCACTATATATCATCGCATTTCTGGCTTTAAGTTTAAATATTTACGCTCAGGAAAATAAAAAGTCTAATGAAGATCTGACTCAGGAAGCAGAATCTTATAAAGAATCCAAAGCATTTGAGGCTAAAATGATGCAGGAGGCAAAAGAAAATCAAAATAAAAATCCTTCTACAGTTTTGGCATCTGAGCAGGGTCTTTCTGAAAAAAAACAGCCTTCTCAACCTGAAGCAGATAAAAGTAATTCCGGCAAAATGGTGCCTGGTGATGCAAGTTTAGAAGAAATTTTAGCCTCAATCCCCGGAAGAAAAGCCAGACAATCTGAAGTAAAAAATGTTTCTTCGAAAGCATCCAACGGAGTTGTAATGACCGCAGATATGACAATCTACGACATTAAAAAAACGATTCCAAAAAATTAAAACTAAACACAAAAACTAATAACCATTTTTCTTTTCATGAATAAGTCCGCCTTAAAAACGGACTTATTTTTATTTAAACTTTGACTAAATTAATCCCAGTCGGCTGCTACAAATTTCATTTGATTGCCATCCTCATCAGACAGCGTTAAAAAATGACCTTCAATCTGATAATTTTTCACTTTTTTAAATTCTTTAGAAAATTCATCTTCCAGTTTCATATTTTCGCAAGCCATTAAAGTAGAACCTAATCCTGAAATTTCTATCTTATTTTTAGATTTTATTTCTGCCGTAAAAAACATTCTGTTGCAACCCATGAATGCGCCACCCTGAACTTTTTTATCTTTATTTTCAGCTGTTAGATTAATTTCAGCCTTACTTTTAACCAATTCTTCTTTGGTGAAATTTTTAAATGAAACCAGCATCCACTGTCTTTGGATTTGCTCATTTTTAATCTGTGCTGATGAGCAGTTTACCAGCAATCCTAAACATAAAAAGCCGATAAATATTGATATTATCTTTTTCATTCGCTTTATATGTCCATTTTCATACCATTTAAAGGTTATATAGCATAAAAATTAGTAAATTAGCCACACAAAAATTATTTAGAAAATGAAAAGAATATTTTTACTATTCACTTTTTTACTGAGTTTCGCTCAGATGAGAGCTGATGAAGGAATGTGGCTTCTGATGCTTGTCAAGAGACTTAATGGTGTAGACATGCAGAAAGAAGGTCTTCATCTTACTCCGGAAGAGATTTATTCTGTAAACAATTCAAGTCTTAAAGATGCTATTGTAAGCTTTGGAGGATTCTGTACAGGAGAAATTGTTTCAGACAGAGGTCTTATTTTTACCAACCACCACTGTGGTTATGGTGCTGTAGCTGCTGCTTCAACGCCTGCCAAAGATTATCTGAAAGATGGTTTTTGGGCAATGAAAGACAAAGACGAGTTTAATGCTAAAGATCTATACGTAAGATTTTTGGTGAGAATGGATGATGCTACGCAAAGAATCAATTCAAAACTAAACAACAATATGTCTGCTGCTGAGAGAAAAGCAGTTATTGATGCTGAAAGCAAAGCAATTCAGACAGAAAATTCAGAAAATGGAAAGTATACAGTTGTAGTAAGAGATTTCTTCAACGGAAATGAGTTTTATTATTTTGTATATCAGGATTATAAAGACATCAGATTGGTGGGAGCGCCGCCATCATCTTTAGGTAAATTTGGTGGAGATACAGACAACTGGGAGTGGCCAAGACATACTGCAGACTTTACAGTTTTCAGAGTTTATGCTGATGCAGCAGGAAATCCTGCAGAATTTTCTCCAAGCAACGTTCCTTTGAAGCCTAAGCATTCGCTTCCGGTTTCTTTGAAAGGAATTAAGCCTGGTGATTTCTCAATGATTTTAGGATATCCTGGAAGAACAAACCGTTACCTTACTTCTTACGGTATCGATCAGATGGTGAATAAAGACTATCCGGCTTGGGTAGCTGCTTCAAAACTGGCGATGGATGTAATGAAGAAGTACATGGATAAAGACAAAACTACACAGTTGGCTTACGCTTCTCAGTACGCTTCAGTAGCAAATTACTGGAAAAACAGACAGGGAACAATTGATGCCGTAATCAAAAACGGAACAATTACAGACAAGCAAAATGTGGAAAATACATTCAGAACATGGGCAGTGCAACCTGCAAATATCGAGAATGAAATGGTTTTAGACGAAATTAAAACTTACTACAGACAAACTTCAGACAGAAATGTTGAAAGAAACTATGCTTCTCTTTTAACAAGAAATTCAAAATATTTCTCAGTAGCACTTCAGCTTTCAAGCTTATTGAACAGCTATGCTGCACAGGATTTAGCTGGAAGAGTTGCGATGAAAGCTAAAGTAGAAGATGCTATTAAGCAGACTTACGAAAGTATCAATACTCAACTTGAGGGCGAAATGATGAATTCGATGGTAAATCTTTACCAGACAAAAGTAAATGCAGATGTTGCATCGCCTACGTTAATGGCTCTTGATGCTAAAAACCTTTCTAATATCGCATATTCTTCGATTTTTGCTAATAAAACTTCAGCTACCAACTTCCTTCAGAATCCTGACAGAGTGAAATTGGATGCAGATCCTTTATTGAAAATCGCTAAAGGAATTATGGCAGATCAAAAAGCTTCAGCTGAAAGATTTGTAAAAATTGATGATAATTTCGCTAAAAATAACAGACTTTTCTTAGCGGGATTAATGAAGGCTATGCCTGAGAAAAAATTCTATCCGGATGCAAACTCAACAATGAGACTTACTTACGGACAAATCGATACATTGCCTTTGAGAGACGACAGAAACTATTTCGGAGTTACAGAAAACTATTATACTACAATGGAAGGTTTAGTAGGGAAATTCAAACCGAAAGACGAAGAATTTGATCTTCCACAAAGAGTTTTAGCACTTCAGGGAGCAAAAGATTACGGAATGTATGCTGACAAAGCAGGTTACCTTCCTGTAAACTTCCTTTCGAACAACGATATTACAGGTGGAAACTCTGGTTCTCCGGTAATCGACGGCGACGGAAACCTGATCGGAATCGCATTCGACGGAAACAGCGAAGCTTTAAGCGGAGACATCGTTTTCGAAAAAGAGTGGCAGAAAACCATCAGCGTAGACGTTCGTTTTGTACTTTGGACAATCGACAAGTACGCAGGTGCTAGAAGAATCGTTGACGAGCTTAAATTAGTAAAAGACGAAAACACTCCTGCAGATACAGGGAAATCTAAAGTTCCGACTACAGCTCCTGCAAAAAAGAAGAAGTAATCAGAATTTATTCAATAAAAAAGACCGGTATGTTTGTTGCATATCGGTCTTTTCTTTTTTTAATCTTTAGATCCTAAATTATCCATTCTGTCATCCATTCCCTGACTTACAGATGTAGATGTTCTTTCTGAACCAAGGAAATATAGGTTGTGTTTTGCCTTTGCTATAATTCCTCTTTCTACATCTTGTGGGATATCGTCTGGAACGTCTCTTCTAATGGTTTCGCCTTCACGCTGTTTTACAATTTCAATAGCGCCTTTTCCGTCAAGAATTGATTTTGCTCTTTGTGCTTCATCGTAGCTGTTGGTGTATAAAACAATAGTGGTGTTTCCTCTGCTTTTTTTGCTGTAGGCATCGAGCATTTCGGTGTCGTTGGCGAACATGTGATCCCAAAAATGTCTTGTATTTTCGTCATCTTCAAGATCATTTGCAGAATCTGCATCTACTTTGGATTTCGAAACGATAATATTATCATCTGAAAATCCCTCACTCCTTAATTGCGATTTTACTTCCTCGGTATCTGTTGCCGGCGGAAATACTGAAATTACTGTATAAGCCATAATATTTTGTTTTGGTTATGGCTGTACATGCAAATGGTGTGCAAACGGATTATTAAAAGTAAGGTAAATATTAAAAATTTATTCGGAAAGGCTCTTCAAAGGAAATATGGTTAACAAATACTTTTGTCCTTTGGACTCAATTATTACTCTGTAATCATTTAAAAAAGCAGAGATCAAATTATAATTTTCAAAATGATTGAGATCAAATTTCTTATTGGAATCAAATGGCTTATGCCTGATTTCAAATTCTACAAATTTTCCTTTGATAAGCTTTGAAGAAACACTGTTATCCAATTCAATTAAATCCTCTTTTGATACAAATCTAAAATTATCTGAAAAAAAATCATGCAACAGCGATGAAATCTTTATTGCCTGCTGGGTTGAGATTAATGCAATGATATTAGAACATTTATTTGCCATAAAAGATACAATTGAATGTTCTATTTTAATGCCTAAAACACTCAGTCTTCCTTCAGGCAGATAAGCTTCAAAACAAAAATATGGATCTGAAATATTATTTTTAACAAAAGAATAAGCATATTCTTTCAACACTAAAATATCTTGCAGTTCTTCAAATGATTTTCCAAGAAAACTTTCAGGCACATATTCCATAACGTCAAATATCAATCTAAAAACCTGTTCAGAATATCCACCGCACACTTCGGCAAATTCGTTCCCGGGCCGAAAATAAAATCAGCACCATTGGCATACAGATATTCATAATCCTGCTGTGGAATTACACCACCAACAACAATCGTTATATCTTCTGCTCCCAGTTTTTTCAGCTCTTCAACAACCTGCGGCACCAAAGTTTTGTGACCGGCAGCCAGCGAAGAAACGCCCAAAATGTGAATGTCATTTTCAACAGCCTGCTTCGCTACTTCCTCCGGGGTCTGGAATAAAGGTGCGACATCCACGTCAAATCCCATGTCGGCAAAAGCAGTTGCAACTACTTTTGCACCACGGTCATGACCATCCTGACCCATTTTTGCCACCATAATTCTTGGGCGGCGGCCTTCCTCTTCTTCAAATTTTTGGGTTAACTCAAGGGCTTTTCCAAAGTATTCGTTTTTACCTGCATTCATAGCGTAAACTCCCTGTATGGTTCTGATGTTGGCTTTATACCGTCCGAAACTTTCTTCCATCGCATCACTCATTTCACCCAAAGTCACTCTTCGGCGTGCCGCCTCGATGCATAATGCCAGGAGATTTCCTTTTCCGGTCTTTGCCGATTCACGGATTTCATTTAAAATTTGCTCAACATTTTCAGGATTTCTATTTAATTTAATTGATTCCAGTCTTTCAATTTGTTTTCGGCGAACTTCGGAATTATCAATATCTAAAATCTCCAGTTGCATCTGTTTTAAATTTGATTTAAAAGAGTTGACACCGATGATGAATTCTTCACCACTATCGATTTTAGACTGCTTTATTGCTGAAGCTTCCTCAATTCTCATCTTTGGAATTCCCGCCTCGATGGCTTTCGTCATTCCGCCTTCTTTTTCCACCTCATCGATGAATTTCATGGCTTCTTCAATCATCTGCTGAGTCATGGCTTCCACCAGATTACTTCCGCCCATCGGATCTACGACATCGCAGATTCCGCTTTCCTGCTGGAGAATAATCTGAGTATTTCTCGCAATTTTCGCCGAATAATCTGTGGGTAGTGCAATGGCTTCATCCAAAGCATTAGTATGTAAAGACTGTGTTCCTCCTAAAGCTGAAGACAAAGCTTCAATGGCAGTTCTTGTGATATTGTTAAAAGGCTCCTGTTCCGTTAAACTCCAACCGGAAGTTTGAGAATGGGTTCTTAAAGCTAAAGATTTTGGATTTTGAGGGTTGAATTGTTTTAATAATGTCGCCCAAATGTATCTTGCGGCACGCATTTTTGCGATTTCCATGAAATGATTCATTCCGATTGCCCAGAAAAAGGATAATCTTGGGGCGAAATCGTCGACATTCATTCCGGCTTTAATTCCGGTTCTTACGTATTCCAAACCGTCAGCTAAAGTGTAAGCCATTTCCAAAACCGGCGTGGCTCCAGCTTCCTGCATGTGATAACCTGAAATAGAAATTGAATTGAATTTGGGGATATTTCTCGAAGTATATTCAAAAATATCAGCAATGATTTTCATGGAAGGTGTCGGCGGATAAATGTAAGTGTTACGCACCATGAATTCCTTCAAAATATCATTCTGAATGGTTCCTGAAAGTTTATCCTGCGAAACTGCCTGTTCTTCTGCAGCAACAATATAAAAAGACAAAATCGGCAAAACCGCCCCGTTCATCGTCATCGAAACTGAGATTTGATCCAAAGGAATTTCATTAAATAAAATCTTCATATCCTCAACAGAATCAATCGCAACCCCGGCTTTTCCCACATCGCCCACAACTCGTGCGTGATCTGAATCGTAACCTCTGTGCGTCGCCAAATCGAATGCTACCGAAAGTCCTTTTTGTCCGGCTGCCAGATTTCTTCTGTAAAAAGCATTGGATTCTTCAGCCGTTGAAAATCCGGCGTACTGACGGACAGTCCACGGTTTCTGAACGTACATTGTAGAGTAAGGACCTCGTAAAAAGGGAGCAATTCCAGGTGAAGAGTCGCTGATGGTTTTGTCTTTAATATCTTCTGAAGTGTATTTTGACTTCAATTCAAGTCCGTCTTTCTCGAATTGATAAACTTCCAGAAGTTTTTCTGATATGGTAAATTGGGGATTTTTATTTTGAATTTCCCTTCTCATGAGTTCTGATTTAAGATTTTAAAAGTAAGCATTTTTGGATTAATATTTTGGTACTGATTTTCAATGTAAAAGAATAATTTTAAACACATTAGTCACAGAGAATTTTTAAAATAATTCTACAGAATAGAACACAATTGCCTTTGAAAATCTTTGATTTTCTTGTGTTTTCTAAATATTTTCAAACAATAGAAAACGTAATGTGACTGATGTGTCAAATAAAAAGCGACTTTGCATTTGTTACAAAACCGCTTTTGAATTTTAATATTTGACAGACTTAATTGTAATCTCCATTTAAAATTGCCTGTGCTTCCAAATCAACCTCGTCATCAATTTCGTCTTTGGTGGGGAAATTTGCAATTCGGGTAATTTCATTTAATAAAATTTCGTCTGTAGTTTCTCTACCAAAAAATGTTAAAATCCACAATTTCCATAAGCCATCATTGGTTTTGAAAATCTCCGTGAAATATGGTGTCAGTTTGTCGGCAAAAGGCTTTAGAACATCAGCAACATCGCCCGAGATTGGCCAATTAATATCTTGAAGCCATATTAACAAATCTGGAATAATGGGCTTAACTTCTTCATATGAAAGATTTTTAAGTTTTTCAATGTGTTGATCGTCGTCTTTTTGTTTGGGTACTAAATCTTTAATATTCATTTTTGTTTTCTTTGGGCTAAACTTATTTTACAAACATATATTTTTCCCAACAAAGCAAAAAACCGGAAAGAATCCGGTTTTTTGTTGTTATAATATTAAGAAAATCTTACTTTTTGATAAGTTTCGTATTATAAGTTTTATTGCTGTCTGTAATGGTAATTACGTACATACCTTTTACAAGAGACGCTACATTAATTCTGTTGTCGTCCATTTTACCTTGTAAAACCAATCTACCTTCTGCACTGTAAATTTTGTATTCAGCTTTACCTTTAAGGTTTTTAACTTCTACAAAAGTATCGGCAGGGTTAGGATAAATTTCTATTTCCGATTTCGGGCCTCCTACAGTTTCATTGGTTGATAAAGCTTCTGAGATTTTAACTGAGAAATCTTTAAATGACCCCTGAGAAATTACACCACCTCCGGATACAGGAACTGAGGCTGTTCCGCATGGGCCTGTAGCTGCATTAAAGAAAGTATTAGCTACTCTCATTCTTAAAGTTTTGTCACCAGAATAAGCTGTTGCAGGCACAGTAAATGTAAATGAACCTGTGTATTGACCATTTGTAGTTGGAGGTACAGTAGTTACGGATCCAACTTTTTCTGAAGCTTCGAAAGCACCATTTCGGTTAAAGTCAATCCATACTTCCATCTTGTCATTGTAATTTGCAATATTCCCTACATTATAGTAGCTTAATGTGTATTGTGCACCTTTTGTAAGATTAATCTGCTTGGTTAAATCCTGAGAAAAATCTTTGTAAGAGCTAAATATTGTAGCGTACGTAAGCTGTGAATAAGTAAGGTTTGCAACATTCATTTGTGCTAATCCACTGTTGTAAGCAAAGCTTGCAAAACTATTTCCACCTGTTGACATTAAGCAGTAATCTACTCCTGTAGTTAAGCCTTTTGTTTTGAAAGTGTATGTACTTGAAAAAGCACCTGGTACAGTATTAACAACTGCTGCAACCTGTGCCTCGTAGTTAGTTTCATCTTCAAGACCACTAAGCAGTACAGAGCTGGTTGTGCTTGTTGCATTTGTCCAGTTTGTTTCTCCCACTTTTCTATAATTTATAGAATAAGTAGCACCTGATACACTGTTCCAAGATAATCTTGCGGTTGTTTTTAGAATTTCAGTAGCTAATGCTGAAACTCCGGTAGGTGCAGCTGTTGATGAAGTAGGTGCTGAACCTACTGATATTTGAGGAGATACAGCATAGAATATATTTCCGTTAGCAGAAATCCTTAATTTGACAGCGCCTGTTAAGCTTGCCGGCATTTGTACGGTATAACTTCCTGTATTTGGAGTAGAAGCTATCAGCTCAGTCCAAGTTGCACCGTTTACAAGATCAGTTGTATATTCTATTTTTACATTAGCTGTATTGTAAGGAGCTGCAGTAGTATTGGCAACATCCCAAGTGATCGTGTTGCTTGCATTATTGTAAAGCACTGTTGAGGTTGTTAAGCCGGAAAATTTAAAAGGGCCATCATTTCCAACATTTACGGTAGTTTCTGCAGACACAAGCATTGGTCTTTGTGCGTTTTCATCCCTTACTGTTACAGCATAGCTTAAAACTCTAGGAATGTAAGAAACAGTTTCCCATTTAGCTTTATCGGTAAGATTTCCTGCCATAACACTTGGTAGACTGGGGAAGTATCTTCTTCCGCTTGCTGTACCGAAATAAGATCTTGTTAATGCTCCATGAGTGTTAAACCCCCAACCGCTGTCTCCAGAAATAGAATGATAAGAATCTACACTGTCGTATTGTTCCCATGTATATTTTACAGGATCTGCATCACTCGCAGAAGCTTCAAGGTAGTATGCTGTTCCTTTAGGAATACTGTAAGCTGTTAGTGCAGAAATGACCGGTGCCGTATTGGTTGTAATATCCTGCGAAGTTCCGCAGGTGATTTTACTGTCTAAGCTATTAAGAACTTGATTGATAGAAGAATAGTGGAAATATGCATCAGTGAAATTCTGTACGTTGTCACCTGTGATTCCTGCATATCCCATGATAGTAGTACCACCACCTGGTTCGATATTTACTCCTGAGCCTTCTGAAACATGCGAGAATGTATGATTACCCCCAAGTTGGTGTCCCATTTCGTGAGCTACATAATCGATATCAAATGCATCGCCTGTAGGGGTAGTACTCTGCGTAAATGCAGATCCTTTAGCTAAAGAATTTGCAGTTGCAGGATTTACGCATGTAACTCCAATACCTCCAGCATTTCCATTGCCACCGGCAGCATTAAATACGTGTCCGAGATCATAATTAGCATTACCAACAATAGATGTTAAAGTTTGCTGTAACTGCAAATTTAAATTTCCAGTGTAAGGATCGGCAGCAGGATCTGTATAAATGATAGCTGGTATATCCTGAATAATTAATTTAATAGCAAAATCTTTTTCAAAAATACCATTTACACGGGTCATGGTGTTATTCATACGAGTTACTGCACCGGCAACACCTCCTGCAAGCTGAGTGTATTCTCCCGTTACTGATAAAGCTAACCTGTAAGTTCTGTATTTTGTGCTGGCTGGTCTGTTGGTGATTCCTACATTAGAAAGACTCTTTTTACCGTTTGCTTCCAGTTTTTTGATATCCTTAACAATTTTTCTTTCATCTGTAGTACATTCAAAACCGTGATCACCACTTTCTCTTTTAGTTTTATAGAAGACACCATACGTTTTTTTATCTGCGCTGATGGGCTCTATAAACTGAAAAACGCCTTCTTTGATTATCATAGACTGCATTTCGGTAGGAGATGTACTGAATCTTACATATTTTGAAGGATCATCCACACCTACTCCCACATAAGACCCCAGCTCATAACGGTCTGCCATTGATTTTTCCATAACAGGATTACTGAAAACGGCAAATTTCTCTATCTTGCCATCAACAGTAGGTAATGAAACAATGACAGGTTTTGCGCCATTTCCGGTTTCTACTGCATCTTTTAAGATATTTCTTAAAGATTCAAGATCTACTTTGTATGAGTGCTGAACTTCCACTTCCTTACGCACTTCAGATACTGACTGAGAAGATGGCTCCCATCTCTGTGCATTAGCAGTCGTGAAAACTGCAGCTAATGCACAAACCAGTAAAATTCTTTTTTTCATAAAATTAAAATATATTTATTATGTAAGTCATTTTGACAAATTTAATTATTTTAAATCAATAATATATCGATTTTAACATTGTAATTCAAAATGTGTAAAAATTTTATAATTAATAAATGCATATCTGCTCGCATTTTCATTAAATATTATGTAATTTTAAATAATCAGTACAACTATATAAACTTTTTCTGTAAGCTTTATCCATATATTAAACATATAGGGAAAATAAAATCTCAATTTGGAAGATGAACTTTGAAATCTTCACATTTTTTTCTCTGACTATTACCATAATTCATTAATTGTAATTTTCAGTAATATTGCTGATACCGTAAAAGTAAATATTGACAATACCATTTTTTCATCTTATAAATTGATATTAAAAATAGTTTTAAAAAAAATGAGCATCAAATTTGACGCTCATTTTTTATGTTAAGTAAGATTTATTTTATCAGCTTTGTTATCCCCATTTCGTACAGCGCAAAAGAAATCAAATCCGCATTCTCACTAATCACCTGATCTGTTGCTCTTCCCGCGCCATGACCTGCATTTTTCTCGATTCTTACCAAAATCGGGTTGGCACACTTCTGTTTCTCCTGCAATTCTGCGCCGAATTTAAATGAATGTGCCGGAACCACTCTGTCATCATGATCACTTGTAATAATCATCGTTGACGGGTAACAGGTTCCTGCTTTTACATTATGAACCGGAGAATAGGATTTTAAATAATTAAACATTTCCTTATTGTCTTCGGCTGTGCCGTAATCGTAAGACCAGCCTGCACCAGCTGTGAATTTGTTGTATCTCAACATATCCAAAACGCCCACTCCCGGGAAGGCTACTTTAGCCAAATCAGGACGCATCGTCATAGTTGCACCTACCAACAATCCTCCGTTTGATCTTCCGGAAAGTGCCATGTATTCTTTAGAAGTATAACCTTTAGCTTGAAGGTATTCTCCAGCCGCAATGAAATCTTCGAATACATTTTTCTTCACCATTTTGGTACCTGCGTCGTGCCATTTTTTACCATATTCACCACCGCCACGGATGTTTGGAACAGCGTAAATCCCGCCATTTTCCATCCAGATTGCGTTGACTACAGAGAAAGAGGGTTGCAGGCTGATGTTAAAGCCTCCATAAGAATACAACATCGTTGGGTTTTTTCCGTCGAGTTTAATTCCCTTTTTGTAATTGATCATCATCGGAACTTTTGTGCCGTCCTTTGAAGTGTAAAAAACCTGCTCAGAAACATAATCTTCAGGATTAAATTTCACTTTTGGTTTCTGATAGACTTCAGATTTTCCGCTGTCTGCATTGAATTTATATGTGGTTCCGGGTGTAATGTAATTGCTGAAAGAATAATACATTTCCTTCTCCGCCTTTTTCCCTCCGAAACCTCCAACGTTTCCTTTTCCTGGAAGTGCAATTTCTCTGATGAGTTTTCCTGTTTTGTCGAACTGTTTCACTTTGTCAATCGCATCCACCATGTATGTTGCAAAGAAATAACCGCCACCGCCGGAAACGCTCAATACATTTTCTGTTTCTGGAATTACATTTTTCCATGTTGCAGGAGCCGGATTTTGGATGGTTGTTTTTACCAAACGCATATTCGGAGCGTCTTTATCGGTAAAGATGTAGAGATTATCGCCGTCTGTATCAATGATGCTCGCGTTGATATCAAAACCACTGTTGATCTGGACAAAATCGCCGCCTTTTTTTAAATCTTTAATATAGACTTCATTTCCGTTGGTCGCATTTGCTGCGGAGATAATCAAATACCTTTCGTCTTCAGAAAGGTAAGCTCCTAAATATCTTCTCGGTGTTTTTTCGCCCCCGAAAATCAACTGATCAGCAGATTGTTTTGTTCCTAATTTGTGATAGTAAACCTTGTGTTTATCGGTCATTCCGGAAAGTACCGTTCCTTCTTTCGGCTTGTCATAGCTTGAGTAGTAAAAACCTTCATCGCCCTTCCAAGCAACACCGCTGAACTTTACATCAACAATCGTTTCGTCTATTTGTTTTTTGGTCAGCGCATCGATAATGATGATTTTATTCCAGTCGCTTCCGCCTTCTGAGATAGAGTAGGCCGCCAGATTCCCTTTTTTGTTAAAAGACAGGTTGGCAAGCGAAGTTGTTCCTTTTTCCGAAAATTTATTTGGATCTAAAAACACCTCCGTTTCTTTGGTTTTGTTATTTGTTCTGTACAAAACAGATTGCGCCTGAAGTCCGTTATTTTTATAATAATATGTATAATCGCCTTCCTTGAAGGGTGCTCCGATTTTTTCGTAATTCCAGATGTCTGTCAGTTGCTTTACAATGTCCTGTCTGAAAGGAATTTTAGCTAAATAATTCTGGCTGTAGGCAACTTCCTCGTCTACCCATTTTTTGGTAGGTTCAGAATCATTTTCCAAATCTCTGTATGGGTCTGCAACGGCAGTTCCAAAGTAAGTATCGGTCTGATTTCCTTTTATAGCTTTAGGATAATTCATTTTCTGGGAATAAATAGTAGCTGAAAATAATGCTCCAGCAGTTAGCAAAATCGGTTTAAAATTCATGATGAAGGATTTTCTCAAAAATAAGGAAAGTTGTGGGAATTAAAAAAAAATAAAAAAAATTAGATTTTGAAATTTATAATGTAGTTCAATAGTATTTTCTAATTTTGAATAAAATGTAATTATGACTAATTGGATAGAAACAGCTAAACAAATACTAACAAGGAGTCTAAGACCAATTCCACAAGAACTTAATGAATTGGATTGGAAAAGCGACCTGTCGGACAAAAGTGAGAGAATTGCGCAGCATATATCTGCTTTCGCGAATAATCAAACGGAGGCTATCTTGTATTTGGTGTAAATGATGATGGAATATCAAAAAATTTAGATAAATCTAAAATAGATGAGATTGTCAAAAAGCTTGGAAACATTGCAAGAAATAATTTAGCACAACCTATAGCAATTGAACACGCCGTAATTGATTACGAAGGCACTTCGATTTTGATTATTCATATTCCTGAACATATTGAAAAGCCTGTATATTTAAGAGGAAAAGATATGTTTCATAGTTATAAAAGAAGTGCAGGTCAAACTGTTAAAATTTCGAATTTGGAGGTTCGTCACATGTTAGCCGTTTCAACAGGAATTGATTTTGAAATGCAGGTGGCTATGAATAATATCACTGATGATGAAGTTATAAAATATATTGATTTTGATAGTTATTTTTCTCTCCAAGAAAAAAGACTTCCGGACACTAAGCAAGGATTATTACAAACACTTGCAATTGAAGATTTAATTAAGTCAGGAAATAATAGTAACTGGGATATTTTAAATTTAGGAGCTATACTTTTTTCAAAAGATATTAGAGAATTCAAAAATTTACAGCGCAAAGCTATCAGAGTTATTATTTATAAGGGTACGAGCCGTATCGACGCTATAAAAGAACAAGAAGGCGTGAAGGGATATGCTTCTGGATTTGAAGGACTTGTGAATTACATTATGGATCAGCTTCCGACAAATGAGATTATTGAAAATGCACTTAGGAGAAAAGTAAAAGTATATCCAGATGTTGCTATTAGAGAATTTGTAGCAAATGCTTTGATACATCAAGATTTATCTATTTCAGGAACAGGAATTATGATTGAAATTTTTGAAGATCGACTGGAGATTACTAATCCAGGTGTTCCTCTAGTTGATATTAATCGGTTTATAGATACAGCTCCGAAATCTAGAAATGAAAAGTTAGCATCACTTATGAGAAGATTGAATATTTGTGAAGAAAGGGGAAGTGGAGTCGACAGAGCTATTAGTGCAATAGAGATATTTCAATTGCCTGCACCTAAATTTATCAAAGGAGACGATTATACAAGAGTGATCATATACGCACCGACTCCATTGACTAGAATGAGTTCCGAAGACAGAATAAGAGCATGTTATCAACATACTTGTCTGAATTACATTAATAATCAATCTGTGAACAATCAGTCAGTCAGAAAAAGGTTTAATATATCGAAAAACAATGTATCATTTGCTTCTAAAATAATTACTGAAACTATTGATAGTGGATTAATAAAGCCAACTGACCCCGACAGTGCATCTAAAAAATTTGCTTCTTATGTTCCATATTGGGCATAATTCTATTTCATTACATTGTCCTAATTAGAAAGTAAGGTTATTTAATTATTTGATTTTCAGTACATTGTTTATTTCATTCGAAAATCCCTTTCATTTCCAATTAAATTATTAATAAAATTTGTTTATGTTAAAAGGAAAATTTATTTTGATTTTGGCCCTTTTAACTCGTAACTCCGATAATCAATGAATATCATTTTTCGGCTCAGTTTTAAACTTTTTGCCTAGTCCCCAAGTTTTAATACTGATCCCTGATCCACCATGAATAATGGAAAGTTATGGGAATAAAAAAAGTCTCCTAATAAATTAGAAGACTTTTGTGGGCCCTGAGGGATTCGAACCCCCGACCCTCTGGGTGTAAACCAGATGCTCTGAACCAACTGAGCTAAGAGCCCTGAATTTTTTTGAAAGGTTTCAGTAAACCTTTGTGGGCCCTGAGGGATTCGAACCCCCGACCCTCTGGGTGTAAACCAGATGCTCTGAACCAACTGAGCTAAGAGCCCTAGACGATTTCTCGTTTTGAGTGGTGCAAATATACACACTTATTTTATATCAGTCAAGTTTTTTTCTAAAAATTCTCCCACTACAAAGTTGCTTCCGCCAATAAATATCATTTCTTCATTTGTACATTTCTGTTTTGCAGAAAGATACGCGTCCTGCACCGAATCGAAAATTTTATAAAATATTTTTGAATTTTTCAGCAAAACTTCATAATCTAAAGGATGTCTTCCTCTTTCGATGTTAGGTTTTGAAAAATAGAACACAGAATTTTCGGGAAGAATCGACATCACGTCATCAATTTTCTTGTCGTTCACAAAACCTAAAACAATGTGTTTCCGTTTTGGAATTGAATTTAACTGTGAAAAAACATATTCCAGTCCGGCCTGATTGTGTCCTGTATCACAAATTGTAAGCGGATTTTGAGAAAATTCAAACCAGCGGCCGATGAAACCGGTGTTATGATGCACCTTTAAAAGTCCGTTTTTAATATTTTCATCTGTAATATTGAAATTCTGTTTCTTCAATTCATCAGCTAAAGCCAAAACAACTTTTATATTCTTTTCCTGATAGTTTCCTTTTAAGTCTGATTTCAAAGCTGTATTTAACAAAGTTGCATCGATGAAGGGCGCATTTTCGATTTCAGCTTTAGCTTTGATGATATTTCTTACCACCTCATTTTCATCTCCTGAAATAATCGGAACGTTTGGTTTAATAATTCCTGCTTTTTCAAAAGCGATTTCTTCAATGGTGTTTCCCAGAATATTCTGATGATCGAGCTGAACGTTGGTAATAGCCGAAACCAAAGGTTTAATGATGTTCGTAGAATCCAGTCTTCCACCCAGACCCACTTCAATAATTGCAAAATCCACATTTTTCTGATCAAAATATTCAAACGCCATGATGGTGGTGAATTCAAAAAAAGAAGGGAGGATATCTTCGGGCAGGGTTTTCAATTTTAAAATAAAACCATAGACAAATTCCTTGTCACAATTCTTACCGTTGATTTTTATTCTTTCAGTAAAATCTATTAAATGTGGAGAATTGTAAAGACCTACCGTATAACCGGCTTCCTGAAGAACTGAAGCCAGCATGTTGCTCGTAGAACCTTTGCCGTTGGTTCCTCCAATATGAATGCACTTTATTTTTTTCTGAGGATTGCCAAAAAAATCACACAATCTGGTGATGTTATCCAATCCTGGTTTGTAGGCCTTCTCGCCGTCAATCTGATAATTCGGAGCCTGTACGAAAAGCCATTCCACAGCTTCCTGATATTGCTGATTTGTCATGCCACAAAATTCCTGAAAGTTTTGTTAAAATAAAATATAAATTTTGCAGTTGCTGTAACTTTTTTGTCATCACTTCGTCTAATGTGAAAAAAGCTGATATGAAAAAATTTCTGATTCTTTTTGCGGGACTTTCTGTTTTGAGCATTAATGCTCAGAAAAAATGGTCACTGCGGGAATGTGTGGATTATGCCGTGAAAAATAATCTGCAGATAATTCAGAATGAATACAACAAACAAAATCAAGACGCAAACCTAAAAATTGCTAAAAACAATTATTTGCCAGCTGTTTCTGCCAACATGGGAAATACTGTGAGTTTTGGGCAAGGTTCTTTGGGAACAGGAAGTTTCCGTAATGACAGATTCAACAACAACGCCAACATCGGTGCAGACATTTTGGTCTATAATAATGGCAGACTTGAGAAAACCATCAGAAAAACAGAGTTTGACGTTCAAGCAAGCCAATACGACATTGAAACGATTAAAAACGATATTTCTTTACAAATTGCTCAGCAATATCTGAATGCACTTTTGAATAAAGAGATTGTGAAAATCAACCAAAGTGCAGTTTCTAATGCTCAGAAACAATATGACCGCTCCAAAGCAACGACTGATGTAGGAACAACAGCACAAACCGTTTTGGCAGAAGCCGCGGCAGCTCTGGCAAGAGAAAAACAAAATCTGAAAACCGCTGAAGTAAATGTTAGCAGGAGTCTTTTTGCATTAGCACAACTCCTCCAGCTTAAAGATTATAAAGAGTTTGATGTAGAAAACGTAGATGTATCTGATACGCTTTCACCACAATTGGTAAATGTAGATGAAGTTCTGTCAACAGCTTATGAGAATCAGCCTCAAATCAAAGCCGCTGAAAGCAGAATTAAATCTGCAGAAGCGCAAACTGTCGTTACGAGAACTGCATTTTACCCAACTTTAACAGCAAGTGTAGGTGTTGGAAGTTTCTACAACAACCTTTTAAATAAATATGATGCATTAGGTAATCCAAATATTAACCCTTCATTTTTTAACCAGTACAGTGATAACTTCGGCCAGCAGGCAGGTTTATCGCTTAATGTTCCGATTTTTAACAAAGGAATTACCAAACTTCAGGTGGAGCAGGCAAAAATTAATGAAAGTATTGCCAAAAACAATTACGAACAGCAGAAATTTGCTGTGAGACAAAGCGTTCAGCAGGCTCAGTTTGATGCAGATGCCAATTATGAAATTTATCTTGCCGCAACCGAAGCTGAGAAAAACACAAAGCTTTCTTTAGATTTTGCTGAAAAAAGTTACGCTGCTGGTCGTTCTACAATTTTTGATGTAAATATTGCGAGAAACAATTACGCAAACGCACAAGGTTCTGTAGCTCAGTCTAAATACAATTATCTTTTCAGCTTAAAATTATTGAATTTTTATGCAGGAATTCCTTTAAGTTTGTAGCATGTCTATTCAAACTCTGGAAAAATATTTGCCGGACAACTGTAGAAACTATTTAAAAAATTGGTTTTCAGACCATTCAATTCATATTAAAATTACAAGAGACCGCAGTTCTAAGCTTGGAGATTACAGGAAAAATCGTGATGGCTCACATGAAATTACCATTAATTCTACCTTACAGCCCGAACTTTTTTTCTTTGTTTTGACCCATGAGTTGGCGCATCTTATCGCTTTTGAAAAGTACGGACGAAGAATTGCTCCCCACGGAAACGAGTGGAAACACACGTTCAGATTGATGCTTTTGGAAAGTATTGATGTTTATAATGAAGAATTTAAATCTATTCTTGTTCATTTTTCGAGATCTCCGAAGGCTAATTTTATGGCGAGCCCGGAACTGGTGAAGTATTTTCGTTTTGAAAATAGTAATGATGAAGGCGTTTATGTAGAAAGTATTAAAAAAGGAGAAAATTTTATCTACCGAAATCAAAAGTATGTTTTAGAAGGTCTGATTAAAAAAAACTATCTTTGTAAGAACCTCGAAACGGGCAGAAAGTATTCTTTCAGGCCTTTGGCGAGGGTTCAAAATTGTAGTTAAAAAATGTCAACATCAAATCAATACTGCGTGATCATGGCAGGTGGCATCGGAAGCCGTTTCTGGCCATTGAGTACGCAAAAATTTCCAAAACAGTTTCAGGATATTCTCGGGACAGGTCGCACGATGATTCAGCAGACTTACGACCGCATCAGCAAAATGATTCCCAAAGAAAATATTTTCGTTATTACGAATAAAGAATACGTTACTCTTTCTCATCAACAGCTTCCGGAAATCCCAGAAGAAAATATTGTGGGAGAGCCGCTTGTGAAGAATACATCAGCGTGTAATCTTTATATGGCTAATAAAATCGGTGAGCTTAATCCTGATGCAACGCTTATTGTTTTACCCGCTGATCATTTAATTTTAAAGGAAGATGTTTTTCTTGAAAAGGCAAAACTTGCTTTAGATTTAGCTTCAAAAAAAGATTATCTGATTACCCTGGGAATTATTCCGACAAGACCGGAAACCAGCTATCGTTACATACAGTTTGTAGAAAACCAGCAATCTGATTTGTATAAAGTGAAGACGCTCACAGAAAAACCAATTTTAGAACTGGCAAATACTTTTCTTGAAAGCGGAGATTTCCTTTGGAATGCCGGAATTTTTATCTGGAACGTAAAAACGATAAAGAAGGCTTTTGAAGAATTTCTTCCGGAAATGACACAGCAATTTACTTCGTGTGAATACAATTCTGAAAGCGAAACAAGTTGTATTGAAACCATTTATCCTAAAATCCAAAAAATTTCGATTGATAACGGGATTTTAGAGAAGGCTAAAAATGTACACGTAATTTCTGCAGATCTTGGCTGGAGCGATCTTGGTACATGGAAATCTGTTTTTGAAAACAGTGAAAAAGACGAGAATAATAACGCTAATCCGCATAAACATTCACTTTCCTATAATTCTTCCGGAAACATCATTCATTTAAAAAACTTAAATAAAGCTGTTATCATAGACGGTTTGAACGATTTTATCGTTGTAGATACAGATAAGGTTCTTCTGATCTGCCCAAGAGATCACGATCAGCGCATTAAAGATTATGTTCTGGATCTGAAAAACCTTAAAAAAGGAGATAAATTCATGTAAAAAGTCGGCACTATTTCTGCTGCAGTTTGGTTTATGAAAATTTTAAAGAATACCGGAATTTTAATGCTGATGCTTATTTCAGCTGCCGTTTTTTCGCAGGAGAAAAAGAAACTTGCCAGTGTGCAGAATGTTTTGGCTCAAATAATTCCAAATGATAAATACGATTTTTGGGTATTGGTGTACAACGAATACGGCAAAAATAAGGAGGTAAAAATTTCGGGAACAAAAAAAGATTACCTGCCGCAGTTTGCGGGTTTTGACCTTACACCAAGTGAAGACTCCTATTTTTATATTGTGAATTCTAAAGGCGGGAAAATAAGTTACATTACTGAACTGAAAGATTTAAAATCATTCATCGGAAGCATAGATAATGCCGAAGAAGCAGCACTTTCAGCGGTTTTGGAGGGTTATATTATCGATGAAGAATTTGTAGACCTTGCCGCAAATTACCATCAGGATGCTAAAAATTACTATCTCGATTTAGGTAAAGTAACTTCTGTGGAATGCCCATACCAGAAAAAACATTTTACACTGACGGTCTCAAAAAGTTCTGGGAAAATTGAAAAAACTGAAGATAACGGATCTTACATCGAACTTTATAATAAAAAGTGCAAAAACAATCCGCGACTTTTAAAAATAGAAAAAAAGCCTGAACCAAAAGATGATCCCAAAAAACAGCCAGTCAAAACCCGAAGATAATTTTTTTGAAACCGAAAGACTTATCATTCGCCTTATCACTTTAGACGACGCACGGCTGATTTATTATCTTTATAATATGCCCAGTTTTTTAAAGTTTATCGGAAACAGACATATAACAAGCATAGATGTTGCCGAAAACTATATTGAAAACAGATTTTTCCCGCAAATCAATCGTTTGGGCTACGGAAATTATACAGTTATTTTAAAGGAAAGAAATATAAAAATTGGAGCCGTCGGTATTTTTGAGCGTGACGGATTGGATGTTTCAGATATTGGATTTTCTGTTCTGGAAGAATTTGAAGGAAAAGGCCTGATGTACGAAGCTGCCGCAAAAATAAAAGATGAGGTAATGAAGCGGTTTGGTTTAAAAAAGATCTCAGCGATTACTACAAAAGACAATATTTCTTCTCAGAAATTAATCGAAAAGCTGGATTTGAAATTCAAAAATTTCGTTACACTTCCCAATGAAACTGAAGAATTGATGTATTTTGAAACTGAGTAAACTATGATTTGTCACAATCTATTTAGTGAAAATCTTGTATTTCACTGTTGAGTTTACGGCTTTGTATAGCTTAAAAGCAATCAGAATTTAAAAATCTTTGTTTCACTTTGCGTTTAAATAAAAGTTATTCAGCAATTTTAAAAAAAACTCCCATAAAATAATCTATGGAAGTTTAAATATAAAAGTTAAGTTTGGTTTAAATCATTACTTCGCAACACCCATTCCTGCAAAATAGTATTTGAAGGCATTGATTTCCAGAGCGAAAACTCCGTCATTTCCAATCATGTTAATTGGTCTCCAGAAGCTGCTGTCGAAGAAACTGATGAGTCCCTGATAAGAATTTAAACCATTTGGTTCCGTTACTCCCCAAGGGTTTCTAAGGATTATATAGCTTTTATTATTGATAAACGCCCAGCCTAAAATGGTGTAAGCATGATTCGCCACAATATTTGAACCTGAATAATTTCCTGACCCGTAAGTCCACGCTACCATTGGATTGATGGTTTTCATACTCATAGAATTTTCTCTTACAATTCCGTACAGCTGGTCTGCAGTTCTTGCATTGGTATAATAATAAAACGGAGTTTTGTTGTTCAGCTGAGCGATTGCTTTTACAGGATCTCCGTAAGCAGTTTTTGTGATGTCCGGTTTGTCATCGGCAGTTTGGTTGATCCATTTTGCGAAAGCTTTTTCGTAAACGGCCGGCCAGATTTCTCCTGCATCATTACTTCTGCAATACACAGGATTGTTTGAAGTAGTGATAATTGTGCTGTCTGTTACTTCAATTAATTTGCTCGGTGCATCTTTTCCACCGCCTTTTGTGTAAAACTGAATCGCATTCACACGCTGCGTTTCTCCTGTTCCTGTAGCTCTCACTTTGTGCTCGATGGCATAAGGAGTTGCCCACGCCAAAGCTGCAATTGCAGAAATAAAATAGCAGTTTCCTACAGACCCCTGAATAGGATCGTTGAATTCTGTCACATCATTGAAAAAGTTTCCTCTGTCGCTCCAAAGACAGTTTGCCGGAGTCCATCCCAGGTTGAGATTTAAGTTTCCGAACACAATGTCTTTGATGACAGGCGAAACTGTAGTGTTGGTGATGGTGTTGTTCAGTTTTGGTACATTCAGAACAACTTTCACATCGCCTTTATCCAGTCTTGCGGTTTTTACCTCCACGTTGTCGATGTCTTTAATTCCTGCTTTGGAAAGATCTTTCAGGTTTTTGATGGTTGAAAAATTGATCGTTTCGAGTTTATCGGATGATCTCACTTTAATGTCTTCAACTTTCATCGTTTTCACCGTGTTGTCTTTAGCTAATTGTAAACCAGCGTACAGCGGAGAATTAAATTTAATGTCAAAAAGTTCGGAATAGTTTGTTTCTAAAGCCTGCTCCAGAACCTGAAACGATTTTGCGTCTGTCCAGTCAAATTTTCTTCCTGTAATTGCTTCTGTTAATGCGTAGGGATTGATTACTCCCACAAACATTTCTTTTGGTGCTTGATCCATGATAATAATTGTTTTTAATGGTTAATGAATTTGTTAATAGTGTTTAAAAAATCAGGGTTATAGAGATAGAGAAAGCGATTGAAAAGATTGATTCCCTCCAGATCGTCATTCTGAATAAAAGTTTTTTCAGACTTTCCGTTGCTGATTTGAATGCTGCGCTGGCTTCCGCCTGTCTCAGGAGAATTTGATTCAAAGATCTTGAGGTTGTGAATTCCTGCAATCAGCTGTTCCAGAATTAAAGTGTTGATCTTTTTAGTTTCCGAAAAAATATTCTTCTCATCAAGTTCATAGCCTTTGAAAACTTTTAATTCAGCAGTACCGCTGTCGGAAAAAATAAGCTCATAACGATAAGCGTACGCCGGCGGAACGCTTCCGTTGTTAAATGTTGCAATTACTTTCTTAGCTTCCATAACTCTAATTTGATATGCCAAAATTATGACTTTGCAACATTCACAATATCAGGGTTTTTACTATTTCTGCATCGTAAAAACACGGTAAACAAAAAAAGCTGCCACAATTGTGACAGCTTTCTGTATGTTTCAGCTAAATTTCAAATCTTAAAGCATTCCGAGCTCAAATTTTGCTTCTTCGCTCATCATATCTTTGTTCCAGCTTGGTTCAAAAGTAAGTTCGAGATCTACATCGTTTACATTTTCTACCTCTTTTACTTTATCTTTTACTTCCTGTGGAAGCGTTTCCGCTACGGGACAATTGGGTGTTGTAAGCGTCATGATAATTTTTACGTCAGCCTCTTCAGAGATCTGCACGTCGTAAATTAATCCCAATTCATAAATATCGACCGGAATTTCGGGATCATAAACCGTTTTTAATACACCAATTATTTCTTCACCAATATCTGCGATCTGATCGTCTGTAAATTTCATTTTTATGATTAATCTAAATTAAGAATACCTTTTCAACAAATCTTCCTGACGCATACGCCGGAAAATATTCGCCAAAGTTAAGACATCTTTTTCACAATAGTCTACAATTCTCTGCAAGTCTTTTTCAATGTAATAGATTGATGAAACCATTGAGCCGTCGATATCATCTTTGGGAGTTGGAATTCCGAAGACGTGGGCTAAAAGTTCCAGTGAAACAAAGCTTTTGTAATCTCCGAATTTCCACAGCTCCATTGTGTCGATGTGCGGAATTTCCCACGGTTTTTTTCCGAAAAGCTGAAATGGGGAAGGAGGTTGCATACCGTTTATTAAAAATCGTCTTGCAATCCATGGAAAGTCGAATTCTTTACCGTTGTGAGCGCAGAGAATTACATCCCGAAGTCGCATGCTGTTAAAAATTTCTCCAAATTCTTCCAGCAGAATTTTTTCATCGTCATTTGCGAAGCTTTTAATTTTCAAAGTGTCGTTTTTCTCAATCATTCCAATGGTAATGCAGATAATCTTGCCAAATTCTGCCATGATTCCGGCTCTTTCGTAAAAATCTTCAGGAGAAATTTCGTCTTTTCGCTGATATCTTGTTTTTTTGTCCCAAAGCGTTTGCTCAGTTTCGGGAATTTCGTTCCAGTTTCCGTATTGCGGAACAGTTTCTATATCGAGAAATAATACTTTTTCTAAAGGAATATTTTGAATCATATTTGTGTTTATTTTAAATAATATTATTAGTCATTAAACCTAACATGTTTTTAAATTCAGTTACATTTAAAATTTTGTTGAATCTATCCAACCTGCAAACCATTTTTAGTTGGTAAGGAAGGAGATAAAAGTGTTACATCTTTTGAATCTTCGCCATAAACACCCAAAACAAGGCATTCGCTAAAAAAATTGGCTATCTGTTTTTTCGGAAAATTGACGACCGCTAAAATCTGTTTACCTGCTAAATCTTCCTTACTGTAAAGAGTAGTGATTTGTGCCGCAGATTTTCTGATCCCAAGATCTCCAAAATCAATTTCCAGCTGATAGGAAGGATTTCTCGCCTTTTCAAAATCATTTACAGAAATAATGGTTCCGCAACGGATGTCTAATTTCTCAAAATCTGACCAGGTTATTTCGGGTTTAGTGTTCATTTAAATTTAATTTAAAATAAAAATACGGTAATTTTTTAAAATTATTCTATTTCGATGTTATTGTAGATCATCCATCGATTTAAATTTCCAACCATTCTTTTTAAATGGTCTTGGTTTAGGAAAATGTTTGTCCAAAATTCAAATCTATCACATTGCACACTTATGTAATAGGTCATAATTGCTAAACAGGCAAAAGGTAAAATTTCTTTTTCTTCAGGGCTGATTTTTGTTATCGTTTCGTAGCCTTTTAAAAAACTATCCGCCTTTGCTTGGTATTCCTCCTCGTTCAAATTTGTTGTAAAAAGTTGAAATAAAAAGTAAGAAATGTCAAAGCATAGATAGCCGTTTCCACAAAAGTCGAAATCAAAAAATGTTATTTCCTTTTCATTATTAATATGCAGATTGTCAAACCATACATCAAGATGAATACTTCCTGCTCTTATCTTTTGTGAATCAATACTATCAAGTTTTGAAGTCAAGAAAACAGATAGTTTTTCTAAAAATTCAATTTCACTGTCAGTTGTTTTGAAGAATTTTTTTATACTTAAAATTGAATTTGCAAGTAAGTTTTCAGAACTGTAAGAAATTCTTTTGAGAGAAAAATTTTCCGTCGATCGATGAACTTTTGCAAGCTCTTGCCCAATAATAAAACTTGTTTCTGGTGAGAATCTTGCTGTTTTTTCACCTTTTGCATAAGAAAATAAAACGCCATACCTTTTTCCTTCCGGAGCATCAATTTCCTGAATAAAATCCTTCGAATTTCCTTCTATTGGATAAGAAACTTGTGTATTCGAATCTTTTAAATGAAGCAAAAGTCTCAATTCTTCTTCGATTTCTAATTTAGTACGCCAATTGTGGGTATAAATTCTAAAAACGTATTTGCTTTTGCCATCCTGAACAATATATAAATGATTCATTGCAAGCCGAAAAATACTACATTCAGTTTTATCAGTCAGCTGATATTTCTGTTGAATAATTTTGCCAAGTTCGATGGGTGAGAGTGTACTATTTATTGCGGGAAATTTCTCTTTCATCAATTTTTGATTTTATAAATTCTTTATTAGAAAAGAAGCAAACAAAAATATTAAAATTTAGATTTAAAATTTAGCTAAAACTGTTTAGTACCACACGAATTTTTTTTAACTTTACTTAAAACACAGAATAATGCTGATCAAAATTTACGGAAGTGCCATCTTTGGAGTATCTGCTCAAACCATTACCATTGAAGTCAACATCGATACCGGCGGTGTCGGATATCATTTAGTTGGGCTTCCCGACAACGCTATCAAAGAAAGCAGTTACAGAATTTCTGCTGCACTGAAAAATGTCGGTTTCAAAATTCCCGGAAAGAAAATCACGATTAACATGGCTCCTGCAGATTTGCGAAAAGAAGGTGCAGCTTACGATTTGAGTATTGCCATGGGAATTCTGGTGGCTTCAGACCAGATTGTTGCTGAAGATATTAAAGATTACATCATCATGGGCGAACTTTCCCTTGATGGAAGTTTACAGCCAATCAAAGGAGTTCTTCCCATTGCCATTCAGGCTCGGGAAGAAGGTTTCAAAGGAATTATTTTACCGAAACAAAACACGAGGGAAGCGGCGATTGTCAATAATCTCGATGTTTATGGTGTTGAAAACATTAAAGAAGTCATTGACTTCTTTAATGACGGAACGCCTTTAGAAAAAACAGTTTTAGACACCAGAAAAGAGTTTCAGGATAAAATCAACTCATTTCCTTTTGATTTTTCTGAAGTGAAAGGTCAGGAAACCGCAAAAAGAGCCATGGAAGTCGCAGCAGCCGGTGGTCACAATATCATTCTCATAGGTCCTCCCGGAAGCGGAAAAACCATGTTGGCAAAAAGAGTTCCGAGCATTTTACCTCCCTTAACTTTAAAGGAAGCTTTGGAAACTACAAAAATCCATTCTGTTGCAGGAAAAATGGGAACAGAAACTTCTCTGATGACCGTTCGCCCTTTTCGCAGCCCACACCACACGATTTCAGATGTAGCACTCGTCGGTGGCGGAAGTTATCCTCAACCCGGAGAAATTTCGCTGGCTCACAATGGCGTTTTGTTTCTCGATGAAATGCCGGAATTTAAAAGAACCGTTCTTGAAGTCATGCGACAACCTTTGGAAGATAGAGAAGTGACGATTTCGAGGGCAAGATTTACTGTAAATTATCCTTCAAGTTTTATGCTGGTAGCTTCGATGAATCCCAGTCCAAGTGGCTATTTTCCGGATGATCCGAACAACACTTCCTCTGTTTTTGAGATGCAGAGATATATGAATAAGCTGTCCGGACCTCTTTTAGACCGAATTGATATTCATGTCGAAGTTCAAAAAGTGGAATTTGAGCAATTGGCCGAGAAAAGAAAAGGCGAAAAAAGTGAAGACATCAGAAAGCGGGTTTTAATTGCCCGTGAAATTCAGAATGAGCGGTATAAAGATTTGTCAATCAGCTACAATGCTCAAATCGGATCCCGTGAATTGGAGAAATTCTGTGAACTGGACGATACCTCTTTTAATCTCATTAAAATGGCAATGGAAAAACTGAATCTTTCTGCCAGAGCCTACGACAGAATTTTAAAAGTTGCAAGAACGATTGCCGATTTGGAAGAGTCTGAAAATATTTTATCCCATCATATTTCCGAGGCAATACAGTATAGAAGTCTGGATCGGGAATTTTGGAATGTTTAAAAAATTAATTTAAAAACATTTAGAAAAAACAAAAACGACCATCATACGACGGTCGTTTTTTCTGTTATATTTTCCAGCTTTTCAGCAGCCAGCGGTAAATCAGAATATTCACGAAGAAATAAACCAACAGTGGAATGATAATAATTACCGACCACAGAAAAGGATTCACATACATCGATAGCAAACCGTTGGAAACATCAGATTTTGCAATCAGATACTGTCCCAGAGCAATCAGGCCTAAACTTAAAATTAATACAAACATTAAGTTTAAACTGAATTTCCTGCTGATATCGCTTACCATTTTCTTTGGAGAATAGCCTAAGCTGTTTTTAATGGAAACTTCTTCCTGCTTTTCCAGAAACTGAATTTTTATAAAACTTACAATAATATAAAGGCATAAAGCGAAAATGAAAATCCCCAAAACAGCAATAACCTTTAAAACTAAAAACAGTTTCGACTTTATTTTTGCTGAACGGAGGCTTTCCTGATTCGATTCGTAACCGTTTTCTTTCATTTTAGAAACCAAACTTTCATCTCCGGAATCTTTCACCTGAACCAAAACTCTGTTGTAAATTTTAGGTTGACTGGCAAGCTCAGGTTTTGCAGTAAGATTCAAAGAATCAAGAAATTTTTTCGGAATCAGAACGGAATGAATTCTGTCTGAAAGTCCCACCATTTTTCCTCTGTACGTTTTGTTTTCCTTATTGATTGTAATATTGATATTGACTTCAATTTTCTTGGCAAAATCCTCAGAAATCTGTGGCAAGCCCTGGTTGATGGCAAATCCGTAATTATAAAGATTCAGATATTCCCTTGAAATAATAATTGGAATTTCGTCTCCTTTTACCTGAAATTCTTCTTCTTTTAAAGGAACATCAATTGCTTTCAAATCTACGCTTTCAAAATAAAGATCAGTGTAAAAAGGAATAAAATCTCCTCCATTTGCCGAAGCTTTAAACTCGTTGGCAGAAAAAGGGTAAATGTTTTCAACCTCAGTCCATTTTTTTATCTTGGCAATATCATTTTCATTAAAACCCAAAAGCTCTTTCCTTCCGATATTATCCGGAGTCAGTTTTTTACTGAATGTGAGCCAGTAGTTGCTGTCACTGCTTTTGCTTCCGAAAAGGCGGTTGGCATTTTCATACAGCTGCAGACAGGACAAAACCAAAATAAAGGCAATGAACAGTCCGGCATACAGAATAAGTGAATTAAAAATTTTCTTCATAGCATTTATAGATGAAGAATTAGATAATTATGCTCAAAAGGAAACTCATTGAGCTCAAAAAAGATCACCGAACTTCCGCTTTCTTCAGAAACTTCGTTAATGAGAGAAAAAGCAATCATTTTATTATTGATATCCAAATGACTGAAACATTCATCGTAAATCAGAAAATCTGTAGGATTGATCAGGCTTCTCACAATAGCGCTTCGTTGACGTTCTCCATAAGAACAGTTTTCAGCTTTCTTGTTGAGAAGTTTTTCAATTCCCAGTTTTCTGGAATACTCTTCCATTTTTGGTAAGAATTGCTTTCTGTCTTTATTAAAAACACGTAGAAGAATATTTTCAGAAATCGTCAGGTTTTTAATCATTCTCACATCCTGAAAAAGCAGGCTGATACCCTGCTTTCTATGCTCTACAATTTTTTCGAGATGCATTGTTTTCACAACTTCCGTTCCGTATTTTATCTCTCCTTCATACTGAAAATGAGTTCCGAGCATTGCCGTCGCAAGAGTAGATTTACCACTCCCAGACGGTGCAATGATCAGATTTTTTTTACCTCTTTCAAAAGTTACATTTCGATTCCAGATTTGAGAATCTTCAATGTTTTTCGGGGTAAAATATTTTGGCGAAATATTATTTAAAACAATATTAGTCATTCATCAATAAATAATACAGTGCGTTTTCGTCTTTCTTATCAAGTGTAAATACAGATTTTGAAAGCAGATTTCCACCATCTTCCTTAGATTCGTTGGTCATGTTGATAATCTTCACCGGCGGATTTTCTCTTTGATTGTAATCTTTACCGTCAGACCAAGAATAAGACATCACACCGGATTTTTTATCTAAACTTGAATTTTTTCCTGCTTTTTTACCTTGAAACTGAGCAAGAACCTCCGGATTGTCAGACACAATTACCTGATTGTCTGTTACCATGTATTTTTTACCGGCAGAAGTAAGATATTGATCCATTAGACTTGTTAATATCGCTTTGTTTTTTGAGTTAAATCCTAAAACAATGGCATTGTCTGATCTGTAATTGTAATAATCTGCAGTGTCCTGTTTTATTTTGAAATCTACAAAAGCATAATCTCCTGTAAAAGTCGAAGTAATATCTTCAAGATTTTTATTGCTTGAAGCAAGATAATGGTTTACCGTAGCCTCAAAACCAGCTTCCTTAACAAGATATTTCATAAAATCTAAGCTGAAAAATCCGATAGTGTAAGATTTTGCATTGTCAAGCTCTACATTTTTTACAAGGTCGTAGTTTACTTTATTTTTATCATAATATTTCTCCACAATTTTCTTCATATCGCTATTGAAGAACGTCTTCGTAGCCATTTCAGCCTTTCCTTTGTCAAAATTAAAATCGAAACCGATTCCGGAATCTTTAATAAGTTTGTTAATAGCAAGTGTTTCGATATATCCTTTTGATGCAAAACTCGCTACAGCAGCAAGGTTTACCCATCCGCTTACGTCTTTATCGCTTACAAGAGAATTGTTGACCTGCTCTTTAATCGCGGCACTTTTTGTTCCCTTTCTTGCCCAGAAATCTGTGAAATATTTGTCATTAATTCTTTCAGAACCCTCAGGTATATTAGAATCGTATCCTCCATAAGGATTGTAAGCTCTTTCGCTGACCATGATGGCCATTTCGCCTTTCATGCTCCCTGCCAATTTACCGTCAATAAAGATTTTGTCTTTGCTGTCGATGGTTACTTTAGATTTAGTAAGATCAGACATGCTTTTTTGGAATTTTGCTTTGTCGCTGATCCACATAAAAGCTTTAGCATCAAATTCAGAATTCGTTTTTCCCTGATCAACAATAAGATAAAGAGGTTTGTCGATGTCGATTCCAGACTCTTCAGGCTTATTTACCAATTGTAAAAACAGTTTTTCTTCTGCCTGAATATTTTTTTTCTCCTTTAAAATTTTATCTACTGGAATTTTGTTCGAAATTTCTTTCAGATTTACTCGGGATATTCCCAAAGTAGTGTCAGTAGTGTAAGTTAAGATTTCATCATTCTTGTTAGAATTACAAGAAAAAAGTAGTACCAGTGCAAATGCACAAAGTAAAGTTTTCATTAAAGTGCTTTTCATAAATGTTTGAGTTAAGGGAACAAATATAACATTTTGTATCACATGGAAATCATGATAACGTGAAAAAAAAATAAAATTTTATTTAGAGTTTCAAAAAAAACAATATCTTTGCATCTGAAAATCAAGTTTAACCATTAAAAAAACAACGAAGCATGTTCAGATACAACTTACATTCAACAGTAGGATTGCCTTTTGCAAAGGCGGGGCTTCGTGGTTTGGTACATTCTTAGAACAACAGTATAATGATATATCAAAACCCGAAGTCGTAAGATTTCGGGTTTTTTATTGCGCAATATTTCAAACTCAAAACAGTTTCCCCGAAATCATTTTTTTTATTAGGAGCTTAATCCCGCTGTCCACTGTATCTTTTTAGTCATTGCGAACAAAGTGAAGCATCTGTTGAGCTTTTTCTCACCCGCAATGACAAAAAAGGATGCCGTTACCATCGGGGCTAAGACAAACTCCTGCCATCAAACGAACAGTCAACTATAAATTCAGTTGATTAAGATTTAATGTGATTTATTGAAGTCTTACTTGCAATATCCCACCTCTAAATTCTAAAAACAAATGGAAAAAGATAATCTTTTGTTTTTCAGATTACGAAGCCTGAGAAGCAAAAAAAGAATCATAAAAAAAGATGTAGAAAAACAGATCAGAAAAAAGTATAAACATCGTGATGAACTTTTTGAATTAAGAAGGAAGATTCCTTTAATGCCTCTTCAACAGCCTTATCAAAAGGGATTTGTACGGTTTTTCGTTGTAAGAGATGATGTGAAACGTTCCAAAGACGCAGATTTTTTCGAAGGAATTTTGAACAAAATCAATACAAAAATGTATTCTCCAACACGAAAGTTCTTAAAAAAGAAAAGAAAATACGGACGGAGAATTTATGTCGACAGGGAACAGAAACTTATTCAGCTTTCATTTCATCAATGGAACGATCCAAAATTGGCATTAACAGTCAGAGAAAAACAATATTTCCTGAAAAGAGAAAATTATTTCCCTGTCAGAAAGAAACACAATGTTTATTATGAATTCATTGAGCCATGGAGATTTATATTAAGAGTAAAACCAAATATGATTACTCATTATAAGCCTTTACATTCAGATTTAGAAAAAGAAATTCACGAATTGGATTCTTATTTAAATCAGCAGAAAATTCAGGGAATTGTCCATAAAACAATTTATGGAAGGTCAAATTCCTGGAATTATGAATACAAAACTGATTTGATGGAAAGTATAAAACACTTTCACTACAAAATGTCTGCAACAAAGTTTGCGGAGAGTCTTGAGGACGGAAACGTTCTCCAATTTTAAAACAAAAACAATGGGAAATTTAAAACTTAAAGGAAAAGATATATTAAAATTAGGCTATCCAAACAATCAGAGTGTCAACATCGCTTTGGAAGTCATGAAGAGAAATTTTGCAACCAAAAATATTCATTATGTGAAATCTCTTCTCAAGGAAATCCACCAAAATCCGGAGAACTTCGAGAAAGATTTAACCTTCGGACAAATCGCAGAAGCTTTGCTTTCATCAAAGAAAACCGAGAAAAGAATGCTCAGCACCAACCGAGCTTCATTTCAAATTTTCGGAAACAATATTTCTGATGAAGCAAAAAACCAACTGTACACCGCACTGAAACTGCCGATTGCAACGCAGGGAGCTTTGATGCCCGATGCACACAGTGGTTACGGACTTCCAATCGGTGGCGTTCTCGCGGTAGAAAATGCTGTAATTCCTTACGGAGTCGGGATGGATATTGGTTGCAGAATGTCGCTCAGTATTTTGGATACGCCAATTTCATATCTCGACGGCTCAAAAGACAAATACGAAAAAGCGCTTGCCGAACACACCAAATTCGGGATGTACGAAACGCACAAATCTCACATTGACCACGAGATTTTCGACAGAGACACGTTTGATTTAATTCCGATTTTGAGAAGATTAAAAGGAAAAGCCATCAAACAGATGGGAAGTTCCGGCGGTGGAAATCACTTTGTGGAATTCGGTGAAGTAGAAATTACGGAAGAAGACCAACAAATCAATCTTCCGAAAGGAAAATACCTCGGAATCCTTTCACACAGCGGTTCTCGTGGTTTGGGAGCAGAAATCGCTCAGTATTATTCCAGAGTGGCGACCGAACAATGTCCGTTACCAAAAGAAGCGCAGAACTTCGCTTGGCTTGACTTGAACACGCATCTCGGTTTAGAATACTGGACAGCGATGAATCTCGCAGGAGATTATGCTTCGGCCTGTCACGACGATATCCACAGAAGACTGGTGAAAGCAGTCGGCGGAAGAGTAAAAGCAAGAATCGAAAACCATCACAACTTTGCGTGGAAAGAAATCCACAACGGAAAAGAAGTGATAGTTCACAGAAAAGGCGCAACTCCAGCCAACGAAAACGAGCTGGGAATGATTCCCGGTTCGATGACGGCAAAAGGTTTCATCGTCCGAGGAAAAGGAAATCCGGATTCACTGAACTCGGCTTCTCATGGCGCAGGAAGAGCTTTTTCGAGAGGAGAATGCAGAAACATGTTCACTCAAAATGACATTAAGAAAGAATTAAAACTCAAAAATGTCACGTTGATGAGCGGAAATGCCGAAGAAGCACCAATGGCGTACAAAGACATCAACGAAGTGATGAACGCACAAAGTGAGTTGGTGGATATTCTCGGAACTTTTCAACCTCGAATTGTGAGAATGGATAAATAATGATTGATGTTGGATGCGGGATGTTGGGTGTTTGATGTCAAATACCTGCATTTTAATTCTTTCGAAAATCACTAAATAATTTATAACAAATAGTAATAAAAAGGAGAAAAACCATAGCCCCGATTGCAGCGGCATCCTTTTTTTTGCGCGGGCTTGCAAAAAAGCGAGGGCAAAAAAAGATACAGCGGAAAGCGGGATTAAGCTCCTAAAAAAACAATGGACAAAATAATACAAATAACCTCGGGAAGAGGACCTTTGGAATGTCAGTGGGTAGTTGCCAAAGTTCTGAAGGTCTTTCTTGAGGAAGTAAAACAAAATAAAATCGATTACGAAATCATTCACCGTGAAAATGGTGATGAAAACCTGACTTTGAAATCTGCGACCTTATTATTAAAAGGAAAAGAGGTCAGTGAATTTCTAAAAAATTGGCTCGGAAGCATTCTTTGGATTGGGAAAAGTACTTTTAGAAAATTCCACAAAAGAAGCAATTGGTTTATCGGGATTTTTGAACTGGAAGGTTTGGAGAAAATGGATTTTAATGAAAAAGAAATTCAGTTTCAGACCGCGAGAAGTCAGGGAAGCGGCGGACAAAACGTGAATAAAGTGGAAACTGCAGTTCGTGCAACTTATCCAAAAACCGGACAAAGTGTTTTCGTGCAGGATTCCCGTTCGCAGTTGGAGAATAAGAAGATTTCCATTATTCGTTTGAAAGAAAAAGTAATGGAATTTCACATTCAGCAATTGGAAAAACAAATGCAGGAAACGTGGAACAATCATTTGAATGTTCAGAGAGGAAATCCGATTCGGACATTTTCCGGAAACGATTTTAAAAAGAATTATCAGGAGAAATCTTTTAAAAAAGAGAGAAAAATTCTGAAAAATGAATTAAAAAACTACAGAAATGACCTTAACTAAAAGTAAATATTATTTTGAAGCGCTGGATAATTATCCATACAGCTTGCCGGATTGTCTTGAAGCGTTGAATTATGCGCTTTCCTACGATCCTGAAGATGCAGATTCGCTTTGTCTGATGGGAAGAATCTACAGTGAAATGCTCATCGATTATGAAAAAGCAAAACTCTATTTCGAGGAAGCTATGCAATGTGACGTCACGAATCTGAATACGCCAAAATACTACATCAAATGTCTTTTGGATAACGAAGATTTGCAGGAAGCAGAAAAACTGATTACTTATTCTTTGAAAATAAAAGGGATTGACAAGTCAGTTTTATGGTTTTACAGAGCTTTGCTTTCCGAATTGAGAGGAAGTTTTTCTAATGCATTAAAGTTTTTAACAGAAGCGGAAAAGTATTGTTTCACATCTCAAAGTCTGGATTGCATGAAAAGCCGCAAGAAATTTATAAAATCTAAAATGCCAAAGAAAGTTAAGAAGAAGGAGACGAAATAAGTCTCCTTTTGTTTATACATTTTAAGGCTCAAATTTTACGATTTCAAAATACTTAAACGTATTATATATAAGGATAGGATTGTGAAAAAGATGAAATTTATTTTAAATTACTGATTAACAATACTTTGTGTTATTTTAATATGCTCTCTTATTAAACAAATGTTTTGATATGTTAAAAAACCTTAATAAAAAAAACCGCTCGACGTCCATTTACGGGCTTCAGCGGTTTTAATTGCTTTAACATAGTTAATAAATATGTTAAAGTGTGTTAAATGCAATCGTTGTAAGTATGAGTTTCGACATGTTTTTAATGTGAATCGATACTTTTGTAACGCTTTAAAAATAAAAGACAACGTTTAACACGGAAATAATTTATCTATGAAGAAAAAAGTTTTGTTGTATTTAGTGATGCTGATTTCTACTGTAAGTTTACAGTCTTGTGTTACTAACTATGTAGTTTCAAAACCAACAACCTATCTTAAAGACAACAAATCAGATGCCAATTATGCGGCAGTTGAAAGCAAAAGATTGGAAATGGATAAAAAGCAGCTAATCAGCTCTTTTGTAACTGAAAAAACAGTAGCATTGTCCAACGCAAAAAACAAATTGAAGAATTCTGAAATTGCTAAGGCAATAAAATATAATAAGGTAATAGACAACATCCTTACAGAAGCAGAAACTTATTTGGGAACTCCTTACAGATACGGAGGCACCACCAGAAATGGAATTGACTGTTCAGCATTCGTGTTATCAGTTTTCGGTGCTGCAGCAAGCCTTACATTGCCAAGAGTGGCAGCATCTCAGGCGCAGGAAGGAGAATCTATTGATAAAACTGAGTTACAGAAAGGAGATTTAGTTTTCTTTTCACACGGAAGAAGAATTTCTCACGTAGGAATAGTAGAAAGTATTTCAGAAGATGGCGACATTAAATTTATACATGCCGCAACATCAAAAGGAGTCATGGTTTCTTCATTAAGTGACTCTTATTGGGGACCGAAATTCAGATTTGCAAAGAGAGTAATCGACGAGAACGGAGACAACTATAATGCAGCAGCAAAATTAGCCTCACAAGCATCTCTGCCAAATTTTTAAAACTAAATAATTGATATTTAAAAAGAGACTGAATTTTCAGTCTCTTTTTTTTTTGGGGGTATAATTTATTGTAAAATATTTTTTCTATTTGTTTTTACTGCATTATTACTTTAAATTTTTTCAACCTAAGATTTTTCTCCTTT